>CAXTTL010000250.1:0-7109 GCA_964247135.1 uncultured Deinococcales bacterium | reverse complement strand
CAAGGATTTCTCGAGGTCATGAACGCTGAAAGCCGTGTGTGCCAGGTCTGTAATCATGTTTTATTCTCCGTATGGAATCCAAATGTTTTTGACTTGAGAGGCTTCACGCAAAAACTCGCGCCCTTCGGCTTGAACAGCATTTAACCAATCTCGAGCTTCCAGATTAAAAGTTCGTTTAAGATTCGCGGCACTGGCTCGTTCGATCAATTCGGCATGTTTGGCGTGCCAGAACGCATCCACATCCAAATGATCCGCCAAGGTTTTCGCCAAAGCACTCGAGTCACCCGTCACAATATTCACCACGCCAGCAGGCACATCCGAAGTCTCGAGCACACTGTAAAAATCGGTGGCAGCAAGCGGATGGGTTTGGCTTGGAATGGCAATCACGGTGTTGCCCATGGCAATGGCGGGTGCAACCATCGAGATCAAACCGAGCAACGGAAATTCTTCAGGGCAGATCAAACCCATCGTGCCAATCGGTTCATTCATGGCAAGCGCCACGCCCCGAATCGGCACGTTATGCACCGCGCCATCAAACTTATCTGCCCACGCGCCATACGTGAACAACCTCGAGATTGCGCTTTCCACCTCGAGTTTCGCCAGTTTTTTGTTGCCCGTCATGCTCGAGATTCGCGTCACAAAATCGCTTTCTCGAGCCGAGAGATTCTCGGCAATGTAATACAAGATTTGCGCTCGAGAATGTCCTGTGGTTTTTGCCCAAGCACTCGCGGCGTTCGCGGCTTCGACGGCGTTGCGCACATCCTTGCGGTTGCCTTCGCCAACCTCGCCCAAGAGCTTGCCACTCGAGCCGTAAATGGCACTCGAGTAACCACTGTCAGGACGGGCTTGCTTGCCGCCAATGAACAGTTTTGGGGTGCGGTCTAAGGTGGGGAAGCTCGAGGTTGAATTTTCGTCTGAATTTATTTCACGTAGGGGCGCTGCTTGCTGCGCCCTTTCTGGAGATTTTGCAGTTTTTTTCCAATCAGGTTTGAGGTATTCAAACATGCCCTCGCGCCCGCCCTCACGACCAAAACCGCTCTCACGATAACCTCCAAAGCCAGCGGCGGCATCGAGTTGATTGGTGCAATTGACCCAAACAACGCCCGCTTTGATTTTCGGGGCAATATCGAGCGCGAGGTTGATGTTTTCCGTCCAGACGCTCGAGGCGAGTCCATAAACCGTATTGTTCGCCAATGCCACCGCCTCTTCTGGCGTGCGGAACGACATCATCACCACCACTGGACCAAAAATCTCGAGTTGGGCTATCGTGCTGCTGGGTTGAACGTTGGTGAATAAACTTGGCGGGAAAAAATAACCCGTCGTGGGGCAAGCGGTTTTCGGTTGCCACAAACTCGAGCCTTCAGACACACCCTTCGCCACCAACGAAGTCACGCGCTCGAGTTGTTCGCTGGACACCAACGTCCCAACATCAATGTTCTTCTCGAGCGGATTGCCGACGCGCAAGGTCTCGAGTCTGGCTTTCAGTTTTGCCTCGAGTTTTTCTTGAATGCCTTCTTGCACCAAAATTCGGCTGCCCGCGCAACAAACCTCGCCTTGATTGAACCAAATCGCATCGACCACACCTTCGACCACACTGTCAAGGTCGGCATCTTCAAAGACAATAAATGGTGATTTTCCACCAAGCTCGAGACTCAGTTTTTTGCCACTGCCAGCGGTTGCCGCGCGAATAAAACGACCGACTTCAGTGCTGCCCGTAAACGCGATTTTGTCCACGCCCGCATGGTTGACAATTGCTTTGCCCGTCTCGCCGTCGCCTGTGACAATGTTGATCACACCCGCAGGAATTCCAGCCTCGAGCGCGATTTCGGCAAACAACAACGCGGTGAGGGGCGTGAACTCGGCGGGTTTCAGCACCACCGTATTGCCAGCCGCCAACGCAGGCGCGACTTTCCAAGCCAGCATCAACAACGGAAAATTCCAAGGAATAATCTGCCCGACCACACCGAGGGCTTTAAACCCCAAAAATTCTGTCTCGAGCAACTGCGCCCAACCCGCGTGATGGTAAAAATGACGCGCCACGAGCGGGATGTCAATATCTCGAGTCTCACGAATTGGCTTGCCGTTGTCCAAAGTCTCGAGTACCGCAAATAAACGGCTGTGTTTTTGCACCAGTCTTGCCAACGCGTACAAGTACCTGGCTCGAGCATGACCCGACAGCGCCGACCATGCAGGGAATGCCTTTCGTGCCGCCTTGACCGCCGCATCGACATCCGCATCATTTCCGACCGCGAAACTCGCCAGCCCTTTCTTATTCGCAGGGTTCAACGTCTCGAGATTCGAGCCAGATTTTGCCTTGACCCATTTTCCAGCAACAAACAAATCGAATTTGTGCTTGTGACGCTCGAGCCACGCGACGGCTTCGGAGTCGGATTCAGGCGCAGAGCCGTAAGGTAGGGTTTGGAAAAGTTCAGCAACGTTTGGCATATTAGCTCCTCAAAGAACATGGATGAGTATGTTCTACTCTAAGTTTTTATCGGTATTTATTTTTTTAATAAGCCGAATGAAGTCACCTGCTTCATAAGTGCCTATTTCACAATTACTACAAGAAAGCTGTTTGCACCAAAAAGCTAATATTTCTTTTCCGGTTTGCACTAGTTTTTGTTCGTCTGAAATTAAAATACTATATTTTTTGGCTATTTCAACAGGATCATCTAGAAATGGAGTCTGCCAATGAGCAAAAAAATTGCTCCTCAACTGTATATTTTTTTTCATTGTTTCCAAATCTTTTTTGATCTTTATCTCATCTTTGTTAAGTTGATCTTTTTTTATCTTTATTTTTTGGAGCATTATTTTTATATTCTCTTTAGCTTTTAATCGTTTTTCACTAAGATTATTTTCTCTCTTATTAAGATTTTTTTTATACTCTTTAATTATTTTGACAATATTTTCTCTTTCTTTAATTATTTCGTTAATTTTTTCATTGCCAACTATTCTTAATTCATGTGTTTTTAATGCCTCAAGTAAATTATCCTTACTAATTTCATTTTTTTCAATATTGTTAAGATTTAATTTAATTTTATCAAGCAAGATGTGTAAGCTGTATCTGCTATCTTTTCTATTAGTATCAAATAAATTGTAAGTTTCAATTATTAAGCTTCGATAAAGAGAGTTTAACCCATATCCAAAAAAGAATGGCGCTTTTTTTGAAATAGCTAAATAATCTTCCATATTTTCGCCTATATTAATAATTAAATTTATTAATGAGTTAATTTCACGAATTTGTTCCATTAATCCATTTAAATGTCTTTTAATTTCAGTTAATTCAGAAGTATCTTCCATTGATGATTTCAACCCCTTAAATTTTAGGTTTCATTTTATTGCACAATACTCTCGGAAAATCTCAAGTTCCAACATTTCAAATTGCTACCCTACACCATTGAATGATGACGGACGCTCGAGTTAACTTTATTGTGGCGCATACTCTCCATGAATTCGATGTTCAAGCGGATAAAATGCCAGTACAATACGGTTTTTAGGAACTCCTGCACGCTCGAGGTCAACACCAACACCAGTTGATGTACGGTCTTGTTGAATCCAAAATTTATGATCAATAATATCAACATGGGTAACAATTCGATGAATTCGCTCAGTTCCTTTCCAGCTTACCTCGAGCAACATAAAATGCAAATTCTCAGTATCGAACACGGTTAAACCAGTGTCTTTGTAGCCATACTCGAGCCATTCTTTGAGAATCGTTTCAATGATATTTATGTCTTGGGGATTTGCGGTAGCCATCTGAAGATCACCTCTTTCGTTACGTCATAGACGATCACAACAAAGTTTTGAGATTTTAGAAGTCGTTGACCAATGCGTTGTTCAAAGAGTGGCGCTGCACTTTCAGGAATGGCTAAGACCATAATTCGGTTTGGTTCAAGTTCCTCGAGAAATTCTTTGTACAAAACAAATTGACCGATAGCCTCTTGTAAATCTGTCAGTGGTGAAGGACTGAGAAAACTTTTGACTTTCTTGCTCATGATATAGCACCTAACGGGCTATTCGCGCTCAACAGCAATTTTAAGTGTTCCTTTTTGAGCACCAATCACCCGTTCTGCACCAAGATCAATAAATATTTGGTCATTGCCTATTCGATACGAAAGTGGGTCATGCGTAATCTCCCAACCGTCCAACTCGAGGGCTTTTTTGACACTGGCATGGTAAATGTCACGTTTTGGCATATCAAACCATCGGATGACGACGAACGCTCGAGTAAGCCCCAGTCACATAATGCTCGAGTTGCCGTTCAATATCGGTCAGCAATCCACTCGCACCAAACCTGAACAAATGAGGCTCGAGCCATTCATTGCCCAGTTCTTCTTTGAGGAGGAACATGTACTCGAGGGCGGTTTTGGCGGCGCGAATGCCGCCGGCGGGTTTGTAACCGATTTTGAAATTGGTCCGCTCGAGGTACGCGCGAATTTGGCGCACCATGACCAGGCTGATCGGCAGGGTGGCGTTGACACTTTCCTTGCCCGTGCTGGTTTTGATAAAGTCTGCACCCGCCATCATTGCCACCAATGAGGCTCGAGCGACGTTGGTGAGTGTGGCAAGTTCGCCAGTGCCAAGGATGACTTTGAGGTGTGCTTCGCCGCAGGCTTCGCGGAAGGCTTTGACCTCTCGGTACAAAGCTTCCCAGTCGCCACGCAGCACGTTGCCTCTGGTAATCACAATGTCAATCTCTTTCGCGCCAGCTTTCACGCTCGAGCGAATTTCCTCGAGTTTGGTGTGCATCGGGCTTAAGCCTGCGGGGAAACCTGTGGACACGGCGGCAACGGGAATGCCTGAACCCTCGAGCGATTTCACGGCGGTTTCGACCAGGGCGTGATAGACGCAAACCGCGCCAGTGGTGATGCCCAAGTTGCTGGCATTCATTGCCTCGAGCAAATCGGCGCGAACGGGTTGTCTGGCTTTGGCGCACAAACGTTGCACATTGCCTGGGGTGTCATCGCCAGCCAGCGTCGTCAGGTCAATCAGCGTGATGGCTCGGAGCAACCACGCCGCCTGCCAATCTTTTTTGACGGTGCGCCGCGTCGGAATGGTGCTCGAGCGTCGTTCAACCGCGCTGCGATTGATTTTGGTGCGCATGACCCACTCGAGATCGAGTTCCATGCCTGGGTTGCGTTCGATGTGAAGCAGATCAGAGAATGCTTGACTCATGGTGAGTCTAGTGTACTCCAAGGTCGTGAAACTCGAGAAATAAAAAGAGGGCGCGAGTGTTCGCGCCCTCTTTGAGGTTAAAACTGGGTTTTACTTGCCTTCTTTGGCGACTTTACCAGCATTCTTGGCTGGGCGACCACGTTTTCCCGTACCGGTGGTTTTGGCTTTGCGTGGACCGGCGCGGTGTGAGCCGTAACGCTTGCCTGCAACGTGGGTTGCCATTTCTTGAAGTTGTTCTGGGGTGTACTTACCCGATTGAATGTCCTCGAGGCTTGGCATGGTCATTTGTGCGCGGTTGAGGACTTTGGTGGTGCGAATGCCTGCTTTGGCAGAGTTAAACCAGTTCTCAAACGCGGCTTGGTCAATGATCACGAAGTTTGTGACTTCGCGGGTGGCGCTTTTGCCACTGCGTGAGGTGGCTTTGGCAAGTTTGAACTTGCTGTTCGCATCGTTGCGGTTCAGTGGAATGGCTTTGCCACTCAATCCACCGTCTTTGATCGCATTGACGATTGCGTTGTAGAGGCTTGCACCTTTGTACGAGGTGTTTTCCGAAATGATTTGATCCACAGTTTTGTATGCCATAGGTTTTTATGTTAAGCATTGATGTTTGTATTTGTCAAATCAAGCTGTATTTTGATGGTGTTAAGTGCTCGAGATTTTATAAACTCGAGCTTGAGAATCAAGAGAACTTTTGCGAATTTTGAAAATCGATGTTATTCCCATCTCGAGTTCAATCCTTGCTGATTTGAAATGATTCTCGGTTCAACCCAAGTTAAAAACCGTTTCATTGCTGTCAATTGGATTTGGATTTCAAACCAAGAGTTCTTACTTGATACTTAAATGTTTCAAAGAACAAGTCGCAACAAAGAAGTGAAAACAAAAGAACCGAATCAAGAATTGTGCAGCAAGTCAAAAACCCTTGGGTAAATTCTCAAAAACATTCTCTTTACTGGATTGTAAATTGCTCAAATGAACAGCATTTTATGATTGAGAATTCATGGCAATAAAGTACAACCAGAGATACCCACAATCGGATACCTCAGAATATCTTTAAATCTCGAGCGACAGCTTGAAATCCTGCCTTAAAAACCCTGCAAACTCTGTTGCGCCATAAACTGCCAACTCGAGCCACCATCTTTGGATTGCATGATTAATTTGGCTGGAAAATTGCGATTGAGGGCAATTCGATCCAAGGTTAAACGCACATTTTTGCCCGCTTCATCAATTTGTGGCAGGCTTGCCTGGTAATCCTCGAGTTTTAAAGCCAATTTCCAGCGCGGCTCGAGCAATAATTTATTTAAGGCAGTGTCTTTGCTGGCTTCAAAGGTTTTGACCAGTGGTCCAACCAGTTCGACAATCACCGCATTCGCGCCCCTGGCAAAACTGACCCGAGGTCCAGGTCCAAACGCCACGTTTTTGCAATCCAGTGGCGTGCTCGAGGCATCGGACGGCGCATCAAAACCGAGCGCGGGTTGTCCAGGTCGCTCGAGTTGATACTGGCGTGAAAAAGTCACGCTGTTACCAGAAATCGAACCGGTCTCGAGTCCGCCGCCCTGAATAAATTCGGAGAGCGCGAGTTCAGAACCCTCACTTCCGGCGCAGCGCACGCTGGGAGTTCCAGGAGTCACAGCACCGCTCGAGCCGCCTTGCAAAAGCGGCTTCAAAATTAATCCAAGTCCGACGCCAGCCGCGATCACCAAAGCCCAAACCCAGATGGGCGTGGATTCTTTGGGCGTATGTTGTTGAAATTTCACAACGTCATTCTATTACACTTGCCCGAGGGCTATACTGAAAATTATGAAACTGCACCGACCCACAACTCCAGAGGCTCGAGTTGAATTCCCAATCCCGACAGGCGCAGCCATCACGGGAATTCTCGAGTTTAAAGCTGGCACACGCCTGCCACTCGAGGGCACAAGCGTTCATGACCAAGA
>CAXTTL010000249.1:0-7110 GCA_964247135.1 uncultured Deinococcales bacterium | reverse complement strand
AATCTCTGCGGGTTTATTCCTCGAAGCTTGCTTCGTTCGTTTCGCACTGGGTTTAGGCTAGGGCATGAGCAAATTTCTTCATAAGCGTCATAATGTAACGGTGCTTTTGTATCACCTTGTTTGTCCTGCGAAATATCGAAGAGCCGTGTTCACAGCCGAAGTCGAACGCGAATTAAAAGCTGTGTGTGAAGAGATTGAGTTAAGGTACGAGATCGAATTTCTCGAGATTGGGGCAGATCAAGACCACGTGCATTTTCTGGTTCAGTCAGTGCCGAATTACAGTCCAAAGAAGATTGTGCAAATGGTGAAGAGCATTACAGCACGGGAGATTTTCGCTCGAGTTCCGAAAGTAAAAAAACAGTTATGGGGCGGGGAGTTTTGGTCTAAGGGGTATTTTATGGCAACAGTTGGACAGCACGGAAGCGAGCGGGTGATCGGGGAGTACGTGAAGCAGCAGGGTGGAGGAGAGTATCGGCGTTTTGATGTTGAAGTTGTGGCGCAAGACAGTTTGTTTAGCGGTTTGGGTTAAGGGCTTGAAATACTCCGAAGCTTGCTTCGGTGATTTTTTATTAACAATTGCAAGGCTTGCCATTCCCGAATAACCTCGAGCCACGCTTCCAATTTGATTTCTATGAACTCGTAACGGTCGTAATCAGGAATATGTTTTTCCAAGGCAATCTCGAGAAACCCAAACGTTTCATCATCCAAGAACAGCGAACCTTCATTCCAGCAGATGCCACTGAATGCACCGGGGAGAAATTCAAAGTAAACCGTTCCCTCGAGTTCGGTTTTGTTTTTGATGATGCGGATGTTGTTCATGCTCGAGTCCTTCATCACAACGGCGTACTCGGATGCGTCTGATCCACATAAATCACCGCGTCAAAATCTTGCCCAATCCTCGAGTCGTAACTGATCCAATCGGGCGGCGGGGTTTTGAAGGGCGGCAGGTTTTGCGGCACAAGGTAAAGCTTGTGAGGTCCTTGCATCCATTTTGCGCCGCTCGAGGTGTCAAGCTTGGTATCTGTTCCCAAAATAAACATCGGGATTCCTGTAGCGTGAAACACGGTTTCGTAACTGTTTGCCACGGGCATCGGCACGCGGTTGATGCTGGGGTTGGCTGCCAGTCCGAGCACGGCGGCGGCGAGGGTGCGGGTGGGGTCGCTCGAGTCGAGCAGTTGCGCGTAAAAATCTCCGGTGTAAAACGAGAAGCCAAAAACCTTGTAACTCGAGCCGAAACGGTCGCGCAATCTTGCGCCCATCGGTTTCCAACCCAAGGACATGTTGGGGTTGAAGGTCACGTGTCCGTTGTGCGCCCAGAGCACGAGTTTGGCATTTGTGCCCGAGTTTTTGGCGAGCCAAGCCACGTTTTGGGTCATGAATTCATCACGCATGACCACCGCCCCGAACAAATCGCCCATGATAAATCGGGCAGTGTAATACGCGCTGGCTTGCTCGAGCACACGCTGCATCTGTAAAGCCTGGTTAAACTCGAGCGTGCCGAGTTTTGGTTCTAAGATTTTGCGGCGGTTGCTGAGGATTTTTTTGACCGTGCCAATGTTGGTTTGACACCGCAATGCACCTTGAAGTCCAGCGTTGGTATAACGCGCCACAGCCAAAATGTTGTTCAGCGAAAATCGAATGCAGCCCAACAAATCGTTCACTCGAGTTACCTGATCCGAACCAGCCCGCTCGAGGTAATCGGTCAGCCAATCCACGGCTGGCACGGGTTCTTGCATGTCAAAACCGGTGAATTGAACTTTGATGATGGTGTCGGCTCGAGCGTTGTAAACCCGCATCCATTCGATCAAATCCAGCACTTCGTTCACGCGCCATGGCCACATCACGCGGGCGTATTTGTTCAGTAAATCTCGAGCGTTGCCTTCCCCACCCATCACGTAACGGTTGATTTCAAAGGCGCTCGCCCAACTGCCTTCGATGGCAAAAACCGTAAAACCTTGTTTTTTGACCAGGTACTCGAGCATTCGGTGCTTCAGTTTAAAAAATTCGCTCGTGCCGTGCGTGGCTTCACCGAGCGCCAAAATTTTCGCGTCCCCAACCAAGTTTTTCACTGGATCGAGGTCATCGAGTCCTGATTCGGCGTTTAAACTTGCAATTGGAATGGCGTTGGCTTTGACCCAATCCCGCGCCTCAAGTTGGGTGCTTGAGAGTTGGGATTGGGCGATGATGCTCGAGAAACAAAGGGCGAACAGGACAGCCGCGATCAAACGTTTTTGCATGGTGTCTCCATTGATTTCATGTTACGCGCTTTGATGAAGTTTCGTTCCAAGAATTTAACAACGTCACTTTTGACTCGAGCGGCGCAGACCGAAACTGTTAGACTGGTCTATGGCTCAACAAATTTTGCCCAAACGCTCCGAAGTCAATTCCGAATTCACCTGGGATGCCAGCAGTATTTTTGCCGCGCACAGCGACTGGGACGCGGCGTTAACGGCGTTCAAAGCCGACATGGGTTTTGTCTCGAGTTTTGCTGGGCGGCTTGGCGATTCTGGTGCGGTGCTGCTCGAGTTTCTGAATGTGCTTGACGGCTTGCGGGCGCGTTTGCGAAAGTTGAGCGTTTACGCCACCTTGTTCCGATCTGTGGATGCGGAAGACAACGCGGCGAACATCATGTCAGGGCAAGTCTCGAGCGTCGCGGCAAATTTTGCCTCGCTTGTGGCGTTTGGTCAACCCGAATTGCTGGCGCTCGGACAAAGCAAGCTCGAGCAATTGATCGCGCAAGAACCCAAACTTGAGGTCTACCAGCATTCTTTTGAAACCCTCGAGAAGTCACGCCCGCATGTGCGTTCGAGCGAGGTGGAAACGCTTCTTGGCGCGGTGTCAGAACCATTCTCGCAGGCGGCACAAACGCACGGCATCATGGTCAATGCCGACCTCAAATTCAGTTCCGCCACCGACTCGAGCGGCGCAAGTTTTGAGGTGGCACAATCGACCTTGCGAAATTTATTGACCAGCCCAGATCGAACACTGCGCATTTCGGCTTGGCAATCGTATTCCGACGGGCATCTGGCATTTAAAAACACGATGGCGAGCGCCCTCAGTGCCGGTATCAAACAAGATGTGTTCCGCGCCAAAGCCAGAAATTACAACTCGAGTTTGGACGCGGCATTGACCCCCGAACACATTCCGCTCGAGGTCTTTCACAACTTGGTCAGCACCTTTAAAACCTATATTCCGATGTGGCACAAGTACTGGGATTTGCGCCGCCAGTGGTTAAAACTCGAGAAACTGTCCGAAGCCGATGTCTTCGCGCCACTCTCAGAGAAGCCGCCCGTCGTGTCTTATGCGCAGTCTTGCGATTGGATTCTGGCGGGCATGAAACCTTTGGGGCAGGAATACCATGCCATCATGCAACGCGGTTTGCTCGAGCAGCGTTGGGTGGATGTGTACCCGAACAAGGGCAAGCGTCTCGGCGCGTTCAGCACGGGAACACGGGGCACGCACCCGTTTATTTTCATGAGTTATCACGACAGTTTGTTTGAACTTTCCACGCTGGCGCACGAGCTTGGGCATTCGATGCACTCGTATTTCACCTGGCAGAATCAGCCGCCGATTTATGCCAATTACACGCTGTTTGTCGCCGAGGTTGCCAGCAATTTCAATCAGGCTTTGGTGCGCGATTATCTGTTCAAAACCAACACCGATCCAGAGTTTCAAATCGCGTTGCTCGAGGAGGCTTTTGCGAATTTTCACCGTTACTTTTTTGTCATGCCGACCCTGGCACGCTTTGAACTCGAGGTGCATGAACGCGTTGAGCGCGGCGAAACCCTGACGGCTGATGCCTTGATCGAACTGTGCGCCAATTTATTCCGTGAAGGTTACGGCGATGCCGTCGAATTTGACCGTGAACGCATCGGGTCAACTTGGATGAAATTTTCGTCGCATTTGTACTCCAATTTTTACGTTTATCAGTACGCCACGGGCATTGCTGGCGCTCACGCTTTGTCCAAGGGCATCATCGACGGCAAGCCAAACTCGAGCGAACATTATCTCGAGTTTCTCAAAGCAGGCTCAAGCGTTTATCCACTCGAGGCACTGAAAATTGCTGGTGTGGATTTAAGCAAACCCGACGCCGTGATCGAAACCTTTGAGGTGTTAAAAACCTATGTGGAAAGGCTCGAGAAGTTACTCGAGGTGCGATCATGAGCGCCGCGCAACGCAAGCAAAAACTCGAGACGCAAATCGTTAAAAACGTCAAGCTCGAGTACCTGCTGTCACTGCCAAAAGGCTACCGCACCAGCAAAGAACGATTCCCACTCATACTGTTTTTGCACGGCGGCGGCGAACGTGGCAATGACCTCGAGAAAATCAAAGTACACGGACTGCCCAAAGTGCTCGAGGCTGGACTCGAGTTGCCCTGCATTGTCGTCAGTCCGCAATGCCCAAGCGATACCTGGTGGGACAGCGAAGCACTGACCGCTTTGCTTGATAAACTCGAGCAAACCCTGCGCGTGGACCCAGACCGAATTTACGTCACGGGTTTGAGCATGGGCGGTTTTGCGACTTGGGAACTGGCAATCCGGCACCCGAAGCGTTTTGCCGCGATTGTGCCGATTTGTGGTGGTGGTGAGCCGTTTTTCGCCAGTGAAATCACGCACCTGCCCGTTTGGGTTTTTCACGGGGCGAAAGACGATGTTGTGCCGCTCGAGTACAGCGAAAGAATGGTCGAGGCGCTGAAAAAATACGGCAGCAAACGCGTGAAATTTAAAATTTACAAACACGCCAAACATGATTCCTGGAGCAAAACCTACGCGAATCCCAAAGTGTTCGCCTGGATGCTCGAGCAAAAACGGATTTGAACAGCAATCTCGAGCCACAAGTTTATGGCTCGAGATTCTTCTGCGTTCAGAATTCAATCGTCATGCGGCGAGGGTTCTCGAGGGTCACAGTAATCCAGTTCTGAAGGTTTAAAATTTCCTTTCACAATCTCGAGTTTAAACTCTTCGCCGACAAGCACGCCTTCTGCCGCAGCCTCAAACGCAAATTGTTGTGATGTTCCAAGGCGTTCGCCAGCAATCTTGATCGGGCGTTTTGCCACGTAAATCGGTGCCCACGGCGTGCAAAAATAATGTCCGACGCGGCTGCCGTTGGGGTAATGCGCGTAATCGATATCGCCGCGTTTGCGGGCGTTTTCAATCTCAGTCCAGATTTCCAGGGTTTTCTTGGGGTCGGGGTTGTAATGCCACATTTCTTTCATGACAATCACCGCTCGAGCGTCGCGTTTTAAAGTGTTCACGGCGTTCGGGTCGGTCATGATCCACATGTCAAAACCAGGCTGGTTGGGCAGGGCTGGCAGTTTGCTTGGCGGTGCCAAATGCGGCGATTTGCTGGATTTGGGGTGTTTGGCAAGCTCTGGCATGGCGAGACACTGCCCGATGGTGTAATAAATCTCGAGCGCCTTTTGCACATGCTCTTCGATGCGTTCGTGCAATTCTTGGCTGGCTTTGGGTTGGTACAACCTGTCCACATAATCGGCTTTGGTGTTGGCTTCGGCTAAGAGTTGCCGCAAATACTCGAGGGTCTTTTGGTGCTCGGTTGGCGTGCCATCTTTTTCAAAATTCGCAAACAAAGCCTCCAACCGTGGACGAATGGCTTTCAGGGCGCCCATGAGCGCCTCGAGATGCGGTCGCGGGCAGGGTTCGACTTCTGACCAGGGCGGCAGGGTTGCAGGCAGGTCCACGTCGATCTGATAACTCGAGTTGCTGCCAGCCTGTCGTGCCCGTGACAGCCAGCGTTCGACCTGATCGTAAAAACTCTGGCTTTGCTCGGCGGTGATTTTGGGCACAAAACCAACCGTGCTGGGGTCGGCGGCATAATCGGAATCCAGAAATTCATCGCCCAAAGTTTGCAGCGCGAACGCATTCCAGGTGCATAAAAGCTCAAGTTGCGCGGCGGTATCCGCAGTCCAAGCGTTTTGTCCATCGGCTTTGAGTTCAAACCGCGTTTTTTCGGCGCGGTCGAGTTGCTCATGAATCGTTGCCCCTGCGCGTCTAAACGCCTCGAGCAAATTCGTGTTGACTTCGCCCTTCACAAATGCGAGCACTCGAGTCCAGATTCCAGGTTGTTCCATGAATTCCTCCAAATCCTGAACATTGTACGTTCTCAATTGAGAATCCGTTCCCAACAACGTTCGTGACAATATTGATCTGCTAGACTTTATGGATGTTGCAAGTCCTTTCAACCCGCGAAATGCTGCCCGACGCGATCAACTGCAATGATTGCCGAAATCAACTCGAGCAAAAATTGCAAACCATGCCAGGGGTTTCAAGCGTGAACGTGTCTGAACGCAGCATCGAAATTGATGCCAGCGATTCGCTCGAGACCTTAAAAACCCAGATCAAAACCATCGCCTCGGGCATCTCGAGCCATCACGACCACGCCAACTTTCTGGTCGAAGGCATGGATTGCGCCGATTGCGCCCGCAAAGTCGAAACCGCCGTCACCCGAATGCCTGGAGTCACCTCGAGCAAAGTGAACTTTTCGACGCAGAAATTGGCGGTTGGTTTTGACGCGGGCAAAACCAAACTCGAGGATTTTGCAAGAATCATTGAACCGCTTGGTTACAAGGTTAAAGCCATGCCGAAAACAAGCAACGCCAAAGCCAAATTCAGCGTCACCAAAAGCGAAGTTGATCTGCTCGAGAAACCCGAAGAAGCTCATGAGGATTTGCACGACTATGAACACGCGCACGATCACAACGACTCGAGCGACGAGGGCAAACCTTGGTATCAAAGCCGACAAGGGCAACTGGTCATCTCGAGCGGCGGCTTGTTGTTGTTGGCGTACTTGCTGGGGTTGGTCGCGCCCAAGCTTGCCGTCTATGGTTACATCGCCGCGACTTTGGTCGGCGTGTTTCCACTGGTGAAAAAAGCCCTGGCATCCATGCGGGTCGGCGATTTTTTCAGCATCAACTTTCTGGTGTCCATCGCCGCGATTGGCGCAATCATCATCGGTGAAGCGCCCGAAGGTGCGGTGGTCGTGTTTTTCTTCGCCATCGGAGAATTGCTCGAGGGGATTGCCGCAGGTCGCGCTCGAGCGGGCATCAAATCTCTTGCCGCACTCGCGCCCAAAACCGCGCAATTGATTCACGGT
>CAXTTL010000248.1:0-7116 GCA_964247135.1 uncultured Deinococcales bacterium | reverse complement strand
GCAGAAATGAGGTGTTTCATTGCGCCACCAATTCGACTCGAGGTTGGGTTTGAACAACTGCTCGAGGCTCAGTTCGTTTGGCTGGCGCGGCATTTAACGCCAGTGCCAGGTAATTCGTACCGTCCGAAACCATCAGTTTGTGTGCCACCAGTGACCCGAGAAACTCTTTGACGCTCGAGGCTTCAAATTGCTGTTCTGGATATTCTTCCGCCAGTTTCTTCATGATGCTGCCGAGGTTGTGCATGGCATCACAGTACCCGTAAATCGTGCGGTCCGCGCCGCGCAACTCGAGGCTTGGACAGGTGGCATTGCTGCGCGAGTCGATCAATTTGAGGCTATTTTGGCTGGCAATCCCGTACAATTTGCCCGTTTCAGGATATCGTTTCCACTGATCCACAAACGCGATCACGGCTCGAGCGTAATGGTTTTGTGCGGGTTCGTGGTCGGCTTTTTTGGCGTAATCGTAATCAAAATAGTAGGCAATCTTGTGCAAAATTTCGGGCGCAAAAGGGTAGAGGTATTGATACGGTTTCATCGGGCGCACGTTTTCAAAACCAAACTCGAGGCTCTGGTCAAAGTTGGGACTGAAACGATCCAGCCTTATTGCGCCACACGCGGCAGGAGGCTGCAAGAAGCGGATGGTGTGTAGCATCTCGAGCATGGCGTCATAATCATTTTGGGTCTCGCCTGGGAAGCCGTACAGGATGTTCCAGTCTACACCGATGCCAGCTTCAAAACACCATTTTAAAAGTTGCACGTTGCGCAGCGCGGTCGTGCCCTTGCGCATCAGCTTTAAAATATGGTCGCTTAAACTTTCAATCCCTGGTTGCACACGGTAAATTCCAGCCTTTGCCAGCAGCTCGACCTGTTCGCGGCTCAGGTTGGCTTTGATCTCAAAAAACAATAGGTGTTTTTCGGGTTTTGCCGCCAAAAGCGGCAACCACGTCTCGAAGTAGTGCATGTCCAAAATATTGTCCACCACCTCGAGCGTTTCAATGCCCCAAGTGCCGCTTAAAAACTCGAGTTCGGACATTGCCCTGGCGTGGCTCTTGCTTCTAAAGCTCAGGCTACCGCCGTTCAAACCGCAAAAAGTACAATGCGATTTCGCACCCCACCAGCAGCCCCTCGAGGTTTCAAACAACAAACTTGGCGTGATCGGCGTGCTGGTGACCGAGCGCTCGAGTTGCGCAAAGTAATCGGAGTAATCGGGCATCGGCAGCGAATCCATGTTCTTGATCAATCGCGGAAAACCGGTGCTGATGGACGCCCCATCTTGGCGGTACACGATGCCAGGAATCGTGCCCAAAAACCCGAGTTGATCGTTCGAGACAACGTTGACCAGTGCTGGAAAACTTTCTTCCGCCTCGCCAGAGCAGACGTAATCCACAAACCCGAACTGCCTGTGCAACTCGAGTCCCATCGTGGCTTCCCAGTTCGCGCCGCCAAACACGATGGATAACTGTGGAAATTTGGCTTTAAGGCGTTTTGCCAGCGCCAAGGAGGCAATGTTTTGCTCAAACGTTGAGGTGAACCCGACCATCTTGTAATCCTGCCAAGGCACCACATCCAGGCAAAAATCCAAAAACCCTTCAACCTTCGCCCGTACCGCCCGCAAGCGTTTGACCGCATCAGGCTCGAGTTGCCAAGTTTCAAACAGCACCTCGTTGATGTATGCCGCATCTTGGCTGGCTCGAGCACCATAGAGTGCTTGCGTAAAAATCCAGTCGCCAGCAAACGCGGTGTACGGCAATTCAAAATTGATCCACTGGTAATCTTCAAGCCCAATAAATTCGGCAAAGTCAAACGTAAAATAACGCAAATCACACGCCACACCGCGCTCGAGCAATGCGGCTTTTAACAAGCTGATGCCGAGCGCCTGACGGTTGAGCGCACCGAAGGGCATACTGAGCAGCAAGATTTTTGAAGGTTTTGTTTTCATGGTATGGGTTTCAACGTAGGGGCGCATTGCCATGCGCCCCTAAAGCACAATGGTTTTTGAGAATCACCTCGAGGCTGGATCAGGTTTACTGGTGCAATGGCATCAACCGCGCGATTACAATTTCAAATCGTCTCGCACAATCAATTCCTCGAGTGCGGCAATGTCATCTTCGGACAGTCCACGGTTGAAATTTTGGCTCGAGTTGTCCTGCGGGTTCTCGACGGGCGATGGCAGGACGATGGGCGCGATGGGTCTGATCGGTTGAATTGGTGGTTTGATCGGCGGCACAATCGGTTGCACGGGTTGAATTGGCAGTACCGGTACGATTGGGTGAATGGGTTGTATCGGTTGCACGGGCTGAATCGGTTGAATCGGCAAGACAGGTCCAAGACATTTGACTTTTGCCAGCAGCACGGCTTTGTGGGCGTCAACCAAACCGTTGCCGGTGGCGGTGTCGGGTCCAACGGTGGCAGGGTTGCCGCCAGTGCTGGTGTTACAATTGCCCGTGGTGACATCTCGAGCCGATTTTTTCAGGATGTCGCGGATGTCGGCGGGTTTGAGGTTTGGGCAGGCTTGTTTGACCAATGCGGCTGCACCCGCCAGTTGCGGAGCCGCCGCCGAGGTGCCGCTGAAAGCGCCCCAAGCGTCGCTGTCGGTGGTCTCGTCACCGTTGGGGTGTGTGCCGCCCTGCAAACCGCCAGGGACGTTCCAGGGGGTGGAGTCAATTTCGTCACCAGGTTCAATCGGCAACATGATGTAAATGGCTTTGGGTTTCATGCCAACCAAACCGCTCAAATCTGGCACGCGACGACCTGGGTAAATGTTGGACATAAAACCGCTGGCGTAATCGCTGGCTCGCAGGCTCTCGTCGGGGTTCATGAAAACGCCGCCCGCCGAGATCACATCTGGGTGCTGCCCCGGGAAACCCCAGTGCCCATTGCCCGCCGAGAACACCACGGTAATTCCAGAAGCCACCGCCACGGATATGGCGCCAGCCAGGGCTTGGTCGGCGGCGCTGAGGGGTCCAAATTGGTTGCTGCTGCCCCAAGAGCAGGTGATAATGTCTGGCGCGAGGGCGACGGCGGCGTTGAACGCGCCGATGGAATTCACAAAATTGACTTTGACGGGCATCAATTGAATGTCTGGCGCGACGGCAAAAATGTTGGCGGATTCGCCGGTGCCATGCCCGCTTTCGTCCTTGGCGGGGTTGGCGGCGGCTGGACCCAACACCACGGGG
Organism: uncultured Deinococcales bacterium; assembly: GCA_964247135.1. GTDB lineage: Bacteria > Deinococcota > Deinococci > Deinococcales > JAAFIG01 > JANXTZ01. The sequence goes on along the minus strand of CAXTTL010000248.1, from coordinate 3,940 downwards.
GAGACGCGGTAGCCGCGACCAGCGAAGAACGGATGGCTGTAATGCCCTGAATCGACCATCGCAATTTTGATGCCGCGACCCGTGATCCCGCCACGGTGCGCACGGTCGGCGTTGCAACCCAGCGAAATGTCGCCCGGGACGCGCAAATGCCAGTAGGATTTGAGCGGCGCGAACATTGACGGAGCCATGAAATAACGCGGCTCCTCGATGGCGACACCCTCGAGCACGTCCTCAAATCGGGTGCCGACGGTGTTGATCAAACCCGATAAGCCCGTGTCGCTCGAGTCGAGGAAGGTGGCGGTGGTGCGCTCACCGAGTTCTTTGATCACGCTTCGTTCATCGGCGACGATGGTCGTTTCAAAAGCCTTTTTGTAGGTTTCTGGACTGCCGGCAATGTTGATGGTGAGGGCACTGACTTGTAATATTTCAAAACCAGCATCGCGCAGCCGCAAGACCGCACGGTTGACCAGTTCTGGGTCGGATAAAAAATTGGCGGCGGTGCTCGAGTTGATCAACTCTTGGGACTCGAACATGCTGGTGCCGCCCTGAGAGTGCGGGGAGGCTTGGGCATAAATTCTATTTGGAACCGTTGGTGTGGTGCTGTTTTCTTTGGCTGCTGCGGCTTTTGCTGGACGCGTGGGAGCTGGTTTTTTGCTTGCCATAGAACACCTCTCTTTGCGCGGTTGTCTCTTTGCGCGGTTGGTATTTTTTGAGTTGTGAATGACACCTGCATCAAAAAAGAAGCAAGAGCAATTGATTTAAACGTTCACTCGAGAGACGGTTTTGTCGATGCCGCCCAAACGGGTCGCGGTGACGGTTTGTTGCCTTCATTCCAAGTGTTTCGGAATAGATCACGCCAGATGGCATGACTTCCAAGCCCAAAGTTGCAGGACTTTAGGCTAGCACAAGTTTGAATTCTTGTTGCTGCATTGTCTTAAAGTATTGTCGTGCACAAGGTAAATCGAATTGGACTTCGTACCACAAGGGCAATAGCCGCGCCGAGCGCCTGTATCGATAGGTTTCTCGAGCAGGGCTTTAAGCTTTAAGCTCCAAGCCAAAAACGCTGTTCCTTAGAGCTTATGGCTTAGAGCTTGGAGCCAAAACCACATCAAACCCTTGAGGATTTTTTTCAAAATGAACTTCATAAACATCCGCTAAGAATTGATTCGTGTCAGTTTCTCCTCGAGGTCATTGGCGGGGACCGGATGCGCGAAATAAAAGCCTTGCAGGCGGTCACAAGACAGCAGTGACAACGAACGGACTTGCGCCAGGGTTTCGACGCCCTCGGCGACCACGTTTAAACCGAGTTGGCGTGCCATCGTGACGATCACTTGCACCAGGGTCGGGTTGGCTTTCTCGGCATCGAGCGCCTGCACAAAACTGCGGTCTATTTTCAAGGTGTTGATCGGCAAATGCTGCAAGTAACTCAGGCTCGAGTAACCCGTGCCAAAGTCATCGATGCTCAAGCTGATGCCGAGTGAGCGCAGTTCGTTCATGCGGTTGATGGTGATATCAAAGTCGGTCATGAACACGCCTTCGGTCAGCTCGAGGTCTAAATACTTGGCATCCAAGCCCGTGCTCTCCAGGGCGGTTTTGACCGATTTGACAAAATCGGGGCGCAAAAATTGCAGGGCGGTGACGTTGACCGAAAACTGAATTGGCGTGTAACCGGCATTTTGCCATTTCATGGCTTGAACACAGACTTGCCGCAGCACCCACGAATCGATGGAGGTGATCAAACCCATGTCCACCGCGATTGGAATAAAGGTTTGCGGCGAGATCATATCACCCCCAGATTTCCAGCGCAGCAACGCCTCACAGGCGACCAAGGTGTTGGTCAGGTCAAATTGGGGCTGGTAATAGACTTCAAATTCTTGGCGCTCGAGTGCCCCGCGCAATTTCACCTCGAGTTCGTGCCTTTCGGTGTACTGGGTGTTTAAACTGTCGGTAAAGCGTTGAATGGCGTTGCGTCCAAAGCGTTTGACCTGGTACATGGCGGTATCCGCATTGCGAATCAACGAATCCCTGGCGGTGGCATCGTTTGGAAACAAACTCAAGCCCACGCTGGCGGTGATAAAGACTTCGGTGTTCATTATCGGAAATGGTTTACGGATCGTCTCGAGCATCGATTCGGCGACGGTTTCGAGGTCAATGGGATCGGCAAAATGATCGATGCGCAACATGAACTCGTCGCCGCTCATGCGACCCACCATGCCCAAGCCGGCAAAACCTTTGGACAATCGACTGGCGACTTGACGCAACAAGTCATCGCCGGCGGCATGTCCAAGCGTGTCATTGATCTGCTTAAAACCGTCCAGGTCAAGCAAAATCAGACCGACTTGCCTGCCTGTCTGCTCCAGTACCTTCAGGCGTTTCTCGAGTTCACTTTCAAAATGCGCACGGTTCGGCAATTGCGTTAAAGCGTCGTGGTTTGCCTGATAGCTCAGTTGTTCATTCAGTTCGTTTTGCTCGACGCTGATTGAAGTCAACCTCGAGACCACCTCGAGCGATTCCATCTCGCTTGCCAGCGGTTCGCCAGGCGTGTCCCGAAAAGCCAAAATCGCGCCCATCAGCACGCCAGTGCTGGTCAGAATTGGATAACCCAAAGCGGCGTGAATGCCGCTCGTTTCCATCAATTCACGGTCCTCGGGCATTAAATTGTCATTTAGGTTGGTAAACCACGAACCCAGCCCGCGTTTGAATTGTGATTCAAAACGAGCCGCAGCACTCGAACCCACGCGCCTGAGAAAATTTTTCTGAAACGATTCTGGCAAACTCGGCGCGGTCATGTGCCAAGCGTTTTTGTGCCAGTAGACCACCGCGCAACGCAAATTCGGAAAGGGTGCCTGGACGATCTGGGTGATGGTGTTCAACACCAAACCCAGCGGTTTGCCCTGCGCCAACAGCTCAAGCGCATCGTTGCGGGCAAGCTCAAGTTGTTCGGCTCGTTTGCGGTTGGTGATGTCGCGGCGCGTCGAAATCCGGTGTCGCACCCGTCCAAATTCATCCTTGACCGGTGCGACGCTGATCTCAACCCAGGTGGCTTTATTGCCCTTGTAATACTCGAGCAACTCGAGGGCAATCGGTCGATTTTGGCGCACGGCTTCATAGAGTCGCTCGAGTTGAACCGGGTCGGTGTCTTTGCCGTTTAAAAACGATGGTTCTCGCCCGATGACTTCGCTGGCTTGATAACCACTTAAGTTGATAAATGCCTCGTTGACGTAAACAATTTTGGAATTGAACAACTTGTCCGAGATTGACCCTTGAACTTCACTGATGATGATTGCATCGTGGGCGTTTTCCATCGCCGACTCGAGCAGGCGTCGCTCGTCATGAAGTTTGGTTTGGGTGATGTCAAACATCACGCCGCGTTGCTGGTGCGGTTTGTTGCTGTTAAAAATTTGTGAAACAACATCCCTGATCCAAACTTCCTTGCCATTTTTGGCGATCATGCGGTATTCAGAGACATAATTTGTTTTGTTGGTAATTGCCGCATTTGATTCGGCGAGCACCCGATCCGCATCGCCTTCATGAAGCAACTCTCGCCAAAAATAAGGGTTTTTGTACCATTCGCTGACCGGATAGCCAAGAAGGCGTTCGACCGATGGACTGATAAAACTGACGTAAGAACCATCGGCGTTGGATTCCCATAAAACGCAATCCACCGAATCGATCAGGCTGCGGTATCGTTGCTCGCTCAAGGTTATTTGCATTCCAAGTTGCGCATTCTCGAGGGTCACGGATGCCATCGCCGCGAAATGCTCCAAAGCGACCGCATTTTCAGACCCAAAAGCACTGCCGCCAGGTTCGGTACCAACCCCAATCATGCCCACCACCTTGCCAAGCACCCGCAAAGGTACACCGATGGCAGCCCCCAGCACTTTGGAAGGAAATCTGGTCGTATTGCCCATCCATGTATCTTAATTTTCGACGACCACCG
>CAXTTL010000247.1:0-7141 GCA_964247135.1 uncultured Deinococcales bacterium | reverse complement strand
TTTAGCACCTTTTTTCTGCATTTCAGTCTTCAATGCCCAATTCCGTCCCCGCCCAACGTTCGAGCAGCTGCGCGGCAGCGACATGATCGACCTCACTTCCCAGTTCACGCAGCGCAATCTCGAGCAGGTTTTCGGTCAGGCTGGTGATCGGTGATGGAACTCGAGCTTCACGCAGTGCCTGAGATGCTATCCGCACATCTTTTGCCATCAAACCCAGGGCGAACGTGGCTGGGAATCCGCGTCCGACGACGCGTTCGGGGAATAAATTCATGCTGACATTTGACCTTCCGCTCGAGGCGTTAATCACATCCAAGGCGGTGCTGGTGCGAACGCCTGCCTTCTCGAGTCCCAGTAAAACTTCGGAGAGCGCCAGAATATTCACACCCAAGAGCGCTTGATTGGCGGCTTTGACCGCCATGCCTGCACCCGAAGGACCGCAGTAAACAATTTTTGCCGCGAAGCTCTCAATCACGTTCTTGACCCGCTCGAGAACTGGTTCTTCGCCGCCAACCATTACGGTCAGTTTTCCGTTGATCGCGCCAGCCACGCCGCCACTTACGGGTGCGTCCAAGTAAAACATGCCGCGTTCCTCGAGCATGTTGTGCAAGGTTCGGGCGCTGGCAGGGTCGCCACTCGTGCAATCCACCCAGACCAAACCTGTTTTTGCAGTTTCAAGAATTTTAGGCGCAAGTTCAAGCACTTCTTTGGACGTTGGAAAGCACGTGAACAGCACGTCCACGCTCGAGATTTCCGTGAAACTCGAGATGGTTTTTGTACCGTATTCGATGCTGTGCGATTCGGTTTTGGTGGTGGTGCGATTCCAAATCAAGGTCTCGAATTGTTTTGAAAGATGTCCCGCCATCGGATAACCCATGATGCCCAAACCCAAAAAAGCTGTTTTCATTCGTTATTCTTGCTCGAGTTAAGCTTGAAACGCAAACTGTGAGGCTAGTCAACTGGTACTGAAGCCGCTCCTCGAGTTAAACTTTTTTGGTGACCGTTTCGTTTCTGGTGCGCCGAATTCTGACCGCGTTCATTACGGTTTTTTTGGCGGCGGTCATGGTGTTCAGTGCGTTATTGATCGTGCCTGGCGATCCGGTGCAACTCATCATTGGTCTGAACAACGACCCAGTGCAGTACAAGGTTTTGTCCCAGCAACTCGGACTCGACAAGCCGCCACTCAAGCGTTTTATTCGTTGGATTCTTGGTCTTGCCCAAGGTGATTTTGGGCAGAGCACGTCATTGTCTGCTCCAGTCAAAGATTTGATTCTCTCGAGGTTGCCCGTCACGTTACCGCTGATTTTGATCTCGAGTTTCTTGGCGCTGCTGATTGCGCTGCCTGCTGGTATTTTTGCGGCACGGCGCAAAGGAACTTTTTTTGACTTGGGAACGGTACTCGTCACGCAAATCGGTTTAGCCATCCCGAGTTTTTGGCTCGGACTGATTTTTATTCTGTTGTTCGCCGTTACTTTACGCTGGTTGCCAGCCATCTCGAGCAGCGTCACCTGGACTGAAAACCCTGTCGCCGCCTTGCGAAACCTTGTTCTGCCGATTCTGACTTTGGCGCTCGGACAAGCCGCCGGTTTGGTTCGCATGGTTCGCTCGAGCGTCCTCGAGGTGCTGGGTCAAGATTATGTTCGCACCGCCAGGGGCAAGGGTTTGCTCGAGTCTGTGGTGATTCAAAAACACGTTCTGAAAAATGCTGCGATTCAAATTTTGACGCTCATGGGTATTCAACTTGGGCAATTGCTGGCGGGGGCAATCATCGTCGAGAGTGTTTTTAACCTCAATGGTCTTGGAAAACTAGGCTTGAGCGCCGTGAAAACCAGTGATTTCCCTTTGGTGCAAGGCGTGGTGTTCAGTATTGCCGTCATGATTGTATTGATTAATTTGATCGTCGATCTGCTCTACGGCGCACTCGACCCGAGGATTCGTTATGACTAAGAATCTGGAGCTTCAAAATACCAGAAAACCCGAAGCGAACTTGGTGTTTGGCTTGTTCGTGTTCGGATTCTTAATTCTCTGTGCCATCATCGGTTTGATCTGGACACCGTATCCACCCGACGCCCAAGATTTTTCTGCACAACTCGTGCCACCATCACTCGCACACCCGTTCGGCACAGATAACTTTGGGCGCGACACCTTATCCCGAATGCTGCGCGGCGCGAGCACCAGCGTTCTGGTCGGCATCATCAGCGTCGGCATCGGCTCGAGTTTTGGATTACTGTTCGGTTCGCTCGCAGGTTTTTTTGGCGGTTTATTGGATGACATCATCTCGAGAATCCTGGATGCCACCAGCGCTTTTCCCACCGTTCTTCTGGCGCTGCTCATCTCCACCGCGTTTCGCCCCAGCGTTTGGAGCGCCATGCTTGCCGTTGGCATCTCGAGCATCCCCACTTTTGCACGCTTAACTCGGGCGGGTGTTCTCAGCGTCAAAAACCTCGAGTATGTCGATTCGGCTCGGGCTTTGGGCGTTTCAAACTCGAGGATTTTATGGCGTCATATTCTGCCCAATGTTGCCGCGCCATTGTTGGTGCAGGGCACGTTTGCGTTTGGTGTGGCGATTCTCGCAGAGGCGGCGCTGTCGTACTTGGGACTTGGAACTCAACCGCCTCAAGCCTCGTGGGGTCGGATGCTGTTTGACGCGCAAACGTTTATTTACAATTCGGCTTGGGCAACCATTTTCCCTGGGGTGATTATTGCCATTACGGTGCTTGGCTTAAATCTGTTGGGCGATGGTTTGCGTGATCGTTTTGACCCTCGAGGGCGTTAAAACCCTTTGCATTTCGCTTCTAAACGTCGTTCCTCGAGCAATTCCGAAGTTAAATCTCGAGCGTCAGATACTTTGAGAATAGCACGAAGTCGTTTGGCTCGAACTTTGAGTGTCATGATTTCGATGTGATCGCCTTCTAAAATCATGGTCATGTCGTCACCCTCATTGATCTGTAGCGCTTTGCAGAATTCAATTGAAATCTGTATCTGACCCTCAATATCAACAATCACTTTTTGACTCAAACCTGTGTGGGACATGGGGAAAGTATAGATCACTTTTGGTCTCGAGTTTGAATGAAACCGAATTAACGCGCTTGATTTTGAACTATCGTATTGCGCCTTTAGCTGTTCTTCAAGCAATAAATCGAATTCTCGAGATATGCCTAAAGCTCCCTTCTCTCCTGGGAGAGAAGGGTCGGAGATGAGAGGAGAAAGCGTAATCGCAATTCCTCGAGTCCGCCAAACCCATCATTGACCTCATCCCCTCAATCCTTTAAACTAACCCCATGATCCACTCTGGACTAAACAATTCGGGGATTCGCCAAGCGTAAGGTTTCGCATTGGTTCGTTTCCCCTGGTCAAGTGCCAGGGGTTTTTTTATTGTTCACACAAGGAGTTTTTATGACCGACACCATCACCCGCCGCATCGAAAAGTACAACCCTCAAGAGGTCGAACCACGCTGGCGTCAGCAGTGGCGCGAGTCTGGTTTGTACAACACCGATTTCTCGAGCAGTAAGCCCAAGTATTACGCGTTCACCATGTTCCCATATCCATCTGGCAATTTGCACATCGGGCATTGGTACAGTGCCGCGGTGCCGGATACTCGAGCCAGGTTCATGCGCATGAAGGGCTTTAACGTGTTCTTCCCGATGGGTTTTGACGCGTTTGGTTTGCCTGCCGAGAATGCGGCAATCAAGAACAACATCGATCCTGCGATTTGGACGAATCAGAACATCGAGCACATGAAATCCCAGTTTGAACTGATGGGCAGCATGATCGATTGGAACAGCGAATTGCGTACCTGCGACCCCGAGTATTACCGTTGGAATCAATGGTTTTTTGTGCAGTTTTACAAGGCGGGTTTGGCGTACAAAAAAGAATCATTTGTCAATTGGGACCCTGTGGATCAGACCGTCTTGGCGAACGAACAGGTGATCGACGGGCGTGGAGACCGTTCTGGCGCACTCATCGAACGGCGTTTGATGTCGCAGTGGCATTTGCAAATCACCAAGTACGCCGAGGAGTTGCTCGAGTTTGATGGCATCGAATGGCCCGAGCGCGTGCGCATCATGCAGCAAAATTGGATCGGTAAATCTGTTGGTGCGGAGATCGATTTTGCCACCGCTAGCGGCAACATCACGGTCTTCACCACGCGCCCCGATACGGTCTTCGGCGCGACGTTTATGGTCATCGCCCCAGAACACCCATTGGTGGACGCCTTAACCACCCCTGGGGCTAGTGAGGCGGTCACAGCATACAAAGAGGTCGCGTCCAAAACCTCCGAGATTGACCGCACGGCGGAAGGCAAAGAAAAAACGGGTGTCTTTTTGGGCAGTTACGCCAAGAACCCGTTAACGCTCGAGGAAGTGCCAATCTACATTTCTGATTATGTGATGGTGACGTATGGCACGGGTGCGATCATGGGCGTGCCGAGCGGCGATCAACGCGATTTTGAATTTGCGCGTAAGTTTGGTTTGAACATTCGTGTGGTCGTGCAACCCGAAGGCGTGGATTTGGACGGCGACACCATGACCGAAGCCTATTCGGGCGACGGCATCATGGTGAACTCTGGGCAGTTCAACGGTCAGCGAAGCGGCAAATCCATGATCGCGCCCATCATTAGTGAACTCGAGAAACTGGGTGTGGCAAAAGCCAAAACCACGTATCGGTTGCGCGACTGGTTGATCTCGAGGCAACGTTATTGGGGTACGCCCATCCCAATTGTTTACTGCGATACTTGTGGTCAGCAACCCGTCCCAGAGTCGGAATTGCCAGTCTTGTTGCCCTCAAACGTCGAATTCTTGCCTACAGGTCAAAGCCCGTTAAAGTTGCTCGAGGATTGGCAGCGTTGCACCTGCCCCAAGTGTGGCGGCGTGGCGACCCGTGACACGGACACGATGGATACGTTCGTGGACTCGAGTTGGTATTTTTTCAGGTATCTCGACCCGAAGAATTCCTCGAGCGCGATCAATTCGGATTTGGTGAAAAAATGGTTGCCTGCCGATTTGTACTCGGGTGGCATCGAGCACGCGATTTTGCATTTGCTGTACGCCCGATTTTGGACCAAAGCCATGCGCGATTTGGGCTTGATCGACTTTGGCGAACCGTTCAAAAAAGTCTTGAATCAGGGCATCATTTTGGGTGAGGACAACGAAAAAATGTCGAAATCACGCGGCAACGTGGTTGACCCCGACAGTTTGGTGAAAGAGTACGGCACGGACACGGTGCGCCTGTATTTGCAATTCATTGGACCCTGGGATGCGGGCGGACCTTGGGCGCCCAAGGGCGTCAACGGTCTGGCGAACTGGTTGGGACGCATCTGGAATTTGTTCCTCGAGCAACCCAGCACCACCGAACCCGCCGAAAACGTCAGCGTCAACGACCTCGAGTACAACTTGCATTACACGGTGAAAAAAGTGGGCGACGACACCGAGAATTTTAAGTTCAACACCGCCATTGCCGCCATGATGGAGTTCAGCAATTTCTTGGGCAAAGCCAAACGCTCGAGCGTCTATAACAGCGCTTCGTGGCATGAGGCGCTCGAGAAATTCAATTTGATTTTGGCACCCTATGCGCCGCATTTGGCGGAAGAACTCTGGAAAGCGTCGGGTCACTCGGGCAGCGTTCACCTCGAGTCGTTCCCAGCGTTTGACGAGTCCAAAATTGTCAAGGACGTGTTCGAGTTGGTGATTCAAGTCTCGGGTAAGTTGCGTGGCAAGGTCGAAGCACCATTCGGGATTTCGCAAGAAGCCGCAATTGCCTTGGCGAAGACCGTGCCAAGCATTCATGCTTTAATTGATGGCAAGGAAACCATCAAAGAAATTTATGTGCCTGGAAGATTGGTTAATATCGTTGTCAAAGGTTAGTTGTCAATTGCCCCGAGCGAATGTCAATGGGCGTGAAAGCGTGAATTTCGTTATCATGGACTCGAATCAATTCAAACCATCTTGCGGCTAGCCAATTGTGTCAAACCATTTTGTAGCTGAAGCTACGCCTCCCCCGTCAGAAAAATCTTGAGCCACACGTGTAAAACATTTGAACTCCCTTCTCTCCTCGGAGAGAAGGGTTGGGGATGAGAGGGGACAAGTGCAATTGCCGTTTTTCGTGTCTGTGCATGGAAAATAGATTTGTTCGGAATACTTGACCAACGCCCCGACAATCCCCGAAAGGAATCCACATGCCGACCAGCAAAGCCGAAGTCCTGAAGACCTTAAAAACCGAGAACGTGCGTTTTTTGCGCTTGCAATTTACCGATGTGCTTGGCGTTGCCAAAAACGTCGAGGTGCCAGTTTCGCAATTTGAGAAGGCGCTCGATGGCAACATCATGTTCGACGGCTCGAGCATCGAGGGCTTCACCCGTCAAGAGGAATCGGACATGCTTTTGCAGCCCGACCTCGAGACGTTTCGGGTCTTTCCAGCCTTTTCGGACAGCGACGCCAAACGTGGACGGGTGGCTCGGGTGGTCTGCGATATTGCGCTGCCAGACGGCAAACCGTTTCTGGGCGACCCTCGAGTGGCGTTGAAGCGAACGGTGGAAAAAGCCAGGAAAATGGGTTTTGAAGGGGTGTTTGCTGGTCCAGAACTCGAGTTTTTCTTGTTTCAACGATCCCCCGAGGGCACGGCAACCACCATCACGCACGATGCGGCAGGGTATTTTGACCTTGCGCCCATCGACCGTGGCGAGGAAGCCCGCCGCGACATGGTGAACGTGCTGCTCGAGCTTGGTTTTGAGGTCGAGGCGGCACACCACGAGGTCGCGCCAGGTCAGCACGAGATCGATTTTAAGTACGACACTGCCCTGCGCACCGCCGATTCGATCACCACCTTTAAGTTTGTGGTCAAACGCGTGGCGCTCGAGCATGGTTTGCACGCGACGTTCATGCCAAAACCGGTGGCGGGCATCAACGGCTCGGGCTTGCACACGCACCTCAGTCTTTTCAAAAATGGCGAGAACGCGTTTTTTGATCCCAAAGGCGAATTTCAACTGTCTTCCACCGCCATGTACTTCATCGGTGGCTTGCTCGAGCACGCCCAAGGGATGGTGGCGATCACCAATCCGCTGGTCAACTCGTACAAACGCCTCGTACCTGGCTTTGAAGCACCAGCCAGCATCGCTTGGAGCGCCAGCAACCGCAGCGCAATGATTCG
>CAXTTL010000246.1:0-7167 GCA_964247135.1 uncultured Deinococcales bacterium | reverse complement strand
AAACCAGTCCCAGATTTAAAGTCCTGGTAGCGCGTCAGAAATCCTGTCAGCACTCGGTTGAATTCGTCTGGACACTCGAGCGGGGCGTTGTGCCCGCCGCCCGTAATCGTGACCAGCACGCCCAAACCAGGTTTGACCCATTCCACGATCTCGTGGCTGTAACGCATCGGGGTCAGGTTGTCGTCCGAACCGACCATCACCAAGACTGGGCATTCGGTGGCACGCAGGTATTTGCGTTGATCGCCAAATTGCAATATCGATTCGAGCGCCATTCTGGTTGGGGCGGGATCACGGCTTGCCGCCAAGGTTTTGAGGTGCTCCAATCGATCTCGGGAATACTCGAGGTAATGTGCGCCCCACAGCCAAGGCATCGCCACCATGAACGCCAGAGCGCTGCCGCCGACGTTCAGTGCCTCGAGCACGCTGCGGATTTTGATCTCGAGCACCGCGTCCAACCTGCCGAGCGAATCCGCCAGGGTCAGAGTCAGAATGCGTGTTGGAAACTTGGCAGCCAGTCGGTACGCCAGAATACCGCCGCCCGAATGACCAACCACATGATACCGCTCGAGTTTGAGTTCAGTCACCAGTGTAACCAGTTCCTCGAGGTGATGTTCCAGGGTCATGCCAGGTTTTGGTAAACGGTCGTAACTTAAAATTCGGTAATTGGCTTCCAAAGCCTTGATGGTATGAACCCAACTGCTCGAGTCGCTCAGTTCGCCGTGCAGCAAAATCACGGTTTCAGGGGCGTCTGTGTTGCCCTCGAGGGTATAAGTCAGGTTGATGTTTTGATGGTTGAAGACAGGCATGGTCTTACTGTACCTGTCAACGTAAAGGATTTGTCTAGGTTTTACGCTAGGGCAGAGATGTTTACTTGCACAAATCGCTTTGGCAAACGTCCAAAACCGTCCAATCTCGAGCGGCTTTGATCTGGAATTTAAAGGTTAACGTGCCGTTCTCGAGCAGGTACTTTTCGCCAGTCGAGGCGTTCAGGTCAGCAAGGCTGGTGGCGGCGCTCAGCAGGTTGCGGTTGTCGATCCAGTAATCGCGGTAAATCTTTAAGGTTCCAGCCGTCCAGGGGATACTGACCAGCAACCAGTCATCTGGTTTACGATCCCTGAATTCAATCCTCGAGTGAGCTGGCATCGCGCCGTTTGGAGCCAGGCTGTAACTGCGTTTGTTGATGATGGTGGTTTGAAAGTTTTGGTTGGCGGCACCGTTTGGAACGCCCCACATTTGATGCACGGGTTTCGCGCCGTCGTTGCGGGTCATGCTGACCGGACTCAGCTCTGCGGCGCTGGCATCGAGGTTGTTAAAATAAAACCGTCCGTACTCGAGGTTGCAAATGCTGGCGTTCCAGGCAGGTTTGGCGCTGCAACCATCAAGAATAAATGGGTTGTTGACCACAATGCTTTGACCCGCCGTGCCTGTTAATTTGCCGTCAGAATCGTTAAATACGGCAGCGCGGTAACCGTCAGAGCCGTCGTCGCTGGTTGGGGTGGTGGGCACGGCGTGGTCTTCAAAAAACACTTCGTTGGCGTTGTTGAACGTCAGGTTGCTCGAGTAATTGCTTGGTGAAATGTCAAAGGCTGTAAAACGCAAATAACTTAAGCCACTCGCGCCGCGTTGGGCGTTTGGAACATAATTGGCGAAGGTGGTGTTCATCGCACCGACCTTGCCGTCATAAAATTCGTAACCGCGAATCGGGAATTTGGCGTCCCAAGGTTGCGGCAGGCTGCGCCCATCGAGTCCGACGGGTTGCGTCGCATAGGCTTTTTGACCCATGTTGGCACTCTCGCCGATGACCACGGCATTCTCGAGCATGGTTTCGTTGGCGGCAAAGGTCGCCCCAATCGCGTTATCCGCCAGCAAAGCATTTTTCAGGTGCAAATGCCCACCGCGCAACCAGACGCCGCGTTCGCGGTTTTTATACGCCGTAAAATTGCCGATGGCGTTTTCCACCACCGCCGAATCGGGCAGGGTGTTGCCGTTGGCATCCTTGCCTGGCGGTACGGGATTAACCCGAGCTTGATAATAGGTGGTTTCGCTTGCCATCGGTTTTGGTGTGGAGTTGGGATTTGGTCCGTTGTCCACGTCCAAAGCTCGGTTGTCGTTCGAGTGCGAAGTGTTGCCGCTGAATTCGGTGAGCGCCGTGCGCCTGGGGTAAATGTTCACGTTCGCGGTGACTTTATCCACGCTCGAGAGTCCCATCGGACGATCCGGCAGGGCAATCCAGAATCCGATGCCCTGGGAACCCGCCGCGACGTTGTTGCGAAAGGTGTTGGCGGGGTTGGTGATCCAGTAGGTGCTCGGGTTGGTGTCGGTGGGCAGCAATTCCTCGCCAGCTTTGGGGCGCTTGGTCAAAAACCCAAGGTTGTGCTCGAGCGTCAACCCCGTTTCAGCGCCATCCTCGAGAAAATAACAGTGTCCTATCGCGTCGAACGCCGCATTGTTTTGAATCAAGACATTGTTGCTGCCGTGAATCGTGACGCAGCGGTTAAAGGTGTTGTGGATGCTCGAGTCTTTCAGGTACGAACCGGTGGCGTTGTTGCCCATCATGTGCCAGTGAATCGGGTAACGTCCGACCATTTGTTTTTGACCCATGCGGAAGAGTTCGACGTTTTCGACGTGCATCGAACCGCTGCCCATGTCCATGATGTGCCCGCCAAAACCGGTGGTGCTCGAGGCATCGTCACCCTGCACGCGAATGTTCCTCGAGAGCAGCGCCACCTCGGCGCGTTCGTCGAGGTTTGTGCCGGCGATGGTTTGCAATTCGCCGTAGTGCATGTACGCCAGCGCTTTGCTGAGCGTGAGGGTGTTGCCGTTCACGGCGGTGATGACACTTTCCTCGGCTTGGGCTGGGTCAAAATCGGTGGAGGCGATGGCAATTTTGTCGCCGACGCGCCAGCCAGGGTTGCCATCCAAACTAAGGCTGGTCGCGCCCTTGGCGGCGGTGGCGTTCAATTTGGTCCACGGAATCCCCCGCGAGGCGCCGTGCAGCTCGAGTTGACCGCCCATCACGCCAATCAATTTTGTGCCCATGTTCATCGGGTTCAAGGTTTGATCCGAACCGTTTAAGGTAATGACTGCCTGATGCTGGAATGGCAAATCCGTGCTGCCAACCTCGAGTTTGCCGTGCACCATGATGCTGGTCGCGCTCAGTTCGAGGTCTTGTTCGGCAAATTTGAGCGATCCGTTGATGGTCACATCGCCAAGGTTTAAAGCGTTTTGGTCGAGCAACACATTTTTGCCGAGCGGAATTTCGACGGCTTCGCCAGCCACAGGCACTTTGCCCGTTGCCCAAGTGCTCGCCTCGGACCATTTGACAACCGCCACATTGTTGATCGGAGGGGTTGTGCCGCTGCACGCGCCAAAACCCAGTCCAATGCTCAGCCATAGTGTTAAGCTCGAGATTCGCATAAAACAGATTACGGTGAACTTTGACAAAAGCGTGTGCGTTTTCGCTGAGGGTAATGAGCGCCAGGGTAAGCATTGCGGATTTCAAACCAGTCCATGCTCGGGCGGATTTTTGAAGGCAGCTCGAGAAATCAATCAACTGCGGTTTTGGCGCTGTGAAAAATCCGACCCGAGCACAATTTTTTCGCAGTACCATAACTTTAGGTGGTGTTTTAAGGTTTTATGACCAGAATTTCTCAAACCTCAATCGTTCAGAACTGGAACGCATTTCTCAAGCGTGCCGAACCCAAATTGGGTGCGCTCGAGCACACGTACCGTCAACATTTCTTGCGTGCCGACCGAAATCAGGTGATGGCGCTGTTGCCTTTTTACGTGCTGGGAATGTTTGTTTTTGCGACCGTTGATTATCAATTGTTTGGCTTTTCGTCGGTGCTCATTGGGTTGTATGTGGTTCGGGTGCTGTACATTGCTGCGACCGCCTTGCTTTGGTACAATTTAAAGAAACTCGAGAATGAAAACCATATCGATCAGCATATTTTTAACTGGACTTTTGCGACACTGTGCTTGATTTTATTGGTCAATGTGACCCGTTCAAGCTCTTTTTTTTACAACGTGCCGATAGATGTACTGGTCATTCTTGGGATTTACATGATTTTTCCCAACAAATTAACGTACCGTTTGATTCCAGCCTGGCTTTTGACCATTGGCGAGATTGGATTGCTGATCTTTTTTCGTGGCGGTGTTAACCCTGCGGGTATTCGATCCAACATCATCACCCTGATCTTGTGCAATGTGATTGGTTTTGTCACTTCCACCAGGTTGTACTCGTACCGCCGAAAGCAATTTGAACTCCAGGAAGAAAGCCGTCTGGCGCGGCTCGAGGTTGAAAGGCTCGCATTGATTGATGCCTTGACGGGAATACCAAATCGGCGGCGTTTCTTGCAGGTTCT
Organism: uncultured Deinococcales bacterium; assembly: GCA_964247135.1. Taxonomy (GTDB): domain Bacteria; phylum Deinococcota; class Deinococci; order Deinococcales; family JAAFIG01; genus JANXTZ01. Next base: position 2,803 of record CAXTTL010000246.1, on the reverse strand, counting down.
CGGGCAAGAGTTTGGGCGGTTCCAACGGCACAAGCATCCTTTTTGTGTGTTGTACTTGGACATCGATCACTTCAAAAAAATCAACGACACTTACTCTCACGCGGCTGGTGACAAAATGCTAGTCGAATTTGGGGCTTTGCTGAGTTCAGAGATTCGGCAAGTTGACCTCGCGGGGCGCTTGGGCGGCGAAGAATTTGCCGTGCTGCTGGTCGAAACCGAACAACGGGCGGCTTTGGAGGTGGCAGAAGGCATCCGCAAGCGCTTTGAAGATTTGCAGGTCAGTGTTGGCGATCAGCGTTTAAAAACCACGGTCAGTATTGGTCTGACCCAAGCGCGAGACGCCGATGCCACTTTTGAGGACGCCTTGCAGCGAGCCGATGAAGCCTTGTATCTTGCCAAAAACGATGGTCGTAACAAGACGCATTATTTGGCTGGGGTTTAAGTGAGGCTCGAGTTTGCTGCCGTGACGCGTTAAATTCAGGTGCTTGACTTGGGAACTTGAGGCTACCAGCATTCGAGCCTTCGAAACGGCAATCTGGCTTTGAAATGTCACCAGAATCTTGAAAAATTCCTCAAAACCTGGGTTAAGATTTATGCAATGCCGATAAAGCGAATCCTGGTGGTAGCCGATATGGTGCACCCATACATCTACCGCGACACCTTCCCGAGCGGACTCGAGCCGCTGGATTTGGTGCTGGCAGCCGGCGATTTGCCAGGCTATTTTATGGAATTTATTGCGACCCGCGTGACCTGCCCGTTTGTCTGGGTGCACGGCAACCACGGCGAAGAAACCGTCAAAGATTATCTGGGCAATCAAGTTCCGCCGGGCGGCGGCATCGCCGCGCACGGTCGGATTGTACACGCGGCGGGATTGACCATTGTCGGTTGGGGCGGCGCACCCAAATACCGCGAGGGCGGCACGGGTCAGTACACCGGACTCGAGGCAAGAATTGGACTCTCAAAACTTGCACCCGCTTTGGCGCTCGAGAAATTGCGGCGCGGACGGGCGTTCGATATTTTCCTGACCCACGCGCCGCCGCCAGGACCGCACGCCGGCAAAGATTTTGCGCACCGTGGCTGTCTCGAGATTGGGCGTTTTTTAAGCCATTACAAACCCGCGCTCAACGTTCACGGGCATGTTCACAATTACGAGGGGCGGGTTCACGAGTACACCACGAATGAGGGGACCCGAGTCATCAACGTTTACGGCTATCAGGTGCTCGAGATCGATTTTAGTTCCAAAGCCAAGCCTTCACCATCGATTGCCGTTTGAAATTATTTTTTTCCCAACCCCAGCGATTTGTTGCGGTACATGTCACTGTCCGCCACGCGGTACAAGGTATCGGCGTCGGTGCCATCGTCGGGATAAATGGCGATGCCGATGCTGGCGGTGACTTTATGGGCTTTGTTACCAATCCGAACGCTGGTGTTGACCTCTTTGGCAATTTTTTCGGCAATTTGTTCGGCGTCGCCCCTCGACGCCAAATTGCAAACGATCACGCCAAATTCGTCGCCGCCCAAACGCGCCACCGAATCGCTGGACCTGACCGCTTGCAGCAATTGTTTGGAAATGCTGCGCAGCAATTCGTCGCCGGTGGCGTGGGAAAACAAGTCATTGATTTGCTTGAATTTGTCCAAATCGACGTACATCACGCCGATCTTGTGCTTTTCGCGGTCGGCTCGAGCCATCGCAATTGCCAAACGGTCGTGGTAGAGCAAGCGGTTTGGCAGTTCGGTGAGTGGGTCGTGGGTGGCTTGAAACTCGAGTTGTTCCATCAATGTTTGACGGTTGACCGCAATCGCGGCAAGGTCGGCAGCCGCATGAACCGCCCGAGAATGATGCTCGAGCGAGTTTGGCGAGTACAAACTCAATGCCCCTTCGCTCTGGTTTTTGATGGTGACAGGGATGGTCAAGGACGATTTGAAATTGGCATCAACCACAGCTTTTCTAAACCCATCTGAAAGTTGCGGCTCGTTTTCCAGATTGTTCATTTCGCTGCTTTCATTGTGTTGCGCCGCAGCCAAAATAGGATGGTTGTTGAGTTGCGCCGCGTCGTTCAGCAGCGATTTAAACTCGCGGTTGAACAAATGGCTGGCAGCCAAATACACCGAATTGCCCTTGTTGAGGTGAATCGCGCAGGCAGCGCCAGAAAACTGTGCGGTCAGCATTTCACAAATCACCCGCAATATGTCCTCGAGCGGCGTGCCACGGGCGACCATCTCGAGGATCAAATTTCGATCCCGCTCGAGCCTGACGGCGCGTTTGTGCTCGGTCACATCGACGATCAAACCGCGCAGCCGCACCCCACCGTAAGGCAGTCGCGTCGCGGTAACGCGGTCCTGAAACCAGTGCATTTTGCCGTTGATGTCGATGGCTCGAGATTCGACCTCGACGGCTTCGAGCGAAATGGAGGCGTGTTGCAAACGCGAGTTGATGTAATCCCAGTCGTCGGGATGATGGATTTTCATCCAGACGCTGCTGAGCCTTGGACCCAAAAACTCTTCGACCGAATAGCCCAGCACGCGTTCGGCTTGCCTCGAGACGAAGGTGCAAACAAAATCGCCCTCGCGGAATTCGGACTCCCAGACGATGCCCTCCAAGGAATTGACAAGTTCTTGATAGAGCGCCCTCGAGCGTCGAAGTTCGTCCTCGGTGCGGGTGCGCTCAACCAGTTCGACCCGCAGGCGCTCGAACAATTGTGCATTTTCTAAAAGTGGTGCCGCCGCCCTGGAAGCCGAGACCACCAAATCAATCTCGTTTTGGTTGAATTCCCTGGGTTCAAAGCTGTCCAGTCCAAGCGTG
>CAXTTL010000245.1:0-7251 GCA_964247135.1 uncultured Deinococcales bacterium | reverse complement strand
CCTTTCCGATCATTCAGCTTTCAGGCTCGAGCTTTCAACAAGGTGTTCAACACGGGACGGCGCTGCAAACCCGTATCGGGCAGAACCTCGAGATTTACTTTGACCGCTTCAAACGCGAAGCCCACCTCGAGCGTGCCGAGGTGCTGAGTCGTGCCGCCAAGATGCTCGAGGTCATCAAGCGTTTAAACCTCGAATACCACGACGGAATGCGCGGCATCGCCCAGGGTTCTGGTTTTGATTTGCTCGAGATTGCCGCCTTAAACGTGCGCTACGAGATTCTGTACTACCAATTTGGCGAGGTCGCCCTCGAGGAACACGGGCTTGCGCCTCGAGAACGCGTGGTTGATGGTTGCACCGCGTTCGCCGTGATGCCCGAAGCATCAAGCACCAATCAGCTTTTGATCGGGCAAAACTGGGATTGGATTCCAGATGTCAAAGGCGCGATTCTGCACACCAAACACGACGACGGACTCGAGACGCTCGCCTTCACCGAAGCCGGCATTTTTGGCGGCAAGTTGGGCTTGAACTCGAGCGGCATGGGCTTGTGCATCAACGGCATCACCAGCATGGACGACGATTGGGCGCGACCCGTCCGACCCGTTCATGTGCGTTGCTACGAAATTCTGAAATCCAGGGAATTCTCTAAAGCCGTGGCAATCGTGACCGAAGAGGCTCGAGCGTGTAGCGTGAATTTGCTGGTGGCTCAAGCCCCGAACATGGCGGTTGATCTCGAGGCTGCCCCAAACGGTGTGCGTCAAGTTGCGTGCAGCCTGGGAACGATGTCTCACACCAATCACTTTCTGAACCCAACCGAAATGGGCGTAATCGAACCACCGTCGGAACGCCGTGACAACTCGAGGCACAGACAAGCCCGCATGACGCAACTTCTCGAGTCCAAACGACCACTGGCGCTCGAGGATTTACAAACATTCTTGCGTGACCGTGACGGTGGCGCGGACGGCATTTGCCGCTACCCGAACATGGAAGACCCACCCGAAGAACATTACGTGACCGTGACGGGCGTGGTCATGAACCTCGAGACGCGAGAGATGTGGATCACGGACGGGCAACCAGATGCGAATCCGTTCGTGCATGTGAAACTCGAGGGTTAATCCCAGATTCTTTGCACCCCAAAACCATCCATCAAGGGGTCAGCACTGAAGAGTACCAGTTGCTCGAGAATCGCTTGGGCGGCGAGCAGTCGGTCAAATGGGTCTTTGTGGTCTGTGGGGAGCATTCCAGCCAGTCGTGCATGATTTGAAAGCACTGGAAGTTCGATTGCACCAATGCTGGCAATCATCACATCGCCCGTTTGATCTGCCACAAAATCTGCAACTTCGTTCCATTTTCCAGAACGGTATTTGAGGCTCATTTCAAACAAACTTGCAGGACTGTAAAAAACGGGGATAGTTTCATCTTCCAATAATTTTTTCACTCGAGCCGTCAAATTGGCTGGTTCTCGAATCGCCCAAACCAAAGTGTGTGTGTCCAAAAGAACCCGCACGTTAATTTTCGCCGTAAAACGAAGCAATGATTTCAGGGTCGGTAGGCTCGAGCAAATTCGATTTGATGTGCATTGGGAAAGCGCCAAGTTGACGCTTTTTTTGCGTTTTGATCGCTACAAGTTGCGCGACAGGTTTACCGTAACGGGCGATAACAACTTCCTCGCCACGTTCGACTGCCTCGAGCAAAGCAGAGAGTTGTGATTTGGCTTCGGCTACATTTAATTGCATAAAATAAGACTAACAAAGTTGGTCATATATTGCAAACAGATGCGTCTTTGGTTTCAAAAATCAAAGCTCGAGAAACCCTTCTTCTCGAGCCTCAAATTCTAGGATTTATTCTTTATTCAGGCATCTTCTCGAGCGGTTTGGCATTGCCGTACACGGGCGCTGTGCCTGGTGTCGCCGCCGCCCAACGCGCCGCATTCTCGAGCACGCGTTGAATCTCGGGGTTGTGATACGTCGGGTAGGTTTCATGCCCTGGGCGGAAGTAAAAAATTCGTCCAAGCCCGCGTTTGTACGCCGCACCCGAACGGAAGACCTCGCCGCCAGAAAACCAGGAGATAAACACGAGTTCTTCGGGTTGAGGAATGTCAAAATGCTCGCCGTACATTTCCTCGGACTCGAGCACGATTTGCTCGCCCAAACCAGCCGCGATTGGATGCCCTGGGCTAACCACCCACAAACGTTCGCGGTCGTTGGCTTCACGCCATTTCAGGTCGCAAGTTGTCCCCATTAAGGTTTTGAAAATTTTAGAGAAATGCCCTGAGTGCAAGACCACCAAACCCATGCCCTGTAAAACCCTAGCCCTAACGCGCTCAACAATTTCATCACTGACTTCATCGTGCGCCATGTGACCCCACCAGAAGAGCACATCGGTTTTCTCGAGCACAGATGTGGTCAAACCGTGTTCGGGTTCGTCGAGGGTTGCCGTGGTGACATGAAAACCTGCCGCCGAAAGTGGCTTGGCAATGGCGTTGTGAATGCCGTCTGGGTAAATCGCAATGACTTTTTCGTTCTTCTTCTCGTGGCGAAATTCGTTCCAAACCGTAACATTTAAGCTCATGGGTTCAGTTTAAGCGTTTAAGAGTTTGAAGTAAATCACCGTCGCCTGAAACTCGCCGTGTTCGTTGGTGACAAAGGCTGGAATCAAACCCGAAATTTGAAACCCGAGCGATTGGTACAAGAGGTTCGACGGGTCACCCTCGCGGGTGTCCAGCACCAAAGTCGTGCGTCCAATGTCCTTGGCAACCTGCATCATCTCGAGCATGAGCGCCCGAGCAACCCCGCGCCGACGCGCTTTTTGATGCACGAGCAACTTGCAAACCTCGGCACGATGAAGCGCGTTGGTTTTGCTCATCAGCTCGAGTTGAACCGTGCCAACCACGCCGAGTTCTGCATCTCGAGCCACCCACAACAAGACACTTCCGCTCACAACTTTCTCGAGCACCCCAGCCCAGTACGCTCGAGCGTCCGAATCTGAAAACGGTGGTAAATACCCGATGCTCGCGCCAGAATTGATGCTGTCTTGAAAGATGTCAACCAGTGCAGAAAGTTGCTCGAGACTCGAGTTTGAGTTGAGCAGTTCGATGGAAATTGAATTTTCAGGCTCGAGGTTCATGGGAGATTTTAAGCACCGACGCAGATAAAGTACAATATCTGAAATTGTTTTCAGAAAAAGCCGATGTTTCCACCATGACCATCTCAGAACGCATTAAAGCTCAACGTAAACAGCTTGGATTAAATCCAAGAACTGTCGCTGAACTCATTGGAATCAACGAATCTTGGTATCGTGATTTAGAATCTTACGATGATGAACTTGAGGAAGTGTTGTCTATCAAAGGGGCGATTCTTTTAGCACAAATACTGAAAACTTCTGTGCAAGAACTGGTTTTTGGAGAAATCTTGGATGCAAACCCAGTTCAAATGGCTACGTTACCGGAAGTGATACAACAGCATCTCGAGCACACTGGTAAAACCCTTGAGATTTTTGAAGATCAGGTTGGTTGGTATCTCGCAGACCTTTCAAATGTAACTCGAGATTATACCCTCGAGTTTCTCCGAAATTTAGCAAAGGAATTGGCAATCCCATATCATTCACTTGTTCCAATAAACACGGTCTAAAACGTTTTCAAACCTCATACCTTGAAAGGATGAGTATGTGCCGCAACATCAAACCCCTCTTCAACTTCCAACCCCCAGCCTCGAGCGACGAAATCGAAGCCGCAGCGCTGCAATTCGTGCGGAAAATCAGTGGATTTACCAAACCTTCCAAAGCCAACGAAACCGCGTTTCAATTGGCGGTAGAACAAACGGCGGCAGTTGCGAAAACCCTGCTCGAGTCGCTGGTCACGAATGCCGAACCCAAAGACCGGGCGCTCGAGATTGAGAAATTGCGGCAGAAGGCGAAAGTTCGGTTTGGTGCGCAAGGGCAACAAACTCGAGCTTAAACGGCGGACAATCCTCCGTCAGCAAGGTACACCGCGCCTGTCACCAAACTGGCAGCGTCGGATGCCAGGAACGCGATGACTTCGGCAATTTCGGCGGGTTGTCCGTAACGCCGTAGCGGAATAATATGCTCGAGGTTGGCGCGTACAGTTTCACCCTGCCCTGGTTTCAGGCTGTCGTCAAAGCCTCGCATCATGCTTGAGTCGAGCGGTCCTGGGTTGACGCTGTTGACGCGAATGCCTTTGCGTGACCATTCTGCCGCACCACCTCGGGTTAAACCAATGACCGCGTGTTTGCTGGCGTTGTACGCGATCATGCCTGGTGCGCCGATGACCCCCGCAACGCTCGAGATGTTGACGATGCTGGCGGTTACTGGTGTTGACTCGAGCATCAGGGGAATGGCGTGTTTCATGCCGAGGAAAACACCGGTCACGTTGACGTTTAAAACCTGTTGGAAGGACTCGAGCGGGTAGTTGAGAATGCTGGCGGGTGTACCGCCGATGCCGGCGTTGTTGACCAACACATGCAAACTTCCAAAATGCGTTTTGATGTTTTCGATCACGCGCATCCAGTCTGGCTCGAGGCTGACATCGTGAGCGAGGGTAAGCACTTTTGCACCGCCCGCCTCGAGTTCGGTTTTAAGGTTTTGCAGTGACTCGAGTTTCAGGTCAGTCAAGACCAAACTTGCGCCTCGAGAAGCCATCAAACGTGCGGTTGCGGTTCCGATCTCCCCTGCCGCGCCAGTTATCAACGCCACCTTGTTATTGAGTTGAATCATGCCAGAAGTCTAACAGGCTAAAGTGATATTCATGATTTTAGAAACGCCGAGACTTTACCTCATTCATCCGCCGCTCGAGGTCATGAAAACGCGGCTTCTCAAAAACCATTTCACGGCGTTTGTTTCTGAACTCAATCTCGAGGTCACTTTCCCGCCCGAATATCCTGGCGATGCACTCGGGTTTTTTGAATCCTGGGCGGCAGAGGTTGAATTGCACGGACATCCGAGCGATCAACCTGGCGGCTGTGTGATTCACAAACTCGAGTATCTGGCAATTGGGCAGATTGGCTTTAAAAGTCAGCCCGACACCGATGGCAACGTCGAAATTGGTTACGGTTTGAACGCCTCGCATCATAACTTGGGTTATGCCAGCGAAGCCGTTGGTGCGTTGGTGAATTGGGCGCTCGAGTCTGGGTTTGCCAAACGAATTACTGCCGAAACTTTGGAATCAAATTTGGCTTCGGGAAGGCTGCTCGAGAAACTTGGTTTTGTGCGGTTTGGGAAGCGGTTTGATGCTGACGAGGGTGGGGATTTAATCTTGTGGGAACGGATTTGAGCTAAAGTATTTCATGACCATTCGTTCCGACCAAGAATTTGACGGAATGCGCCAAGCTGGACGCGCCGTTGCCCATGCTCTCGAGACGGTTCGTGCGGTGGTAAGCCCTGGCATCAACACGCTCGAGTTGGATCGTATTTGTGCAAATTCGTTGCGGGCTTGGGGTGCGAGAAGTGCGCCTCAATTGGTTTACGCCGCTCCGAGTTGGGCGTTTTACAGTGTCAATGACGCCATTGTTCATGGCTTACCCTCGAGAAAACCTTTGCGTGAAGGCGATTTACTGACGATTGATGTCACCGCCGAATTGAACGGTTTTATGGCAGATGCGGCAATCACCGTACCTGTTGGTGAAATCGCCAAAAGCAGCAAAAGGTTGATGGACTGTACGCACGCTGCATTGCAACAAGGTTTGGCTCTGGCACAGGCTGGCAATCGCGTGGGGCAGATCAGTCATGCCATCTCGAGAATGGTCAGCAAAAATGGTTTTAGGGTGGTTCATGGTTTGTCGGGACACGGCATTGGGCGCACAATTCATGAAGACCCAGAAGTGCCAAACACCTTTGATCGTCGTTGTAATGCGCTGCTCGAGCAGGGTTTGGTCATCACCATTGAACCGATGGTGTCATCAGGCTCGAGCCGCGCTTTGACCGATGATGATGGTTGGACGATTCGCACGAGTGATGGCAGCTTCGCCGCGCATTTCGAGCACACGATCATGATTACCAAAGGACAACCTGTGCTGCTGACCGCCAATTGACTTTGGCTCGAATTTCATTTTGCCAAAAATCGTCAACAACCTCGAGCAATCACGGTACTGAAGTCTTCTCTGTGATGAGCATGTAATGAGGTAGGCTTTGAAAACCAGTCCAGATTGGTAATGAGGCTCGAGGAGGCAACATGAAATTATTCACCAAAATGACGGTTTTGTTTGGCTTGATACTGCTGGCAAACACAGCTCACGCCAACACGCTTTTTACGCTTCCAAACGCCCTAAGTACCCTTGCGCCAAAAAAACTCGAGCTTCAACAAGCTGCCCCCAATTCTTGGACAATCCTGGTCTACTTGCACGGCGACAACAACCTCGAGGAATCCAGTGTGGCTGACCTCGAGGAGATGGAGGCAGTCGGTTCCAAACAAGGTTTTAACATTGTCGTGCAGTGGGATCGCGCTTCGGTTTCGGGCGGTCTGCGTGGGCTGGTGAAAAAAGGCAGTTTGGAGGTCAGGGAAAAGCTGCCCGAACAAAATTCTGACGATCCCAAGGTGCTCTCGAGCTTTTTGCAGTGGGGCGTGCGAAGTTTTCCTGCCCAGCGTTACGGCGTGATCATGTGGGATCACGGCGGACAGTGGGATGGTGGCTTTGGCGGCGACGAATCGAGCGGCGAGAACGGCATGAACGTTTTTGACCTGCGCAATGCGATTCAATCGGCGATGGTCGGCACCGGCATCAAAAGCTTGGATTTTTTGGCGTTTGACACCTGCCTGATGGGCGGTCTCGAGGTGATCGGGCAGTTTGCGGATTTGACCAAACTTTATATTGCCGACCCAGAAATTGATTACGGCGCGGGTTGGGATTACAACGCGGCGTTCGGCTACCTGCAAAAGAACCCTGGCATCAACGTGCTCGAGTTTGGCAAACGCGAGGTTTCGACCTGGGCGGCGCATCACAACGAGGACGAAGCCGATTTGCGTTACCGCGCCCATGCCGCGTATGACACCACGCAATTTGGCAATGTCTTGAGCGCCGTCAAAACCTTGAACACCAGCTTGCAAGCCGACTGGAACGCCGAATCCGACGTGCTCTCGAGCTTGCGGTCCAAAGTCACCGAGTACAGCATTTCTCCCGAAGAACCCAAAGCCCCGCGTCCATATGTGGATTTGGGCGACCTGGCAAGTTTGTTCTTGGCAAAATCCTCGAGCAGCGACGTGCGCAACGCCGCCAAAAGTGTGATCTCGAGCATTGATAAAAT
>CAXTTL010000244.1:0-7264 GCA_964247135.1 uncultured Deinococcales bacterium | reverse complement strand
GTCTGCGCGGGTCAGGAGGGACTCGAGGGACTGGACGATACTTTAACGGCAGGTTTTTTGGCAAAACGCATCGAACGAAACTTTAACGCCAAAAACATTGGCAAACTCGAGCATCAACACGCCTCTCAACTGGCGGTGCATTTGCTTCGCGCCTTCCCAGACCCGCAAGAGGCGTTGATCTTGAGCGCACCAGGGCAGTTGCTGCAAAAACTCAATCTTCACGAAGACATTGCCTTCTCGAGTTTGATCTCGCAAACCAGCGCCGTGCCAGTCTTGCGCGAAGTGATTCCTTGGCAGCCGAGCAACATTTACCGCTTTGAGAATTTGAACCGTTACAGCGGTTTTCATATCCGTTGACGCGCTTCTTGACCCTGAAAGCAGCACCTGACGGGCTTGGGTCGCTCCGCGCTCTCACTCCTATGAAAACCGCTGTCTGTTGCGACTCCCTTTGGTCGCCAATGTCTGACGCGAAGCGTCAGACATTGTGCAAGGTGCTGTAAAGCATTGATCTCGAGCGAAATGTTGTCGCTGCACGTCCAACTGACCACCGAGAAACCTTAAGCTTTCACGGGGTGCGCCAACAACCGAATCCCATTGAGCACCACAAACACCGTGCCGCCCTCATGTGCGATCACGCCCAGCGGCAGTGGGACCTTCCCAATGAGTGATAAAAAGCCCATGATCACGATCACCCCCAGCGCAAAGGTCAAATTAAAGCGCACCATGTTGCTGGCGGCTCGAGCGAGTTGAACCGCTCCCGCGAGGCGTGAAAGGTCGTTTTTCATCAAGACCACGTCGCTGCTCTCGAGGGCGGCGTCCGAACCGGAACCCATCGAAATGCCGATGTCGGCGCTCGCCAGGGCGGGCGCGTCGTTGACACCGTCACCGACCATTGCCACGCCGCCGTGGTTTTTCAGGTCGGCAATCACCTCGAGTTTGTGTTCGGGCAATAATTCTGCGCGAACGTCATCGACGCCCAAGTCTTTGGCGATGTGCTCCGCCACCGCGCGGCGATCTCCGGTCAGCATGGCGACGCGCAAACCGGCGCGGTGCAGGGCGTTGACCGCCAACTTTGCATCGTCTCGAGGCGTGTCTGCCACTGCCAGCAATGCCAAAATGCTGGTTTCGCGCCCCAAGATCATGGTGGTTAAACCTTGTCGCTCGAGGTCAAACAGTTGGCTTTCGATGTCTTGGGTTAAAATTGCGTTTTGCTCGAGCGCCAGAATTCGAGTGCCCGCCCAAACAGTCTGTCCTTCAAAACGTCCCGTGATGCCTTTACCGCGAATGGCTTGAACATCGCTAACGTTGGCTGGAATACCCCTGTAAGCGCTGACGACTGCCGCCGCGACAGGATGCTCGGAATGTTGCTCGAGGCTGGCGGCGAGTGCCAACAAATCGTCATATGAGCCATTGATGGTTTTGAGTTCGACCAGTTTCATCTTGCCGTTGGTCAGGGTGCCCGTTTTGTCCATCGCCACGGTTTTGACCCGTGCCAGTTCCTCGAGCGCCGCACCAGATTTGAACAATGCGCCAGCCCGAGCGCCTGCCGCCATCGCGGAGAGCATCGCGGCTGGGGTGGCAATGACCACCGCGCAGGGGCTGGCGACCACCAAGAACGTCATGGCGCGGTACCAAGCCGCCCCAAGCTCGAGTCCAAAGACAAAATGTGCGAAGACAAACACCACCGGAATACTGAACAAGACCGCTATCGTGTACGGACCCTCGAGTTTGTCGGCAAATTGTTCGGTTGGGCTTTTGGCGGCTTGGGCTTGTTCGACCAACCTCGAGAGTTTGGCGAGCGTGCTTTCGCCCGCCAGTTTTTCGACCCGAACCCGCAATACACCCGAACCATTCAAGGTGCCTGAAAACACCGTGCCGCCAGGTTCTTTCTCGACTGGAACACTTTCGCCGGTGATCGCGCTTTCATCAATCGCGCTTGAACCCTCGAGAATCGTCGAATCCGCCGCAAAGCGCTCACCTGGTTTAACCAGCAAAACATCGTCTTTTTTGATGTCCTCGAGTTTGATCCATTGTTCTTGTCCATCACGAATCACGGTCGCGCCCTCTGGAGAAAGGTGCATGAGCGCCTCAATTGCGCTTTTGGTGCGCCCCAGCGCCCAATCTTGCAGGGCGTTGGAAAGGCTGAACAGAAACAGCAAAATTGCGCCATCCTCGGCGTGGTTGACCGACGCCGCACCCAAGGCGGCAACGACCATCAACAAATCGACATCGAGTTTGCGTTCATGAAAAAGCGTATGGAAGGCTTCCCTGGCGGCGGGAATGCCGCCAGTCAAAAATGCCAGCCCGTAACACACCCACATGATGGTGCTTGCACCGTTTGCGCTGGCAACAACTCCAGCCAGCAAGCCAAGCAAGGTCAATGCCGTCAGGCTGAACGCCCTGGCAATTGGGTCTGACCAGAGGTTCTCGAGTTTGAAGCCTGGGGGTGTCTGTTGTGAGGGAAATATCTTACTAGGAATCATTCCTGATAAGATACCCCAGACCCTGTGAATAAGTAAACCAAGCAAAATGCTCGAGATTCAAATCGAATCTCGAGCATTAAAAAATGTCCTTAACGCGTTTCGAGGCTGCCGACAAATTTCTTCAAGATGCCCATGTTCGGATCGACCCGAAACGGGTTGACGGTTTCACCCTTCTCGAGGATCGTGATAAAAGCCCGCGCCCCAGGGACGGTCAACGAGTACAGGTTGAGGGCGCCCGAGCCACCCTCAGAGAGCCGAACTTGGGTGCGGCGTTTTTGCGCCAAAGCTTGAAGTTCGCTGCGTTTTTGTATTAAGACTTTGACCTGTGCCGGCGTCAAAATTTTTGTCTCGAGGGTTTTGAGCATTCCTTGCGCCGCTTCAGGCTCGAGTTTGCTTGCTGCGCTCAAACCGCGCAAAAGCTCGAGCAGCGGTTTTGATTGATTTTTGCTAAATCCCAAACCAGGCATCGCATCGATTTGCGTGGCAAGGTTGACCGTGTTCATCAACTCGAGCACGGGCTGGTATTGATCGAGGGTTTTGGTCATGGTGGGTTGAGCAAGTCCAAAACAGAATCCGAACACGATCAAACTTACAAGGTATTTCATGGTTGACCTCGAGCTTTATTCTGCCGTTCAGAGGTGAGTTTTGAAGTTCAAACGCCTGAGAAATCAAGCTCAGGTGTTTGAGCATTTTCTTTTACGGAGCCATGCGGTGTTTCATGGCAATTTGCGCCTCTTGGTAAAACTGGTTTTGACGTTCAGGCGACGGCGCGGCTGCCGCAAGACCGTAAGCCTCGTACCAACGGAATGGCTTGAGCGGTACGCCAATCGCTCTGGCAGACTCGAGCACGATTTTGTAGGCGGCTTTGGCTTTCACGCTCGCCTCGAGGTAACGCATGTCCCCGTAAGACTCGAGCGCCTCTTCTGCCAATCGGTCTGCGTTAGCCAGCAAACCGCGCACCTGTCTGGCTTTGGAGTTTTTCACCAGATCGCCCAAGATGACGTTCGATTGATTGATATAGTTGGCGACCAAATAACGGTTCATGTTGTCACGGTCAAACTGCGAGAAATCCCAGTTCAGGTCGATGTAACTCATCATCGTGTTGGACTGGTCGCCCAACCACGAATAGGTGAAATCGCCGGTTGTGCCAAAGTCGATGTTGTCCTGAGAATCAAAACCGTCGTGCGGGTGCGACATTGCCAAATGATGCCCAACCTCGTGAATCAAGGTGGTGGTCAGACCATAAAATTGACTGATGTCTGGGGTCACGACCGCATTCACAAAGCTTTGCGTGCCAGTCAGGTAATCGTCGTCGGCAAGCCCAAGGTACGGCGCTGGAACATTGTCGGGCACAGTGTAGGCAACAATTGGGAGTTCGTAATTTTTTTGATCAAAGCCAATCAACTTGTCCAAATTCAGCACACTGTAAACAAAAATACTCGCGCCAGGATAACCGCCAAAAGCATTGGGGTAACAGGTGGTGTTGTTCGCCACGCACTCATAGGTTCGTTTGGCTTCTGGCGTGTAGACCTGATCTTTTAACTCGAGCTTAAAATCGGTCAGGGGTTGCAGTTTTTTCAGTTGCTCGAGCAACAAATCTTTTTTGATCAGGCTTTTGCCGTCCAAACCAGGAACGCCCTGATACACGTTGGTGGCAAGTTTCACCGTGTCCGGCAAAACGGGTTGCGTCAGTCCCACGCGGTACAGCGGTGAGCTGGTGAACAGCAGATCGATTGCCACGTAACGCACGATTTTGCCCAAATCGCCAGACAGGTCATTAAACGGGCGGTAGGTCGCTTTGGTGCTGCCGTAATCCCAAATCGGCGGCATCCGGTAATCGGTTTTGGTATCGCCGTCAATGTCGGCATTGGTGATGTCGTACATGCTCGAGTTGAATTCTGGACCGGCGGAGAGGTCAAAAAACCACAACCGAGCAAGTTTGCCCAAACCGCTTTGCTTGTCGTCTGAGGTCGTGCCGCCCCAGGCGATCATTTTCCTCGAGCTGCGCAGTGCGCCAAAGTTGTAGCCCGTGTCCGGGTCGGGTTCGTCGGTTTTGGTGTAGACATGGAATTTAAAATCTGGGCGGTCAAACCAGTTGACCAAAAACACCGTGTAATCTTTGGTATCGACACCCAAACGCTCGGGCGCGTTGTACGCCAGCCATTTTTCGACGCTGGGTGCATCGATCCAATAATTTTCGTCGATCACCTTGCCAATGTTGCTGGCGTTCGCTGGGCAGGGCGCTGTACCTTGGCAGTTGTAAGCGGCTTGAAATGCCGTCAGCGGTTTTTCCACGGCGATGCTCGAGAGGTGCTTGAAAAACGCGTTCTCGAAGGACTTGTCGGCAAATTTGATCTTGTAATCATAACCAAAGCTTGTGCCGGCGTATTCGGGTGTGCCGTAATACGCCGTATCGCGGTTGATGGCTTTGTAGTTGCTGGGCAGAACTTTCTTGAAGGTATTGAGGTTGACGCCTCGAGCGCCGCCGCCTTGGTTGTAACCCACAAACACCAAATTGATTTTTAAATCCTGATGAATGAATTTAAATTTGCCTGGTTGTAAAGTTTCAAACTCGGGGCGCGAACGAAGGTCTTGACTGGCGGTGGCACTGTCGGCTTGGACAGCGTCCTGGGTTGGCGTTTGATTGCACGAAGCCATCAATGCGGCGAGACTTAAAACCAAAGCAGCACGTTTATACAAAATCATGAGCAGCACCTCCGAGATTGGTAAGAATATTGTAAGCCAACATTTGGTGATGGCAAGCTTCAAAATAATGACAGAACTTGAGTTCAAAAATCAGGCAAAAACATCTTTATGACGATCTGGATTGCATTTGTGCTCAAAGCGTCAAGATGAGAGTCTCGAGCCATCAAAAGGCTCGAGATCAACATAGAATCTCGAGCCTTCAAAAAACTTGGGTTATTCAAATCGAGCGTCAGTCCATTTTTGCGAACTCGCCGCACTTTGCACGGTTTTTTCGATAAAATGCACGCCCCGCGCCCCGTCCACCACCGTCGGAAAATCACCCTCAAGTGCCCCCAGCGCCACCCCAGATTTTTTGGCACGAATCGCCTCGGCAACGCCAATGTACAGGTTGGCAAACGCCTCGAGAAACGCCTCGGGATGCCCTGCCGGAATCCGAATCGCTTTTTTCGCCGCGTCGCAAAGATAATCCGCGCCCCGCGTCAAAATCTGGCGCACACCGCCCAACGGATTGAACTCGAGGTAATTCGGGTTTTCTTGATGCCACTCGATGCCGCCCTTGGTACCAAAGACCCGAATCCGAATGTCATTCTCGCCGCCCACCTGAATTTGCGAGGCGATCAAAACGCCTTTTGCGCCGTTCGTGAAACGCAGCAGCAAATTGCCGTCGTCGTCCAGTTTACGCCCAGGCACGAACGAGGTTAAATCCGCGCAAATCGCATCCAGCTCGAGTCCCGTGATCGTTGCCATCAGGTTTTCGGCGTGCGTGCCAATGTCACCTATCGCACCCGCCGCCCCAGACCGCGCCGGATCGGTGCGCCAATCGGCTTGCTTGTTGTTGGTTGCCTCGAGGTTGGTGGCAAGCCAACCCTGGTTGTACTCCACAATGACCTTGCGAATCTCGCCCAGATCGCCGCGCCGCACCATTTCGCGGGCGTGGCGCACCATCGGATAACCCGTGTAATTGTAGGTCACGCCAAAGACCACACCAGCTTTTTTGACGGTGCTGACCAAATCCCTGGCTTGCTCGAGCGTATGCACAAGCGGCTTATCGCTGACCACATGAAAACCAGCCTCGGCAAAAGCCTTCGCCACAGGATAATGCACATGGTTCGGCGTGACGATCACCACCAAATCCATGCGCATTGAGGCTGGAAGTTTCAATTCCCCCTCGAGCATCGCCTGCCAGGTCGGGTAATTTCTGCCCGTCGCAAGTCCCAAATCCTCACCGCTCGCCAGCGCTTTTTCGGGCGTGCTCGAGAGTGCGCCCGCCACCATCTCGTAGTGACCATCAAGCGCCATTGCCATGCGGTGAACCGCGCCAATAAACGCATCACGCCCGCCACCGACCATGCCGTACTTCAGTTTTGGTTTGCTCATATCAATCCTTTCAACATCTTTGCCCGCAATTCATTCGGGTTAAATGGTACGCCCCAGCCTTTGGCTTCCCTCGAGTCGGAAAATCTGAACCATTCCAAATCTGGCAACTCGAGGTTTAATGCCTGCATTTGCCGCACGACATCCGCCAGCGATTCTTCGGTTTCCAAGCTTCGGTAATTAGAATACAAGTTTCGCAAGCCAACCGCGACGGCATTCGCAAACAGTTCTCGCAATGCGGCTTGAACTCGAGGCTCGAGATTGGTGAGTGCAACTTCCTGCCAATGGATCGGATGAATTGCCTGAATTCTGGCTTCCCACTCGAGCAAATTCTCCTCGGCGCAAAAACTCCACAGGGTTTCCAGAAAATCATTCGCTCCCAGAATTTCAAAGTGCTGGATTGCCGTTTCGACGCACGCCGCCGCGAATGCCACTCGAGCACGAATCGAAAGGTTGTGCATTAGGCTCGAGCTTCAATCAAAATGGTTTTTCGTTGTTCGATGTTAACCTCCGAGGGTTTCAAGAACTGTTTTGGCTTCAACCGCGCACGCCTGAGCCGCAGTTTGATGTGTTTGCTCGAGGTAATGACGCACGATTTCAAAACCGAGTTTATAACCAGTCCAACGCGGTAAATTCTGGGCTTCACTGCCAAAAAACCAAGCAGCATGATTGTAACTGGAATTCTCAAACTCGAGCCTGGC
>CAXTTL010000243.1:0-7317 GCA_964247135.1 uncultured Deinococcales bacterium | reverse complement strand
GCTGTATTCAAAGCTCGAGTATGAAAGCCCGAAACCGAAAGGGAACAAGGGCGTGACGGCTTTTTTCTCGTAATAGCGATAACCGACGTAAATCCCCTCGCCGTAATAAACCCGCCCATTGTCGCCTGGGTAATTGATAAACGTGGGGTTGTCCTCGAGCCGCAACGGATAGGTTTGGGTCAGTTTGCCGCTTGGATTCACGATGCCAAACAAGACATCCGCTATCGAGTTTCCGCATTCCTGCCCTGGAAACCAAGCTTGAACCACGCCAGCCACCCGTCCGAGCCACGGCATCACGATGGGCGAACCGGTTTGCAGTACAACTATGATGTTGGGATTTGCCGCCGCCACCCGTTCAATCAACTCCACTTGTGCGCCTGGAAGCTCGAGGTTGGCGCGGTCATGCCCCTCGGATTCCCAATCGCCGTTCGTGCCAACGAATACCAATGCCACGTCTGAATTGGCGGCAAGGCTGGCGGCGCGTTTGATGGCGTCACTGGCAATTGGTGGCAGGTGTCCCAAGCGGTAGGCAGCAAAAAAACTGACATCGGCGTTGTTGTACTCGAGGCTGAGTTGATAGGTTTTTCCAGCAAGGAGCGAAATGCTGCCGATGGCTTCGGTGCTGCCAAAACCAAAGAAACTCTCGCCTTTGGTTTGACTGGTCCAATTGTCAACGATTTCTTGTCCGTCCACCAGAACACGGGTGTTGCCCACGCTTTGCACGCTAAATTGATGAACGCCGCTCGAGTCTGGGGTAAAGGTTGTACTCAATCGTGCCGAGAATGCGGCTGGATTGACCCCAGGCGCAATCTCACCAAACATCAACTGCTCGCTGCCCTGAACAATTTGGCTGTTGATTACCGTACCGCTCAAATCGTGACTGTTGAAAAACTCGAGTTTAAACCCAGCTTCCGTGCCCGTTCTGACCTGTTTCCCCTCGAGTTTTGGCAGCAATTTGTGGTTGGTGCAACCCAGTTCGTAACCGAGGGTCACGTCGTTACCGACCGCGTTTTGCAAACCTTCAAACGGGTTGACCACATAATGCGCACTGACCTGGGCGCTGCCGCCCCCCATGATCTGCGCGGTTTTGACGTTTGGTCCAATCACGGCAATCGATTTGAGTTTTTGTTTCTCGAGCGGCAAAATGTTGTTTGTGTTTTTTAACAGCACCATGCTTTCGCTGGCAGCCCGCCGAATCAGAGCACGGTGCTCGAGGCGGTCGATGGCTTGCTCGGGTTTGGGTTCAGGGTCTTCAAACGCGCCGACCCGTTCAACAATTCGCAAGATGCGCCGTGCCGCCTCATCGATTGCCTCGAGTTTCACCTCGCCAGCTTCGACGGCTTTAACCAGCGCCTCACCGCGCCAACGCGTTGGTCCTGGCATCTCGAGGTCAAGTCCGTTGTTGGCGGCGTTGACGGTGCTGTTTGTGCCTGTCCAGTCGGACATGACTATGCCATCAAAACCGTATTCGGTCTTGAGAATGCCTTGGAGAAGCTCGGCGTTTTCATCGGCGTGAACGCCATTGATTTTGTTGTACGAGGACATCACGCCCCAAGTTTTACCGATCTTCACAGCCGCTTCA
Organism: uncultured Deinococcales bacterium; assembly: GCA_964247135.1. GTDB lineage: Bacteria > Deinococcota > Deinococci > Deinococcales > JAAFIG01 > JANXTZ01. The sequence continues at coordinate 5,735 of CAXTTL010000243.1, read as the reverse complement.
AAAGGTGGCAGGTAAATCTCGCGCAAGGTGCGCTCGTTGATTTCGGAACTGATGGTGTTGCGTTGGAACTCGGAATCGTTGCCAATAAAATGCTTGACCGTCGCACCAACTTTTTCGGACTGTAAACCCTTGATGTAACCGACCGCCATCTGCGCCGAAAGGTACGGGTCTTCGGAATAACACTCGAAATTGCGCCCGTTCAGCGGCGAACGGTGAATATTGACCGTCGGCGCGAGCAGCATTTGCGCCCCTTTGGTTTTTGCCTCCTGTGCCAGTGCCACACCAACCTCAAAGATCAAATCCCGATCCCAACTCGAGGCGAGTGCCACCCCCACAGGAAAACACGCCGCTGTGACGCTCGAGCCGACGAACGAACCGGCACCTCGAGCACCGTTTGGACCGTCTGAGACTTTGATTGATGGAATGCCGAGGCGTGGGATTGCCACGGTTTCCCAGAAGTTTGCGCCTGCCAATAAAGATACTTTTTCGGGCAGGGTGAGTTGTGCCAGAAGCGATTCGATGCGGGGTTGTTGCTCGAGCGTGTTGTTCATGGGTTTCTCCTGTACAAATTAGAAATAGCAATTGTTCTTTTCCCTCTCATCCCCGACCCTTCTCTCCACGGAGAGAAGGGAGTTTTGTTCCTACACACGTGTGGCTCGAGGTTCTTGTCCTTCTCCCACAAGCGGGAGAAGCGGAAGCGACCATGCCCGCAAGCGGTTTCGCCCGTGAGGTGCGTCTTGAAACCAAGAAGGTGCGTTTTATGGTCAAGAAGGTGGCGAGGAACGAGTCGGATGATCGCTGTGGGTGAGGCTTGGTCAACGTTGTTAGGGTTTTTGATGCTCGAGTTTCAACCGTGCAATTTGGGTACGTCCGCCATCAGTCTTTGCGTGTACGGGTGCTGGGCGTTGGCGATCACCTCTTCGGTTTTGCCCTGTTCGACCAGTTCACCTTGGTACATCACCAGCAAGCGATCTGAGACGTAATAGGCTTGTCCGATGTCGTGGGTGATGAACAGAATGCTCATGCCGTATTTGTCCCGAAGGTCTTTTAACAGATTCAGGATGCTGACCCGCAAACTGGCATCGAGCATCGAGGTGGGTTCGTCGGCAATCAGCAGTTTGGGTTGCAGCATCAATGCCCTGGCGATCATGACGCGTTGTTTTTGACCGCCCGAGAGTTGGTACGGGGTTTTATCGAGCATTTCGATGGGGTCCAATCCGACGCTCGAGAGGGCATCGGTCATGCGTTTTTCGCGTTCCACGCTCGAGAGTCCAACGACCAACCTGGCGGCTTGGGTCAGCACGCCTCGGACGCTGTAAAATTGGTTGAAGGCGGCGAAGGGGTCTTGGAATACGGCTTGGACTTTGCGCCAGTAATTTCGGGTATCGCTCGAGCTTAATGTTTTTCCTTCAAATTGAATTTTGCCGCTCGAGATGGGCAAAAGGCGCAAGATCAGACGGGCGAGGGTGGATTTGCCCGAGCCGCTCTCGCCAACGATTGCCATGATCTCACCAGGCTCGAGTTGAAAGTTAACCTTGTTGACCGCCAGCACAGGGTTTAAGGCGGTGCCGAAACTGCGGGTCAGGTTTTCGACTGCCAGCAGCGGTTGAACGCTTGCGGTCATGCGGCGCTCCTCGAGAGTTGTTTTGGTTCTCGTTGCTCGAACACGCGCCAGCAGGCGGCGAAGTGATCGGCGTCGCCAACTTGTGGTGGTTCCTCGAGTTTGCAGCGTTCATCGGCAAGTTCGCAGCGCGGGTGAAAACGGCAACCGTTCGGCGGCGATCTTAAATCTGGTGGTTGTCCCTCGATGCCTTTGATGCGCTGGGCGCGAACATAAGCCTCTGGCACAAGGATCGAACCGATCAGCGCTCTGGTGTACGGGTGAAGTCCGGCGTCAATCATCTGTTCGACTTCGCCGATCTCGACAATTTTGCCCGCGTACATGACCGCAATACGGTTGGCGACGGTGCGCAGCATCGGCAGATCGTGCGTGATAAAGACCACGCTCGAGATGACTTTTTGCTGCATCAGTTGTTGAATCAGCATGACCAAGGATTTTTGCGAGGAGACATCGAGCGCCGATGTCGGTTCGTCGGCAATCAAAACCTTTGGATTGAGCAATGTCGATATCACGGCGACCACGCGTTGTTTCATGCCGCCAGAAAGTTGATGCGGGTACGACTCGAGCACCCGCGTTGGCAACCCGAGTTGCTCGAGCCTCGCGCCCGTTCTGGCGGTGGCTTGGGCGCGGCTGGTTTCGGGTTCGTGGGCGCGAATCACATCGAATGCCAAATCCTTGACCCTGGCGGTGGGATTTAAAGAATTGAGTGCGCCCTGCGGTAGGATCGAGATCAACTTGCCACGCAATTCTCGAGGCAGCTTGTACCCCTGGGTCAGGTCATAGGTTTGATTCTCGAGCGTCATACTGCCGCTGTTGACGTACAGCGGTGGTCTTGCGCCCAGTGCCAGTACGGCTGCCAGCGTGGATTTGCCGCAGCCAGATTCGCCGGCAATCCCGAGCACTTCGCCTTCACGCAAACTGAGGGACACGCCGTCCACGGCTCGGACTTCATTGCCGCTTTGCTTGTAGGCGGCAAACACGTTTTGTACACTTAACAGATCACTCATCAGGCTTTCCTCAAACGTGGATTGAAGACTTCATCGAGGCTGGATTGCAACAGCAGCAAACCAAACGAGATGACCGCCAGAAAAAGCGTTGGCGGAATGATTGCCCAGTACGCCCCAGTGCGCACCGCCTCGCCTTGCAGCGCAAATTGCAGCATCTTGCCCAAACTGATGGTGTTGTCAGGTCCAAGCCCCAATAAGCTGAGGGTCGCCTCGCTTAAAATCCCGCTCGAGAGTTGCAGCACGAACGCCATAAAAATATAGCTGAACATGTACGGCAGAATCTCGAAAACAATAATCCGCACGCTGCCAGCCCCAGAGAGCCTTGCCACGTCCACATGCTCTCGGGCGCGAAGGCTCGAGGTTTGGGCACGAACGGCGCGTGCCGTCCATGGCCAAGCCGTCACGCCGATGATGATGCCCATCGTGATCATCGAGCGGGTTTCGACCGCGATGGACAGCAGAATCAAAATCACGATGGTCGGAATGGTAATCACGACGTTGGTGATGCCCATCAAAATTTCGTCGAACAAACCACCAATAAACCCCGAGATGGTGCCGATCATCACGCCGATCAGTGTGGCGATAAAGCCGGCGATCAAACCAATTTTTAAACTGGTGCCAATGCCGTGCATCAATTGCAAAAAGACATCGTTGCCGATCACGTCCGTTCCCAAAATCGCGCTGCTCGAGGGTGGGTCAAAACGCCCTCCGACGGCGAACAATGGGTTGTGACGGTTCACCAGTGGTCCAATGATTGCCAGCCCGACCACCAAGGTCAGCAAGATCAGACTGAACCTGAACCGTCCGTTTACGATCAGCATTTGCAAGAATGGGTTTAAAACGCGTTTTGAAACTCGAGCTTGATTGCTGTTTTGGGTTATGGCACTCATGCTGAAATTCCCTTCGTTTTTGAAAACTCGAGTTTCATCGTTCACCCTGCTGCACGGCACGAATGCGCGGGTCAATCAGACCGTAAGTCAAATCGACCAGAAAATTTGCGCCCAAAACCCCCAGCGTAATCAGCATGGTCAGGGCTTGAATCACGGGGTAATCGTTTTGCCGAATTGCGGTAAAAAGCGTCGAACCGATGCCAGGGTAACTGAACACGACTTCGGTAATCAGTGCGCCGCCGACCAACGAACCGATTGCCAACGCCAAACCCGTGACTTGGGGCAGCACCGCGTTTCTGAAAATGCTCGAGACGATCCTCGAGTCTTGAACGCCGAGATTGCGCTCGAAGCTGACGTAATCGGCGCTGAGTTCGTAAATTGCCATCGAACGCATCCCGACGGCTTGACCGCCGACCAAGACCAGCACAATCGACAAGAACGGCAGGGTGTAATGGTGAATCACATCGAGCATAAAGCCGATACTCAATTGCGGGGTCTGCCCTGGGTTGTAACCACCAAAACTTGGGAAAATCGGAATTGCCACTGAAAAGGCGTACAGCAGCAAAATGGCCAGACAGTAATACGGCAAGTTCGAGAGCGCCAGTGAGCCGACGAACGCCACGCGGTCAAAATTTCCGCCGCGATACGCCGCCAGCACGCCCAGAATATTGCCGACAATCCAGCCGACCAAAATCGCGGGCAGTTGCAGGGCGATGGTCCACGGTAAACTCGCGCCAATCAAACTCGAGACTTTGGCGGGGTAATTGCCGAACGATGTGCCGAAATCTCCCCTTGCCAGATTGCCCAAATAAACACCGAATTGAACCAGAATGGGTTTGTCCAGCCCGAATTCCTTCATGTAATTCGCGTAGGTTTGCTTTCTGGCTTCACCTGATGAGGTCGCACCCTGCGCCATCTGCCCAACGATCACATCAACGGGATTGCCAGGAATCAGGCGCGGCAAAAAGAAGTTGAAGGCGGCGGCAGCCAGAAATGCCAGCGCATACCACAAGAGTTTATTGGCAATGTATTTTTGGAATGGGGTCATGGTTATCCTGTTTGAATATCTTGGAGGCTCGAGTAAAAGTTCCGGATGTTTTAATATCTTGCATTCATTACGTATTTTTCGGATTGTAGGGTCGCTGCTTGCCGCGACCTGACTGACGAGAAATTCTTGAGGCTGTGAGGGAAAATTTCCAGAAGTCAAAAAGTATTGAGCAAAATTTCTGTTTTTTTGAAGTCTATATTTGGGTGTCGCTCGAGGTTGGTTGAGGGACGCTTGGCGGGGTTGGTTGAGGGACGCTTGGAGGTCGTCCCTCAACCTTGTGGAATATCACTGGCTGTTCAGCTTATTTGTTTTTGGCTTTCAGCCCGAACAACACGCGAATGCCAGCGCCTTGGAACATCGGCGGGGCGGTTGGGTTGGTTTCGCTTGGGAAGCCCGTCCAGTTGGTTTGGTTGAATTGGAAGAACTCGAGCGGACGGTACATCATTGGAATGGCTGGGATGTCGGTCATGAAAATCTTGTCGAGTTCGCTGTAGCTTTGCTTTTGGGCGGCTTCGTCACCGCTGGCAGCTTTGTCGAGCAGGTCGCCGACTTTAGCGTTCTTGTAACGCCCGTAACCCCAGAATGCGGTTTGACCGACGGGCGGCACGTCACGGGTGTCCATGACGTCACGGAAACGCTGCCAGGGGCTTGAAGGTCCTACGCCTGCGACGTACCACATTGCCAGATCAAACGTGCCGTTGGCGACGTTGGCGTTTGCCACAGGAAATTCTGGGAAGTCGGTCTTGATGTCAATACCGATGGCTTTCGCGCCCGAGGAGACAATCTCGAGGGTTTGGTTCCAGTCGCTCCAACCAAATGGGCACTGCACCTTCCAAGGTCCGAGGCGCGTGCCGTCAGGCAGCACGTAAACGCCGTCGCTGCCTTTTTTGGCTTTGAGTTGATTCTCGAGAATGTCAACCGCCTTTTCGGGGTTGTAATTCCACCCGAGGGCTTTGACCTGTTCGGCGTTGTAGAACTTCTTCTCGCCGCCGCCGGGTATCACCAGGCTCGAGTTGGCGGGCACAGAATAGCTCGACATGGCGGTTTTGGCGATCAAGCCATAATTGATTGAATACGCGATGGCTTTGCGCACCAAAACGTTGTCAAGCCCTTTTTTGGCGGTGTTGATAAAGACCAGTGGGATCGAACCAGGAACGTGGAACGGTTCA
>CAXTTL010000242.1:0-7318 GCA_964247135.1 uncultured Deinococcales bacterium | reverse complement strand
CTCGAGCAATGCCGTTCCAATACCATGTTGACGATGTTCAAGAGAAACCATCAGGTCGTTCAAACGCACGCTTTCCTGACCAGAACGAAGTCTTTTGCCATAGCCTTGTGCGGCAGCGTAACCAATGATTTCATGGTCGTTTTCAGCAACCAAAAGCACATGATCGGAGTGCTCAAGGACAGCTTGAAACCGAGCTTCAAGACCAGTCTCGAGTGTGGTGGCAAATTGTTTCATCAGTTGGACGAGCGTTGTGAAATCTTCAGGATTCGCAGGTCGGATGTTCATGCCACCCCCAACAAATTCTGTTCGTAAATCAAACGAACTGTGGCTTCAATATCTGGCTCGAGCACCGAAATATCCTGAATGCCAAAGCGTTCTGAAAGCCTGCGAATCAATTCTGAAGCGCTCAAGTTCTCACGGCTGAAGGCGTAAACGGCACGCAAACCGTCTCGAGAGATCAGATTTGCACCCTCAACCTCGAGCGCAGCATAGGATTCCGCAAAATCCACCACGAGTTGTCGCATCCCGCCAAAACGGTTTTGCAGTGTCTCGAGTGTGCCATCAAACAGCAGTTTGCCGTGGTCGATAATCATGGCGCGTTTGCAGAGTTTTTGCACGTCTGCCAGGTCGTGCGTGGTCAGAACCACGGTGGTTTCTCGGGTCGCGTTGAGGTGCAAAATAAATTCTCGGATGCGTTCTTTGGCAACCACGTCCAAACCAATCGTGGGTTCGTCGAGAAACAATAAATCGGGGTTGTGGAGCAATGCCGCACACAAATCGGCTCGCATTCTTTGCCCGAGCGAGAGCGAACGGGCGGGACTGTTTAAGAATTCGTCAAGTCCAAGAATCTTGGTGAAATGCTCGAGGTTTTGCTTGAACGTGGCGCTTGGGATTTTGTAAATAAATTGCAACAACTCGAGCGATTCGATCACGGGCAAATCCCACCAGAGCGTGCTGCGCTGCCCAAACACCGCGCCGATGCTCGAGACATAGGCTTGCCGCGATTTCCAGGGGATAAAACTGTTCACCTCGAGATGCCCTGAAGTTGGCACGAGAAGACCGGTGAGCATTTTGATGGTCGTGCTTTTGCCCGCACCATTCGGTCCGAGGTAGCCGACAATCTCGCCGCGACCCACGCGAAATGACACGTCATCGACGGCTTTCAAAATTCTGGTGTCTCGAGAGACGAAGTTTTTCAGGAGCGCCAGATTGCCTTTTTGCGCGTTACGCACCGTGAAATGTTTGGAAAGATTTTCCACTTGAATCACAACATCCTCAATTTCCGGTGCTTTGATAGTGCTTTAAGCCAAACTTCCAAAATAGTAACGCCAGCGTGAAAACAAGAAATCCGACACCAGGCGCAAGAAAATGCACGAAGTACGGCATTCCAAACGGGTCGGGTTTTGAAAGGAAGAACAGTGCAGGGTAATAATTGAGAAAAATGGCGGGGATGATGAAGGTGAAGATTTTTCGCAACCAATCGCCGTAAATGTTCATCGGGTACGACATCAAATAGCCGCCGCCATAGGTGAAAATGTTCATGGCTTCGGTACTTTCAACCGTCCAAATCGTGATGGTCGCGCCGATCATGAACAGCGCACCAAAAAACAGAATCATGCCAAGAATCACCAGCGGCAAAAACGAGACTTTCTCGAGGTTCCAGACGATGTGATCGGTATTGATCGCGTAGACCAGAATACCCAAGGCGAGCATCAACCTGCCGATGCGCCTTAAGGTAAAGTCCGAGCCGAAGATTTGCACCAACAAACTCGAGGGACGCAATAGAAATTGGTCGAGCGTGCCTTTGCGAATGTACTGGGCGAAAACGGGCGGGTCAAAACCGGCAAAAACCATGTCCATGACGCCAAACGAAACTTCGACCATGCCGTACAAGAACGCGACCTCCTCGAGCTTCCAACCGCCAATGTTGGGAAAACGCTGGAACACCAACACGAACGCGCCAAATTCGGTGAGGGTGATCATCATGGTGCTGACAATATCAAGCACAAAACCGACGCGGTACTGCATTTGTGAACGCAATTGAGCGCCCAGAAGTCGTGAGTACAACTCGAGGTGATGCCTGAAACTAGCCACCGAGAATCACCAGGCGCTTTGAGGCTCGAGCGAGGATGATTTGCGCCAAAATCACCAGAAACACTGCCCAGAAGGTTTGTACCAGCAACGCCTCGAGCAATCGATTGCCTGAATACGAGCCGACATAAATTTCGATAACCGTGTTCATGATGTGCGGGAACGGTGTGAAATTGAGGATTTGTTGCACCCAATCGGGGAAAAACCTCAGCGGCATTAGAAAACCGCTGGCGAACATGCCAATCGTTGAGGCGAACCTGGCAAAACCTCGAGCGTCGGGCGACCAGAAGGCGGCGAGGTTGTAAATGAAACGAATGGCAAAACTGATGGTCAACGCCAGCATCATCGAAGCCGTCAACGCCAAGCACTGCGTGAAACTCGAGGGGGTCTTGATCTGAAAAAGAAAGCTCGAGATGACCAAAATGGTGACGCCGCGCAAAAGTAAAGCAGCCAAGGCGCGTCCGACATCTTGGGCGAACCAAAAACCGAACAGACTCATGGGGCGCAGCAAATCCGTGGCAATCTCGCCGCGATACACGGCGTTCATCAAATCCGTCCAACCAAAAATACTGACGAACATCATGATGGCTTGGGTTAAAACCACATAGGTCACAACATCGCGCGAGTTCCAGCCATTGACGACTTGATCGTTCTGAAGTGCCAAAAGCACGCTGGCACGAAGCAAACCAAAAAACACGTTGGTGATTAAACCCGCAACTGTCGCCGCACGGTACGTCAAATGCCGCCTGAAAGAGCGCCGCGCAATCTCGAGAAACAATCTCAAGTCTCACCCCCGAAATGCAGAGTATGACATGAGGCTCGAGGGTTGCGGAACAGGCTATTTGGCGTATTTAGGCTTGCGTGATCCACAACCTGGCATAAGGCGCCAGCCAAATCACACCATCCCGAATCTCGAATTTGGTGTTTGAAATACGGTCAAACGGCTCGAGAATCCCGAGTTCTTGCAATTGCCAAACGGGATAGGTTTGCGCCGTGTCGGTAAAGTTGTAAATGCCAACAAAATTGCCGAGTGGATGGGCGCGATTGTAGATCAAAACGTGAGCGTTTTGCGTCTCGAGCACCTGGGTTTCGACAGCGGCATGAAGGTGAGGCGTGTTGACTCGGGTTTCGATCAAATGTTTTAAACCGTGATACATCCGCCCCTCGAGCGAATTTGGGTTGGCAATGGCGTTTTCGGCTTTGTCCCACGGCATTTGCGGTCGGTGAATCCAACGGTTATCCATCGCCATCTCGGGATTCTCGAGGTAACTGGGGTCGTTTAACAATGCCAGTTCGTCGCCCATGTACAAGAGCGGTACGCCGCCGTAACCGAGCACCAGGGCATGAGCCATCAAGAGGCGCTCGAGGCTGAGATGCTCGAGTTGTTTGTCGCCGTTTATAAGGGCTAGCTCGAGTCCGGCGAGGCTGGCGGCACTGCCCGAAATTCGTCGGTCGCCGGTTTTTTTGTTCTCCTGAAAGACCACGCCCACCGCGTGCGTGCCAGGAAATTCGCCGGAGTAAAAGTCGGACAAGAATTTGCGGTGCCCAAAACCGTCCGCGCCGACCGCTCGAGCGTCATCGTCGGTGATTGCCCAGCCGATGTCGTCATGGCAGCGCAGGTAGGTGTTCCAGGCGGTGTTGGCAGGTTTGACTGGGAATTGACGCAAGGCGTGGGTCATGAGTCTGGTGTCTCGAGAGGCGAAACTCGACCAGATTTGCACCATCAGGCTGTTGTGATAGGCGGTATCGGAAACTTTGCCATAATGCTCGCGCTGCCCGAGGTAAGCCACCAATTTGTCGGGTGCAACGATGGCTTCGGCTTTGAAAATGATGGCTGGCGCAACAATGCGTGCAACCGCACGAAGCGCCTGGGTGATGGCGTGGACCTCGGGCAGGTTTTGACAGTCCGTGCCGAGACGCTTCCAGATAAAGGCAATCGCGTCGAGCCTGAAAATCTCGATGCCCTTGTTGGCGAGCCACAAGATCACATCGGCAAACTCGAGGAACACGTCTGGGTTTGACCAGTTCAAATCCCATTGCCAGGCGTTGAAGGTCGTCCATATCCAGCGCTTGGAGGCTTCATTCCAGGTGAAATTTCCTGGTTTGAAATCTGGGAAGACTTCGGGCAGGTTTTTTTCGTACTGGTCAGGCATGGTGCGGTCCGGGAAGGTGTAAAAATAGTCTTGGTATTTTGCGTCACCTTGCTGGGCTTTTTCAGCCCATTCGTGCTCTTGGGCGACATGGTTCAGCACCAGATCGCAGCACAAGCTGATGCCTTTTGAGCGCAGCACGCCGGTCAAATGCTCGAGATCGGCAAACGTGCCGAGGTCTTCACGGATTTTGCGAAAGTCGGCAACCGCGTACCCGCCATCGTGCGGGGCGGGGCGAGGCTGCAAAAACGGCATCAGGTGCAGGTATTTGACGCCGAGATTCTCGAGGTAATCGACTTTCTCGAGCACGCCTTTCAGGTTGCCAGCGAAACGTTCGGTGTAGGCAACATAGGCGATCATCTCGGGCTGCTCGAACCAGTCGGGGGACAGGTTGCGCTTTAAATCTAAAGTTTTCAGCTCGCTCGAGCGTTCCAGATGCGCCGCGATCATGATGTGAAGCAATTTTTCCAGCATGGCGTCCAGGTTTTTTTGGTAAACCGGTTTTAAACCCGCAATGAGGTCTGGCAGACAATGCTCAAGTCGTGCAATGAACAAACCACGATCTGGTAGATTGCTGGGGATTTTCGAGTCAAATTGCTCAAGTTGAGTCTTCAAAGGCGATTTGTTCATGGTTTGCACCAGTCTAGCGCTTTTCGTAAGCGTTTACGAGTGGGGGCAAAACAACACCCGAAGCTCGAGCGAATTTCGGTCAATTAGAGCAGCTCAAAGGGTTGCCGATGAAAAATGGCGCTCGCTGAAACCTTGCCAAAACCCGAGGGAATCGCTTTTCCAGAACCAAGTTCGCCAGGTTGCAATGCGCTGGCGATTGCCGTCAGAAACGCCAGCGGCGCGGCGGCATCCCAAGCTTGAGGATGACACGCGGCGGGATACGGCACGATCACCTTGGTATCGGCACGGTTAAACCCTGCGAACAATTCGGGCAGTCTGGCATCGGCTTCCAATGCCGCCGCCTCGAGCTGCGCCGCAACGAGATGCTTGAGTTCGGTCCAAAAACCATATTTGGCAAGTCCAAGCGCAGTTATTGCATTGTCATGCGCCCAAACGCTGCCGTTGTGATACGAGACAGGGTTGTACCTTGGCATCTCGAGCGCCAGGGTGCGAATGCCCCAACCGCTGAACATGGCATCCGAAAACAAGGTTTGTACCAGTTTTGGCGCGATTTCGTTCGGCACGATTCCCGCCCAGAGCGCATGACCGGCATTGGAGACATTGACTTTGGCGGGACGTTTTTTGGCATCCAGCGCATGGGCATAGGTTTGCAAATCTTCAAGCCAGAAGGCTTGATGAAATTGCAACTTCAAGTTTTCGGCTTTCAGTTCTTGTTCAACAGCCTCAGCCTCGAGTTTGAACGCCCTGAAGACTCGAGCCGCACTGAGTCGAGCGCGGTAGGCGTAAGCTTGAACTTCCACGACGGCTATCGGCGCTTCAAGGTTCTTGCCGTGCTCATCGAAGGTGCTGTCGCCAGAATCTTTCCAAACCTGATTGCCAATCCCGCCCTGATGCGGGCTGTACTCGATCAAACCGTCCTGATCTGGGTCGGCGTCGAGCGACCCCAACCACCCGAGCGCGGCTCGCATGTTCGGCTCGAGCTTTTTGACCGTCTCGAGATCACCAGTCCAGTCCAAATAATCGCCGAGCAAACAAATCCAAAGTGGGGTCGCGTCAACCGTCCCAAAATAGGTTTTGAACGGTGTGCGACCCGTTCTCGAGGCTTCGCCGTCGCGTTGCTCGTGCAAGATTTTACCTGGCGCCTCGAGGTTGACGGGATTCAAGACTTTTCCCTGTTGTGACGCCAGATACTCGAGCGTTCCCCTGGCGATGCTTGGGTAAAACGGTACGGTGAACAAACCAACAATGATCGAATCCCGTCCGAACGGCGTCACATACCAGGGAATGCCCGCCGCCGGAAACGGCGTGCCGTCAATGTCAAACAGCAAAGAGCGCAAATCTCGAGCCGACTGGTCAAAGACGCGTTGGATCAACTGGTTCTCGACCTTAATTTTGCAATCCCAGGCTTGGTAATCCAACTCGAGTTCGGGTCGGGTTGAATTTTTTGCCAGCACATCCGATTTGGTTGGCGTGATGTTCAGACTGATCTCGAGCGGCGCGGCACTTAATTTCCAGCGAATCAAGTAAGCGTGTCTCGAGGGGGATGGATTGGAACTTTCTCCCAACGGCTGCTCGGCTTGCCAGGTTTTGGTCGCCTCGGTCACATCCAATTCGATCTCGAGCCTCTCCTCCCCCATCGGAGAAATCTCGAACCTCACCGATCTGTCCACGCCGTCCGTACCGTGATAGCGATACTCCAAGCCATTCTCGAGCATCTGGCATTTCACGTCCTTGGCAATTTTGGGCAAGCCGCGCACCTCAAACATGTCGCTGAAATCGGCATCCAAAATCAACTCGAGGTATTCGGGCTGCGAGGGGGGAACATGGTTGAAATCGTCCTGAAACGATTGCAGTTTGATGGTCTCGAAATAACTTGCCCCAGACAACCAACCGGCGCGATCAATACCGAGGCGCTGGGTTGGACCGAGCCTGGGTTCGCTGGCGAACTGCCTGAACTCGAACGGCAAGCTCGAGTGCGTGCTTAAAACGGTGGGCGCAAGCCCTGAAATTCGCCACTCGAGGTGCGAGACAAAACGGGTGTCACGGTCATACAAGCCATTCTCGAGTCCCGCGATTTGCGCGTGATCGTCTGCGACGAGGTACATGGTGTTTTCTTTGAGTCGCACGGGGTTGCTCCTTGAATTTATGGACAGTGAGCGAATAGGTTTCAAATCACTCGAGATCATTTAACAGTTCACATCACGGCTTTGCTGTGGGTTGTTACTCTTTGCTGCCACTGAACGCCACGCCTTCGACAAAATAGCGTTGAAAGACAATAAACAAAATAATCACGGGCAACGCCGAGAACACCGCACCCGCCAAAATCAAACCGTAGGCGCCGGTCGAACCGGAAAAGGGGATAAACGCGATTAAGCCGAAGGGCAGGGTGTAAGTGTCTTGAGGGTTGGCGAGCACCACCAACGCCCAGAAATACTCGTTCCAGGCGC
>CAXTTL010000241.1:0-7319 GCA_964247135.1 uncultured Deinococcales bacterium | reverse complement strand
TCAACGCCCACGGCACGCCCGACCAGGAAATGCTGGCGGTCTACCTGCCGATTGTGGCTGGCGATGTCGGCAAAACCCTACAAATTTTCAATTACGACGGCGACACCAGCCGCGAACTCGAGCTGACTTTATTGTTGCCCAACCAGCAACGCCGCGTTTTGAACACCTCGGGCGGACGCAGTTGGGCGCGAAACGATTTTTTAATCGCGAGCGGCTTCAAAGGGCAGTTAACTTTGCTGGCACGGATTCCGGTCACGGCGCGTCAATTCTCGAACGCCTTCAGGTTGCGTTTTGTCATGAACGGCAAACCGTTTTTTGTGCCGCTCGTGCCGTTCAAAACCCCCGTCAAAACCAAAATCATCGAACCGATCACCGTCAGCGTGATCGATTTGAACGGCAAAGCCATTGCGGGTGCGTCGTACAAAATCACTTCCGACAAAGACGGCGCCCGTTTTGCCAGTCCAGTTTTGCCCGCCGGATATGTGCCCCTCAAAGCCGTCATCAACTCGGGCGAAGCCAAAATTATCTCGAGCACCAGCGTTAAGGTTGGCTTTAAGGGCGCAAACCTGAAATTTATCGCGCAACGACTCGAGGGTGGGCTTGCCGTTGAAACCGTGGCTCGGGTTGGCAACGAATTGATTCCGCTGCCAGGCATCAACGTGAACATTGGCGGTCAAACCTTGACCACACCAGGCATTCTGGCACTCAAGCCAGGTTTGTACACCGTTGTGCCGCCCGTTCTGCCCGACGCCAGCGTGCAAGCCATGCAAACCATCGTGGTTGGCGGCAAGCAAAGCAAAGTGGTCATCGAATACAAGATTCAAGCCCACCTGAGTTTGCAAGCCAGCCGCAACAACCTTGGTTTGGGTGACACCACCACCCTGACCGCCATCGCCTCGACCAAATTCCCGTACCCGATTCCAGTCGTGTTAAACCTCGAGCTGCCAAACTTCCTCGAGACGCAAACCCCAAACGATGTGAGTCTTGAAATCAGCGCCAAACAACCCGCCATTATCGTTATGCCTGCAACTGCCATTTTGCTCGGTCAAGCCGACGCCGTGGCAAAGCTCGAGCCATTTGGTTTGACTGTCAAAACCCCAATGGTGGTCAGTACACCCGCCACACTGGAGTTTCAAAAAACCGTCAGCCAAAACACCGCCGAAGTTGGCGACAAGATCAGTTTCAAACTCGAGGTCAGAAACACGGGTGGCACAACCGCCGAGAACATTGTGCTGACCGATATTCTGCCCCAAGGTTTTGACGGGGCGGATTTCAAGCAAAGCTTTAACTTGGATGCCAAGCAAAACAGGGTCTTCACCATCAACGCCAGCATCGCTAAAAACGCCAAAGGCAAACTCGAGAATGTGGCGAGCGTGGTTTGGAATGGGCAAACCTTGACGGCTCGAGCTTCGGTGGTGGTTAAAGAGAAATTGATGCCGAATGTCCCGCCAGCTCCGAATCCAAACCCAAATCCTAACCCGATACCAGTACCGACCCCAACTCCAAACCCAGAACCGGTACCGAACCCAACTTCGATACCAAATTCAAATTCGACTCCGAATCCAATCCCAACGCCAACTGCCGTTCCGAATCCAACACCAAATCCGACTCCAGTTCCGGTTCCAACACCTGTACCAACCCCAAATCCCGTTCCAATGCCGCAGCCAACACCTACACCTGTTCCTGTCCCAAATCCTGAGCCAGTTCCGACCCCAATCCCAACGCCAAATCCAGAACCCATCCCAGCTCCAACGCCAACCCCTATCCCACTTCCAAATTCAACGCCAAACCCAGAACCCACACCGATCACCAATCCTGAACCCACACCTCGAGCTGCAAACAACGACCTGAGCATCACCAAAACCGACGGGGCTGAAGGTGCCACGCCAGGTTCGGAACTGACCTATACGATTGTCGTCAGCAATCTTGGGGGGGTTGCCGTCCAAGGTGCTCGAGTGACCGACACCATGCCCGTCGCATTTTCCGACGTGCATTGGACTTGCGAAGCCAGCCCAAACTCGAGCTGCCCAAACCCTGAAGGCACTGGGAATTTGAATGCTTTGGTGAACCTCGAAGCGGGCGGCAGTTTGACATTCAGCATGACGGGTTTGTTGCGCACTGATGCGACTGAAACGATTTCCAACACCGCCACCGTGACGGCGTCCCCCACCGTCACCGACCCAGATTTAAGCAACAACACCGCCACCGACAGCGACGAAATCACTCCACTGGCGGATTTGCTGGTGTCAAAAACCGTCGATGCCAGCCAAGCCACGGTGGGCGACCCGATCACCTACACGATTCGCGTGCGCAACCTTGGACCGAGCGATGCCGCACAAACCGTTCTGCAAGACCAACTGCCAGCAGGCTTGAATTTGCTCGAGAGCAGCACAGAGCAGGGCAGTTGCGACATGACCGGAAGAATTCTGGCTTGCGATTTGGGGACTTTAAAAGTGGGGCAAGATGTCACGATTACCTTGGTGGCAAACGCCGACAAAGTGGGCACGATTGTCAACACCGCCACCGCCATCAGCCAAGCGATTGACCCAGACCCCAGCAACTCGAGTTCGAGCGTCAGCCTTCAAACCCTGGCTCGACCACCTGCTCCGGCACGCTTGACGATTACCAGAAGCCAGATTGAACCTAATATATTACTGCCCGGCGAGGTGGTGACCATCAAACTGAGCGTTAAGAATGTCGGTGGAACCGCCACCACCTTCAGCCTCAGCGATTCGCAAACCGAGCTTTTAACACCTTTGGGTCGCACCCGATTTGCGGGCAACATCGAACCGAACGAAACCCAAGAATTCAGTTATCAGGCTCGAGTGACGGCAGGTTCGGACGGCGAAGCCACTTTGAAAGCCATCCTTGAAGCCCCAAATTTAACCTCACTCAGTGCCAGCACCGATTTCAAACGGGTCAATGCCAGCGTGGTCAAAACCGCGCCAAAAATCAATTTCAAACCCGCGCAAATTATTCCCTTCACCATTGTTATTACCAACCCCGTCAACCGTCCAATCACCTTGCAACTGGCAGGCGAGGCAAATGGTCTAACTTTCGAGCAAACCGAAAACCAGAGCGTCGAACTTGCACCGCTCGAGATGAAAAAAATTGTGGTAAACGCTCGAGCCGCTAGTGCTGGAACCTATGAAAACCTTGTCAACCTCAGCCTGAACGACACCATTGTTGCCGTGCCAGCCAGTGCCAGCGCCACCGTGGTTGACCTGCCTGCCCGAACCCGTCAAAGTGAAGTGCAGGTGGTCGTGCGGGTCGAACAAATTCCTGCCAACGGTCAGATCGTCATTGCCGACCGAATTCCAGACGGTGCAAGCTATGTTTCAGGCTCGAGTGCGGTCAATGGTCAATTGCTGCCCGACCCGCTGCAAACCGAAGATCGTTTGTTCTGGGTGATGCCGGCAGGCGTCAGCAATCCATACGTTTTGACTTATAAACTTGACCATAGCGATATTCTGGTCATGCCAGAAGAACGGATTGGCGTGATCCTCAATTTGATTGCCCCAAATGGCACCGTCTCCGAAACCCGTTTGCTGCAAGGCAACCCCGCCATTCTCGAGGCTTTTGAAAAAGCCGTTGCCCAACAAACCTTGCGCGGTCTGCGGGATCGGGTTGGGGCAATTATCGTTCGTCCGATTCAAGACAAGCATTTCACCGACCGCGACCAAACCAGCGTACTGGTGGATGTGCCACTGCGGGCGGAAAACATTCAACTGAAAGTCAATGGCGTGGTCATTAGCGATAGTCAAGTGGGCAGCCGCACCTTCGACGAGGGCACAAACCGCACCACCCTCGAGTACGTTGCCGTGCAACTCAAACCAGGCATCAACACCCTCGAGTTGAGCGCCACGGACAACGGTGAAACCTTTACAGATACCGTCACGGTGACGCTGGCGGGCGCGGTTGGACGTATCGAAATCACCCAAGTGAGACCGATCACAGGCGACTCCAACGACACGCCAGAACTGCAAATCAAAGTCATCGACGAATTCGGCAACGTGCCCTCGGACGGCTATGTCACGCTCGAGATTTCACCAGAACCCAGCCAACCCGACGCCAACCCACTCGAGCCAGGCTATCAGATCAAATACGTGGCGGGTCTTGCTCGGGTTAAACTCACCAGTGTTGGAAATCGCAATATTGTTCGTGCCACCGCCAGAATTGGCGATGTTCGCGCCCAAGCCGAATTTCAGGTGGTCGCCAGCACGCGTCCACTGATTGTGGTTGGTGCGACGGGCGTGCAAGTCAGCCTCAGCGATACCTTTTCGGTGGCGGGAAGTTTGCAATTGTTCGCCCGAGGACCCGTGTTTGACGGTTATCAATTTACCATCGGCGTCAACGTTCAAGCCGAGTACGCCAACAACGAATTCAACCTGGGCGGTAGTCTGCTGCCGACGCCCACCCCGCTCGAGCGCTTCCCACTCTTGGGCGATGCCGCCAGCCGAGGCAGCGAAGTCTCAAGCAGCACCGGTTTTTACCTGAAACTCGAGCGAGGACCGAGCTATGTGTTGTACGGGCAATTTGGTGCGGGTTTCAGTGGATTGTTAAGCGGTTACAACCCGACCTACAACGGCTTGCAAACCCTCGTGCGCGGCGAAGGCTACCGCGTGACAGGCTTTTTGGCGTTTCAACCCAGCAGCAATTTATCCGCCGAATTTCGAGGTGACGGCACCGAAATTTACCGTCTGCCAAACGCCCCAATCCAACCAGGCACGGAACGCATTCGGATTGTGGTGCGCGACAAAGACAACCCAAACTTAATCATTCTGGAATGCCCAGCAACCTACACCGACAACAGTTTCTCGAGCCAAACTGGGCAAGAGGGCTGCACCTTGGAGCGCCTGCGCGATTACGTGATCGATTATGAAACCGGCATTGTCCAATTGAAAAAACCGCTTTTGGCAAACGACCTCGCCAGCAGCAACCCCATGTATTTGGTGATCGATTACGCCTCTGCCGCCACCAGCGTGCCGCTCGAGTTTAGAGCCGGTGCGCAAGGACAACTCGAGGGGCAACTCGGCAATGGTACATACACGGTTTCAGGCACGGTGCTCGAGTACAGCGCCGCCAAACCCTTGATGCTGTCCGTTGGAGCGGGTTACAACAGCAAAGACTTGAAAATCAATGCCGAACTGGGTTTCTCGAGCAGTTTTGCTTTTGCCGCGCAAGCCAGCTACAACAGTGGCATTTTTGAAGTGAACGCCCGCTATCAGGATGTGGCGGTCGGTTATACGGGCGTCAATAACACCACGCCAGCCCGTGACATCAACCTGACTGCCAGCCTCAAACCATCCAACACCCTCAGCTTCTCGGCTCGAGCTTCCTTGAACCAAAATTACGACGCGACCAACAGTTCACGCTCGAGCCTCGGTCTGGAAGCCAAAAATGATTTTGGGATTTTAAGTGCCACGCTCGGGTTGCTCGGTAATTTTTCGAGCGGCGGCACAACCAACACCAGCGATGTCTACCTGACAGGCGGCGTGATTGTGCCACTCGGCGCATTTAAATTTGGACTCGAGCAACGCGTACCGATCACGCCAGGAACCCTGTTTCAAACCCGTTTCAGCGCCGAATACGCCTTAAGTGCCAACATCAGCTTGGTTTTCCAAGACACCCTGACCGACTGGCAGAATAACGAGGGCAGCCTCGGACTGCGCGGCACCTTCGGCAACACCAACCTGACCCTCGGTTATGACCTGCCCGCCAACGCTGGCGACGCTGGACGCGCCCGAGCCGGCATCGACACGATCATTCCGATCAATCCAAACCTCAGCGCCCAGCTTGGGGCGCAAATCTCGAGCCAGATCGGTTTTGAACCCGAGGGCAGCATCAGCGCCGGTCTGCTTTACAGTTACCAAAATACCCGAGCCAATTTGCGCAGCCAACTTTCACTCTCGAGCAAGGGCTTCAAACAATTTTACGGACTCGGCATCGTCTTTCAACCCGACCCCAACCTGATTCTCTCACCCAACCTCGAGTACACCGACTCCAGCGACGGAAGCGGTTTCAAATTCTCGATGGCTGGTGCGTACCGTTACAGCCGTTGGAATGTTCTGACCAACCACACGTACAAAAACGGAATTTTTAGCAGCACAGGCGAATTCTTGGCTGGCGAAATCCTCGCCACCTACCAATTCGACGAATACTTCACGGTGCGCAGCGGGTTGGCATACCAACTGTCCTCGAGCGTCTTTACGGGTCAGATTTACCTCGGCGCGACCTACTTTTTCAGCGACGTTCTGGGTGCTGGTTTCAGCGCTGGGTACATGTTCCAAAGCACCAACACCTCGAGCTTCTCGTTCGGCATTGAGGGCAGCTTGCGCGTGTTGCAAGATTTATTGTTGACCGTCGGTTTTAACTTCTTTGGTTTTGACAGCATTGGTACGTTCAACGCCCGACCTGGGGTTTACTTCAGGCTTGACTTCAAATTCGATGAACGCCTGTTTCAACCGCGTCCCTAAGCTCGAGATTACAACGCCTTCCAAACCCTTAAAGCCTGCGCATGACCCGCCACATCATGCACCCGCAGCACATCCGCCCCTCGAGCATAGGCGAACAAATGCGCGGCAATGCTCGCGGCATCGCGCTCGAGCGGGTTTTGGATGCCAGCGATTTTCCCCAGCGTGCTTTTGCGACTCGCGCCGATCAGCACCGGAAATCCAAGAGATTTGAGTGTCGGAATTCCGCGCAGCAACTCGAGGTTCTGTTCCAAACTTTTGCCGAAACCAAATCCTGGATCGAGCATCACGCTTGGCACGCCGTCAGCCAATGCAAGTCTTGCTGACTTCTCAAGTTCGTCTCGCACCTCGAGCGCCACGTTTTCAAACGGTTGATTTTCTTGCGAAAATTTTAATTCCTCGAGCTTTCCGCGCAAGTGCATGATGACGGCTGGTACACCAAATTCGGCGCAGACGGCTCGCATCTCAGGGTCTTGTAAACCCGTTACATCGTTAACAATATTCGCCCCAGCCTGCAATGCCGCTCGAGCCACGTTCGCTTTTCGGGTGTCCACCGAAATCAGCACCTCGAGTTTCTCAAGCTTTAATGCCCGAATTACAGGAATCACCCGCTCGAGTTCCGCGTCTTCGCTCACACTGTCCGCCCCAGGGCGGGTGCTTTCGCCACCAATGTCGATGATGCTTGCGCCCTCTCGAGTCATGCTTTTGGCTTGAATCACGGCTTTCTCGAGCGCATTAAAGCGTCCACCGTCCGAGAACGAATCGGGTGTGACGTTCAAAATGCCCATCAACGCCCCAGCCTCGAGCGTCACGAAACTGCGGCGCAGCGCGGCCTGCAGCCGGTCG
>CAXTTL010000240.1:0-7364 GCA_964247135.1 uncultured Deinococcales bacterium | reverse complement strand
TCAACAATCGCCGAAAACTCATGACTCAAAATCGCGGGTTGATGCACCACACTCGATCCGATCGAACCCTCTTTGTAATAATGCAAATCCGAACCGCAAATCGTGACCGCCTGAACCCGAAGCCGCAATTTGAGACTCGAGTTGGCGTCAGGGTCGATAAATTCGCCGAGCCTGAAGGTGCTGGCGGCGTCCAGAAAAAGGGCTTTCATGGTTGACTCCAAGAAAAAACAGTGGTCACTCGAGCATGATACGCCGTTCGGACAAACCTATTGGTTCGGGGTTTCAAACCATTTGTTGACCCCAACTGCCAGCAACGCGCCGAGGATCGGTGCGAGCCAGTACAACCATTGCGCCGTCCAAATGCCGCTTGCCAGGGCAGGACCAAAACTGCGGGCTGGGTTCATGCTCGCGCCTGTGATCGGACCACCCATCATGGCTTCCAGACCGACCACCGCACCGATCAATGCCCCAGCGCCAGCCCCACTCGAGCGCAAAGCCGTCAGCATCAACCAAAACGTCAAGATCAACTCGAGCATGAAAGCTTGCTCGAGGCTGCCACGTGGGATGGTTGCGCCAAGATTGCCGTTCAATCCGAAAATGATGCGCAAAACAAACGCAGCCAGTGTTCCTCCAAGCAATTGGGCAACAACATAACCAGGCACATCTCGAGCCTCGAAACGCCCCGAAAGCCACATCGTCAGGGTTGCCACAGGGTTGATGTGCGCTCCAGAGATTGGGGACAGCACCGTGACGATGCCGGCAACCGCAAGACCGAAGACAATCGCAACACCCGCATGACCCAAGACGCCCGTTTGGGCTTGCACCACTGCCGCGCCAGGACCAAAAAACACCAGGGCAAACGTTCCCAAGAATTCTGCACTCAACGCTCGAGCATTCATGTCGTCTCGAGCAGGGGTCTGCGTCCAGCTTTCAAATCCAGAATCAGTTGCTCGAGAATCGGTTTTTCCAGGTCGCGCACTTGACGAAATGCTTGGGCTTCGTCGGGTTGACCCGCAGGGTCTGGGAAGCTGTGATGCAAGCGCAAAGTTTGCGCGGGATACACGGGACAGTTTTCGGCTGCGTTATCGCAAACCGTTAAAACCACATCAAAATTCCAGGGATCAGGCAGGTCAAACAGCGTTTTGCTGGTATGGGCTGACAGGTCAATTCCGACCTCGAGCATCGCGGCAATGGCGTTCGGGTTGACTTGGGTGGCTCGAGTTCCAGCGCTGAAAACCTCGAGATTGAAGTGGTGAAGTTTGGCGAAGTACCGCGCCCAGCCCTCCCCCATTTGCGAACGGGCGCTGTTGGCGGTGCAAAGAATTAACAAACGCATTCTGACTCCTTTAACAAACCAGTTTGATGTATTTCCAAAGCGCGACAATCGGGGATATGTGAAAGATCGCGCGGTTCTGCCAATGCTTCCTGCACCATTCCGCCCAAGTGCATCAGGGATTTAGGCTCTAGCGAATAGACGCTCCAACGTCCATCTTGACGCAGCGAAACAAAACCAGATTCGCGCAGTAAGCCCAAATGGTAAGAAACTTTGGATTGTGAAACCTTCAGTGCCACCTCGAGTTCGCAAACGCACAAGTCTCGGGTGTGCAACATTCGCACGATTTCAAAACGAATTTCGTGCGCCAAGGCTTTGAGTGATTCAAGGGCATTCACGGCTCAATCATATCAAATGAATTTGATGTTTATGTCAGCTCAGGCTCGAGCAACTTTTCAACCCTCAACACATCGTTTCTCAAGTGTCACCCAATAGGTTTTGGTCTTGTACTTTCGCTCGAGCGTTCAAAACAATCAAACTCGAGATTGCCAGCAATGCCACGAGCACCCATAACGTGCTTTGGTAATTGCCAGTTTTTTGATGCAACACCCCCGCCAGAAACGGCGCGAGTGAACTGCTGAGCGCCACCACCAACGAGATTGCACCGCTGACTTGCCCGTAAACCCGTGTCGGAAAAAGTTCTGCGGTCAGCGCTGCCCTGGCAATGGTAATCGCGCCGTTGGTGCTGCCGTACAAAATCACAAAACCGTAAACGCCGATCTGGGAACTTGAGGTCAGCAGCAAGATTCCAAGTCCGTGCAGCGCGAAGGTGACGGCGGTTAAGAACGTTAAGGTCACACGGTTGGTCATGGGCACAAAAATAAGACGCCCACCGAGTTGCAGTACACCGACCAAACCGGCGATGGTGGCGGCAAACACGCTCGAGAATCCGCGTTCGCGCAAGAGTGGCACAAGGTGCGGCGCGAGGGTTGAGACCGCCATGCGTGCCAGGGCAAAACCCAGTGCCAGACTCCAGAAGACACTCGAACGCCAGAAGTGAACGGTTTCGAGCGGTTGAACAGGGGCGATTTCAGTTGGAATTTCTCGAGCTGCACCGTCAGGTTCGAGGTTGAGATCGTGCGGGTGGCGGCGCAACACCAGCCACAACATGGGGGCGGTCAGCAGTTGAATGAACGCCAGTACCGCAATGCTGTTGCGCCAACCAAGGTGCTCAAGCAAAAAAGTGGAAAGCGGCACAAAAATGGTGCTTGCCAGACCAGCGATTAAGGTAATGATCAATATCGCTCGAGATCGTCCGGCACGAAACCAGACGGCAACCACGGTAAAGGCAGGGTCGTAAAAGGTGGCGGTCATGGTGAAACCCAAGAGCGCCCAGGTCAGGTACAGCATGGGTAAACTCGAGACCTGCGACCACAAAAACACGCTGAACGCGGCGAGGGTTGCGCCCAAACTGGTGACGAGCCTTGCGCCTTGCCGATCTACCACCCTGCCTAGAAACGGGGCGATCAAACCCGCGACAATCAGCGCCAAACTGAACGCGAGTGAGGTTTGCGCACGGTTCCAGCCAAGCTCGAGTTCCATTGGTTTGACGAACACGGCAAAGCTGTAATACAACACGCCGTAAGCCACGGTGGTACTGACCGCCAAGGCAAAGACCATGTACCAGCCGTAAAAGCGTTTCACAACTCGAGCATCATAACCACGGCGCTGTCGGGACACGCGCCGCAAAGTTCTTCGGATGCGTTGAGACTTGCTGGGATTTCGGCTCGAGTGATTTGTTTGAAGCCAAAGCGCGGGAAGTAAGCTGTGGCAGTTTCAGTCATTAAAAAGAGGCTCGAGAGTTGCTGTGTTTTGGCGTGCTCAAGGATTGATTTGACCAACCTCGAGCCGATGCCATTGTTGCGCTCACTTGGGTTGACCGCCACCGAACGCAACAACCCAGCTTGACCGTGAACTTCGAGTCCAGCACAGGCAATCAGGGTTTGATCTGAAAATTCGAGCATAAAATTCTGAAGGTGATCTTTCACGCCTGCTGTGGGAAGTTTGGCAGCCTCGAGCAAATTGAGGACACTTTGCAAATCCTCGAGTGTCGCGGAACGCATGTTCAGCAGCAACCCGTTTTTGGGGCGCAAGCGGCTGGTTCGAGCATGTTAAGTTCGGTGGGTTGATCGGCACGGTTTCGGGCTTTGCATTGAACTTTTGGCGGCTCGAGCGAAATCACCAAATTTCCATCTTCGAGGCTGATATTCCCAACGTGGTAATTGATGGCTGGCATGGTGTCGTTGCCGTACTCGAGTTTGAGTTCGCTGGTGGTGGTGACGGGAACGCCGCTGGCGGCGCGATCAAAGATGTTCAAGAATTTTTTGGCACTCATGAATTCTTTTTTATCGGTTACGTCAGGATTCCAGAGTTGCACAATCGTCTCGGTCCAAGCGTCACTTTTTCCGCCACAATCCATCGTTTGGTAACTGACGGCTTTGACTTCGGTGACGTGATAACCCGCTGGAACTCGAGCGCCGCCGTAATCGAAAATAACGGGTGTGTCGTTGTGTGATCGGAGGTTGGAAACGAATTCTTGTGTTTTCATGGTTGTTCTCCTTTTGACATTGATGAACATCAATGTATGAAACCAAAAAAAATTAACAGCAATTCTCGAGCAAGGCTTTTGCCGCTTTAAACCCTCGAGCATCGAGCGCGTAATACATCCACTTGCCGCGTTTTTCGGCTGTTACCAAACCCGCTGAAGCAAGGCATTTCATGTGATGGCTGACGGTGGGTTGGCTTAAACCCGTAACCTCCTCGAGATCGCAACCGCAGACACCGTCGCCGCAACAACCAGCTTGACCGCTCGCCAAGAATTGCAAAATTTTAAGCCGCGCGGGGTCGGCAAGCGTCTTAAAAACCCAAGCTGCGCCCTCGAGACCAAGTGCCAGGTTTTGTTCGGCATTCAAGCTCATGCTTGGCTCGAGTTGGATCAATGCTGGCATGACAGGAGAATACAAAACGTATTGATGAATGTCAATATGTTAAACAAAAACCTCGAGCCACCAAAAAGAAGCGGCTCGAGCTTGAAAACAGTCATTTTTACAGCGTCGAGTTTTACAATGTCAAACTGCTTGCGGCATCTCGAGTTGGAATGTCTGAAGCGGCGGTGCTGTTGTCGCCCAGTTGCCCAGTGGCATTACCACCCCAACAAAAGGCGCTGCCAGAGGTGCTCATGCCGCAAGCATAACCGAATCCAACACTCAAGCTCGAGTAGGACACCGCACCTCCACTCGGGTCAGAGACCAAACTGGGGGTCAAGACATTCGCCAGAGGCAATCCGTTGCCGAGTTGTCCAGAACCATCCGCGCCCCAACAATAGGCGGCGCCACTGATTTCAACACCGCACGTGGAAAAATCACCAACACTGACGCTCGAGAAGTTCAAACTGACAACCGCAACTGGAGTATCAGAATCAACTATCGAACCATTCCCAAGTTGGCCATTGTCATTGCTGCCCCAACAGTACAAAGACCTGTTCGCAGCAATCGCACAGGCTGACGCATTGCCAGCACTGATGCTCGAGTAGGCATCTACTGAACTACCATTCACCAAAACAGGAGTGCTCGAGTCCGTGTGTGTCGGGTCATTGTTTCCAAGTTGTCCAGAATCATTGTTCCCCCAGCAATACGCGCTAAAATTTGGAGCGACACCGCAGGTGAATTCGCTTCCGGCGCTGATACTGACAAAGCTTTGAGCACCGCTGACCGCCAGCGGAACGTTTGAAGTTAAAGTTGTGTTTGGAACACCCAGTTGACCGAGGCTGTTGCCGCCCCAACAATAGGCAAGGTTGCTCGAGACGCTGGTCATACAGGCATGAGTGCTGCTCGCGCTGATGGTTGCGTATTTTTGTCCAGAGACGGGGTTACTGACCAAGACTGGAATATTGGAATCATTCAAGGAGTTGTCTCCAAGCCGTCCTTCAAAATTGCTGCCCCAACAATAGGCTGTGCCATCAACACTTAGACCACAGGTAAAAATGTCGCCAACTGTAATATTCGAGAATTGAACCGCGCCGCTGGCTGCGTTGCTGACCGCAACAGGAACGTTGGATTGACCACCCGTTGTTCCATTGCCCAATTGTCCACTGTCGTTGTTTCCCCAACAATATGCTTTGCCCGTCGCATCCAGACCGCAAGAATGACCGTTGCTGCCAGCAGCGATCCGTCCAATGCCAAGCGCGAAAATACTGGCGTTTAAACTCGAGGTCTTCACATCGTCCGCAGTCACGCTCGAGAGGGTTGTCGCCTGGCGGTGAAGACCAAACTGCATCAATTCGCTCGCCGTTACAGCTAGACCTCGAACTTCGGCAGCACCAGCATTATCTGATGGCAGTACGCTGCGGGTGACTCGAGAAACGCTTTCGTCCATGACCACAAAATCCATGACAAACTTGTACGCCGAAACTGATTTGGGAACACGCAATGCGATGGAAACCTCACCAGATTCCCCAATGGCAATCAATCTCGAATTTGGGGTGCAACCATTTGTGGTGCAACGTGCCGAAAATCCGTAATTCAGCAAGGTATCGCTGTTTGTCATTGCCCCACCCGTCACCGCCAAATTTTTGGCATTGGTGGTTTCAATGGCGGTAAATGCTTGAAAACCAGCTTTTAAGCCGTAAATATTAATACGTCCTAGACCGTACCTCACCGCAGGTATGGGCGTGATTAATTTTGCCAGACGGGTTTGTTCGCTCGGGTTGGTCACCCCACCAAAATCGGTGATGGCTTGAATGGCGGTACTTCCAACGTTGCCCGCTTTCGCTTCGGCGTACAGGGTCAAATTGCTGAAAGCCGTGGTGCTCGAGACTGCATGAGACACGGGGAAGGTTGCAACCAAATAAGTGTAAGGATCGACGGTTGTCGTAATCACTTCGGTTGTGCCCGTACCAAAAACCGCATCCGCCTCGCGCAAGGTGCTGACCCTGTTAAATCGCAGGCTCGAGACTCCCGCAGAATCAAGGCTCAGTTCCACCGCACCCAAAACTCGATTCGGGATTGTCGTGTTTTGAACTGGTGTTGTGTTGCAGGCGGTGGCAACGGTTAAGGCGAGCAAACCCAAAAATTGAACATGTTTCATCGCTTCCTCCTCAAAGTTGATGCTCGAGATTGAGTTGTTGCATCACTTTTTCCTAATGCAAACAATCTACCGCAAAAATCAAGATTTGAATAATGTACAGCGTACTTTGCTGCCCTTTGAAATCTTGGGTCAACCAGCGATTATACAATCTGACAACGTAAAGCTTCGGGCTTCGGGCAGGGTTTTAGATCAAGGCTTAAGATGAAATTTTTAAAATCCCCCTTGCGCTTTTCGCCGCTCGAGTTTATAGTCCTCTTCGCGCTGTCGGCGTAACGCGGTGATGGCTCTCGAACCAGGTCAGGTCCGGAAGGAAGCAGCCTTAAGGGATGACCATCAGGTGCCGTTGCTCACCGATGGCGCACTTTTATTTCAACAATGCTCGAGAGACTTTAATCTCTCGGGTTTTTATTTTGTAGCTCATCCCTTTGGGCGGTAGACTGCTGGCATGGCTGCGATTTACCAACGCTCGAGACCGATTCATTGGGATGAAGTCGTCGGGCAAGAACATGTCAAAGACGTGCTGCGTCCCGCGCTCGAGCGAGGGCGGATTGGTCATGCGTACCTGTTCTCGGGTCCGCGCGGGGTGGGCAAGACGACCACGGCGCGACTGATTGCCATGACGGTCAATTGCGACGATGCGTCAGCAGTCAAACCGTGCGGCGTTTGCGAATCGTGCCGCATGGTGATCGCAGGTCGGCATCCCGATGTGCTCGAGATTGATGCCGCCAGCAACAACAGCGTCGATGATGTGCGCGATTTACGAGAGAAGGTCGCGCTCCAGCCGATGCGCGGAAGTTCCAAAGTCTACATTCTTGACGAGGCGCACATGATGAGCAAAAGTGCCTTCAATGCGCTCCTCAAAACCTTGGAGGAGCCACCAGCGCATGTGGTCTTTATTTTGGCGACCACCGAACCCGCACGCCTTCCGCCGACGATTCTCTCTCGG
>CAXTTL010000239.1:0-7393 GCA_964247135.1 uncultured Deinococcales bacterium | reverse complement strand
TTTTCTTGCAGAACCGTAAACAGCACAGCCCAGTCCATGAAACCGCCATGCAGCTCGAGTACGACCTGATTTCAGCTTGGTTGGCAACCCAAGACGAGACTCGAGACTTTGGTGTGAATCACGGCGATTTTCGTCCTGGCAACGCGTTTTGGGACGGCAAACAAGTTTGGTTGATCGACTTTGACGAACCAGTTTGGCACTGGTTTCCCAACGATGTCGCACGGGCAATGCTCGAGTTTAGAGGTTCACCCGAAGACCGCCGTCAAAAGCTCGAGACGTTTATGACGGGTTACCGCAAACACAACGCGCTTGAATTTTCGTATCAAGATTTTGCCATGTTTTCACGCTTTCGGGTCATGCTGATGTACTTGTGGGCGCTCGAGGCAGATGCGGTTTTCGATGACGATTACAACTTGTATTTGCGGATTTTGAAACCCATGACCTGGTGATCTTCAATTTTGAACTCGGGTTTGAACAGAACCATATGCCCAAGTGGTTTGGTGTATTATTCTAAAAATGAACAGGGAAAACAGCATTGCCAGGCTCGAGCAGAGCAAATCTGAGCCTTTTGATTTCGTGATTATCGGTGGCGGCGCAACCGGTTTGGGCGCAGCCGTCGAAGCTTCAGCTCGAGGGTTTAGCGTCGCGCTGCTCGAGGGGCATGACTTTGCCAAAGGCACCAGTTCGCGCAGCACCAAGTTGGTGCACGGTGGCGTGCGCTATTTGGCGCAGGGCAACATCGGTTTGGTGCGAGACGCGCTGCGTGAACGGGGTCGGATGCGCCGCAACGCCCCGCACCTGGTGCGCGACCTCGAGTTCGTGGTGCCCGCTTACGACTGGTGGGCTGGACCGTATTACGGCATCGGTTTAAAACTTTACGACGTTTTGGCGGGCAAATTAAACTTGGGCAGTTCCAAACTGATCTCTCGAGCCTCCGCGATTGAACGCATTCCGACCATTCATGCGGAAGGTTTGCAGGGTGGCGTGGTCTATTTTGACGGGCAATTTGACGATACAAGGCTTGCGGTCACCTTGGCGCAAACCGCCACCGACAGGGGCGCAACCATCACCAATTACGTCAATGTCGAACGCCTGATTCACAGCTCAGACCGTGTGACCGGCGTGGTCGTGCGTGACCTCGAGACGGACACGGAGATCGAGGTGCACGGCAAAGCGGTGATTAACGCCACTGGAGTCTGGGCTGACAACATCCGCAAAATGGATGATCCCGACGCCAAAAACGCGGTCTCGCCGTCGCAGGGTGTGCATTTGGTGCTGCCCAGAGAATTCTTACCTGGCACAACGGCATTGATGGTTCCGCGCACCGACGACGGACGGGTGTTGTTCGTCGTGCCTTGGCACGGCAAAGCCATCGTGGGGACAACCGATACCGCCGTACCGAGCGCCGAATACGAACCCAAACCGCTCGAGGAAGAGATCGCGTTTTTGCTCGAGCACGCCGGACGGTATTTGAACCGCACGCCAAAACGCGAGGAGGTGCTGGCGGTGTATGCGGGTTTGCGACCACTCGTCAAAGCCGAAGGCGCAGATTCGACGGCGGCGTTGTCTCGAGATCACACGATTTTGGTTTCACGCACAGGCTTATTGACCATTGTGGGCGGCAAATGGACGACCTACCGCAAAATGGGCGAAGATGTCATCAACCGCGCCAGCGTGGTGGCAAACCTCGAGGTCAAAGAATCGCCGACCCCCGAAATGCGGCTTCATGCCGCCCCAGACTTCAAAGACGCGCCAAGTTTTGAACCAGGATCATCTGCCGAGGCGCTCAGCATGTACGGTTTGGAAGCCGATCAAGTGCGTGCCCTGGCAACCGAAAACCCCACACTGGCTGCGCCAATTCATGCCGAACTGCCGTACATCAAAGCCGAAGTCATCTGGGCGGTACGCTTTGAGATGGCTCGCACGCTCGAGGATGTCCTTTCCAGGCGCACCCGCAGCCTGACGCTAAACGCTCGAGCCGCCCTCGAAGCCGCGCCCGAGGTGGCAAGGCTGATGGCGGTTGAATTGATGAAGGGGGCGGCTTGGGAAGAGGATCAACTCGAGAAATTCAGGGTTCGGGTGGCTGAAAGTGTGCTCACTTAAGAAATGCCATCAATGGTTTTGGTGCGCTGCGGAGATTGAACCCTCAGAAACAAAAACTTCTTTTAGAATAGCCTTGACACCAATGCCAGACAGTTGCGTGTGAAGGACGATAGCGGTTAAACTCGAGTCCAAAGGTCTGCGCTGCCACAAACTGAATTCCAAGAGGTCTGATAACCAAACATGCAAATTCGTAAGGCAACAAAACAAGACATTCCTGGTATCGCCCGCGTTTATCAACTGTGTTGGCGCGAACAATACGGCGCCTTTGTGCCCAGCGATATTTTTGAATCGCTCGCCATCGGTCAAGACAAGCGCTGGGAAAACATTCTCGACGCTTCGACCTACGGCGACGAGGTCGCTTTTATTGCCGAAGAGAACAATGAGATCATTGGTTATGCCAGCGGCGGACCAGAATGGGGCGGGCATCCCTCCATCGAAGCCGAATTGTATTCGTTGTACGTCATGAACGGACATCAGGGCAAAGGCTTGGGCAAACGATTGCTGCAATCGGTGGCAGCCGCCCTGCAAAGCATGAGCATGAACTCGATGCTGGTGCACCTGCGATCTGGCAACCCGACACCCAGGGTTTACAACGCGCTGGGCGCGGAATACTTGGGCACGCAAGCCATCAGCGTCGATGGGATCACCATTCAAGAAATGACCTACGGCTGGAAAGACCTCAAGAAATTGGTCGAACCCAGCGAAAAGAATTAAGTCCTCACACGATGGTCTCGAGCCAAACTCATCTTATGGCTTAGACTATCTAAGATGCGAACAAGCTTGTCTTTACTGGCGTTTTCGGGTTTTGCCCTTGTGGCTTGCAACAACAGCAATCCAGCCACAGGCGAAACCGTGCGGTTTTTAACCACGACTTTAAACCCGATGTTTGTCGGCGAGCCTTTTAGCCAGGACATTCAAGTCACGTCTGGCACACGCCCATTTAGTTTAAGGGTGGTTCGCGGCGCATTGCCGACGGGCTTGAGCATCCCGAAAGGTTCGCGTCAAATCGTTGGCACGCCCACCGAAGAAAAAACCTTTGAATTCACGCTCGAGGTGAACGACGCGAATCTCTCGAACAAAGTCCAGGATTTTAAGGTCAGCGTTGCCAAAATCCCGCCAGCGTTACTGGTTTGGAAAGCACCTCCAACCGCAGTGACTGGCGAAATCAAAATTCCGTTCGTGTTGCAGTACGCCAAGAAAGTCAAGAGTTTTCAAGCTCGGGTTCCAATTGCCGCCGGCGTTAAATTCGTCAAACTCGAGGCTGCGACGGGCAGACCCATTTTCATCTCGAGCCTCAAAGACAACGTACTGAGGATTGATGGGGCGCTGCTTGAAACCATTAGCACCAACCGTGAGGTGACCGTTTTTTACCTGACGCTCGAGGCGCCAAAAGATTATAAATTTGTCGGCAGCATCGGTTACGATTTACGGGCTGGCGGCAAAAGCCTTTCTTCTGGCAACCTCGAGTTGCCAAAACCTGCCAACGCTCCAACGACGCCCGTCACTCCAGCGACTCCGACCGCCCCAACGACACCGAGCACTCCAACAACGCCCCCCGCAACGCCACCGGTCACACCACCGACCCCACCAGCGGGGGGACAAAAATGAAGGCTCGAGCCACCCTTGTTGGATTGATCTTGATCTTCGGCAGTGCGCTCGCCACGACCTATGCCAAGTTAACCCTCGAGCAACAAGTCGAAAAAGCCGATGTGATTGTCCGAGCCAGCATCAAACAAAAAACCCAGGAAACCCGAGCTGGAAAAATCTGGACGTTGTATTCGCTCAATGTTGCCAAGTTTTATAAGGGCAGCGCGGAAACCTTCAAAGACTCGGGTTTTGCCGTGTTTGATAGCGAAAAAGTCAAACTCGAGGGTGCACCACAATTTGTCGTCAATGACGATCTGTTCTTGCTGCTCTACACCAAAACCTATGACAGCCCAATCGTCGGTTTCAGGCAGGGCGCCTACAAAGTGCTCGAGGGTGGCAAAGTGGTCAACTTGGACAACAAACCCGTCATGATCGACACGGATGGCAAACCTGCCGAAGCCACCCTGGAAACGTTCAGCAAACAACTCGAGACGTTAACTGGGGGCGCAAAATGAAAGCCTCGAGACTCGTTGGCATCATCGTTCTGGGTTCCCTTGCGATTGGTGCACCAGTCACCTACTGGGTTGCCACCAGCGACGGTACGCCAGCCGACTTTGCCAAACAGGTGGATACCGCCTTCAACGCCTGGAAAGCCGTGCCAGCCACCACTTTAAAACTCGAGAAGAACAAGGACTCGAGCCTGCAATTTGCCTGGAATGTGGCGGCAGAAGACGTGCCTATTAACCCCGATGCCATCACGCGCACCACCTTCACCACCAGCGAAGACGGCAAAACCACGAGTACACTGGTGAACGTCAACCCAGATCAATCGGAAAACCTCGAGAGTGGCTTGCTGGTCGAGGCTGGATTGCGCTTGGGCGTGACCCTGGAAGCCAGCATTGAGGGCAAACGCAGCGTCGGTGAAGTCGAAGCCGCAGCATTGCGTGCCAAGTTTGGGCAAACGGGCGACCTCAACGGCGACCAAAAAGTGAACCTCGACGACCTCGAGATTCTTGCCAGCAATTACGGCAAAAAAGGCTTGCCCAGCGTGAACCTGAATGGCGATTTCAACGGCGACGGCGTTGTGGACGACAAAGACCTCGAGATCATGAAAACGACCTACAGTTTTGAGATTGCGCCCGAAAAGAGTTTGACCCCAGAAACGCCAGCCAATCCAACCGCGCCGACCACACCAACCAAACCCGAAACACCGACCACCCCAACAACACCGACCGATCCCAACAATCCACCAACCGCGCCAACTCCGCCCACCCAACCTGTGACACCGCCAGCCACCGATCCGGTCACGCCCCCACCAACAGACCCGAGCACTCCGCCCACCGACCCCGCAACACCGCCCACGGGTCCTTAACCTCGAGCCAACGCCCAATACGGTTCGACGCTCGAGACAACAGAATCAGGTGCATCGCCTCGGGTGGCACGAACAAAACCCGCCAGCGCGATCATGGCGCCGTTGTCGGTGTTCAGACCTTGAGGCGGAAACAACACGCGCCACGATTCTCGAGCCGCCACGGTTTCAAAACGCTCACGCAACGCTTGGTTCGCTGCGACACCACCGGAGACTACAATTGACTTGCGTCCCAAATATTTTGCGGCTCGGGTTGTGGTGCTCACCAAACTTTCAACAACCACTCGCTGAAAACTGGCGGCAAGATCATTCACACTGGCACTCAATTCACCACGCGCTCGAGCCGCCACGGCAAGTCGTGCCGCGTTCTTGATGCCCGAATACGAAAAATCAAAACCCTTCTGCCCCTGCATCGGCACCGAAAACGGATAACCTCGAGCATCCCCCAATTTTGCCGCTTTGGAAATGGCGGGACCGCCAGGAAAACCAAGCTCGAGAAGACGCGCCACCTTATCGAACGCCTCACCCGCCGCATCGTCCTTGGTCGCACCAACCAAGACATACTCCCCCAACTTTGGCACGTCAAACAAATGCGTGTGACCGCCCGAAACCACCAGCGCCAAAAACGGTGGCTCGAGGTTTGGGTCACTCGCCAAAGATGCTTGAATGTGCCCCTCGAGATGGTGCATGGCGTAAAACGGTTTTTGCAACCCAAACGCCAATGCCCTGGCGAATGTAAAACCAACCAGCAACGAACCCGCCAACCCAGGTCCACGGGTCGCCGCGATCACATCCACATCCTCGAGCTTGATTTTTGCTTCCGAAAGGGCTAACTCGAGCACCCGATCAATTGCCGTTAAATGCTCTCGAGACGCGATTTCGGGCATGACGCCACCAAACGCCTCGTGTGAAACCTGCGACGCGATAATATTGGAAATGACGGTATTGCCTTGAGAAACCCCGATGGCGGTGTCGTCGCAACTGGTGTCGATACCGAGAACGAGCATGAAGCAGTTTAACTCGAGAGACAGAAAAACCCCCGCTTTCGCGGGGGCTGAATTGCTTTTTCTAAGTTGAGGCTTAGAACGTGAGTTTGTAACCGATGGAGAATTCTTGACCCCATTGGCTGCCTGGACCACCAGAGGTCAGGTTGAAGATACCGTAGGTGAAGTTCAGACCGTAGTAGCCGTAGGTGAGGTAGAGACCATAAAGGTTTCCACCACGTCCAGCAGCGTCGCCACCCCAAGCAATTGTTCCGTCGTAATCGGCACCAATTGGAGATGCGAAGCTTGGACCAAATTTACGTCCGTTACGGTTGACATCGGTACGTGTTGCAAACGCAGCAGAGAAGCTCGAGTTTGGCAAGAGGAAGGAATCCCAGCCAATGCTGAAGCGAATCAGTGATGTGCTTGATGCAAAATTATTAGCAGGAGTTGCACTACCAGAACGAGAGGCTTGATCCAAACCACCGTACAGGCTCAGTTTAGAACCGAACAAGAATGGTGTGCTGATGGTCAAACTACCACCCAAGTCAGAAACGCTCGTAATAAGATTTCCTGAAACACTCGAGAAGTACACCTGAGGTTTGATCTTCAAACCACCAAAATCAAGGGCGAAATCGGCATAAGCGTAAATGACGGAAGTGTTGTATGTACCATCAGTGCCACCGCCAAAATCAGGAACCAAACCAGCGCTGACGTTATCGCTCTTGAAACCAACAGCTAAGTTCAAGCCACCAATTAAAGCATCAGCCTTGCTGCCATCGTGCCTTGCACTGATTGCAAGTAAAGTCTCGTTCCAACTGTTGCCTGTTTCGGTAATTCCATCGTAATTGGCGGCAATGTCAAAACCAATCAAACGAATGCCAATTCCAAAGCCGAAATTGGTTGCGGCAGTCGCCAGGAATGGATTACCTTGGGTGTCCTGCTTTGGACCGTTTGCCAAGTATGCTCCACCAAGTTTGCTGCGGCTGTCGAAGTAACCAGACAAATCCAAGAAACCAAACAATTGGTTTACCGCAACGTCAATACCAAAGCCCGATTGATTCTTCTTGAATGGGAATGCCCCGTCAGAATCAAGTGTTCCATACTTGTTCGAGATAAAGCGGTAATTTGCACCAATGCTAAAGATACCAAGATCAACATTTGCTTTGGTGTACAAAGCAACTTCTCCTGGAGCCCCAGCACCCTGATAAATACCGTATTCACCTTCAAGACCAAGGAAACCAAAGGCTTTGCCATTAAAGAACAAACCATAGGTATCGTTGGTTAGACCAGTAGTGCTTACAATATCACCACCATCACGACCATAGTAAACACCACCAGTTAAGCCTGG
>CAXTTL010000238.1:0-7422 GCA_964247135.1 uncultured Deinococcales bacterium | reverse complement strand
TTTGCTCGAGCCAGGAAGCTCAAATGAAAGCTCGAGCCATGTGGTTTTTTTACGCAGTCTGGGTGATAGTCTGCCTGCTCAGTTTCGCCAGTTCAACCTTGCTTGGTTGCATCACCATCGCCATTGGCGTGATGATTCGGTTGCTCGAGATGGGGCTGAACCTCTTGCGCGAGATTCGCAATGAACTCCGCATGAATCGTCTCGAACTTCGCGCCCAACGCCTCCACCTGCAACCAGAACCATGAGTGCCGCACCTGGCATTGACCAACTCGAGGTGCTGCTCGAGAAACTCCCAGACTGGGTGCAACAATACGTCCTCGAGTTTCAAGACGAAATCGAGGACATCGTGATGGAACTCGGGCGACCCTTGCGTTTCAACTTGCACCACGGCTTCAAACGCTTTGAGGAATTCATCACCAAAGACGAACTCGAGCATCTGAAATTCGCCCTCAAAGATGTGGCGCTCGACAACCGCACTGGACTGGACGGCACGCTGCACCGCATTTCGGTCAGGCGCAGACGCGCCAGGGGTGCGGAAGGCGTGATTGTCGGCGCGATCATCCGACTGGCGCGGGTCGTGGTGGGCGTGGCAGAACCCTTAAGACCCTACCTCGAGCGCGGGAATTTCTTGCTGATGGGACCACCGAAGATGGGCAAAACCACCCTGTTGCGCGATGCGATACGCATCATGGCACAGCGCTACGGACCACGGCTGGTGATCGTGGACACCAGCAACGAAATCGGCGGGTTCAGCGACGTGCCACACCCGATCATTGGCGATGCGGTGCGCTTGCAAGTGCCAGGACCAGAATTTCAAGAAAAAGTGATTACCGAAGCGATCAGCAACTGGAGCGCCGAGAAGGTCATCCTCGACGAGATCAAACGCATCAACGACGCGCTGGCGCTCGAGGAAGGCTCGAAAACCGGCGTGGGCTTCGGGGCGACGATTCATGCTTGGACGCTCGAGGAGGCGCTCGAGCGCAAGGCGTACCAGCCGTTGTTTGGCAATGTGGATTTGGTGGCGAGGAAGAAGCACACGCGCTCGAGTTTCGAGACGATCATTGAGATCAAAGATCGGGGAAAGTACGTGGTGTACGAGAATGCGGATGAGGCGATAGAGCGGCATCTTGAAGGGTATGCGCTCAAGGAGGTGCGGGTTGAGGCAGAAGATATCCACACCATGTTTGGAAATGCTGAGTAGCATTTTAGTCAACAAATAATTCTTCGTCACGGGCAAGATGATTCTTGATTTCTCTGATTGTACCCTCTTCAAGGTCTTTGTAAAAACAATAGGTTAGTGTACCTCGAGGCAACTGTTCAAGGACTCGATGAGCATTGTCTCGAAGTGCAACATCTTCAGGAAATGGTTGACCAGGAGTTCCATGCCGCGACCCTGTCCACGCTGCACAAAACAATCCTGAACGAACTTTTTGATAACAATCCTTTCCCAAATCATATGATTTCTCGAGTAACCTAGTAACAAATTCGACTTTTTCAAAAAGAAAGTGGCTTGGCGCTTCTGACAAAAGTTCGCTTATCACTTCGAGTTTTCTTGTTTCGCCCGAGTCTAACCACTCCTCCAATACAATAAATCCTGGATGGTTAGTACCCCGTGAAATCTCTTGGAAAAGTTTTTTAAGGTGATATTTGACCATGCCTCCTATATCCTTAACTTGCAAAACTCGGTCACGAAGGAGGCGAAGAAGGGGCAGTTGTTCTGCGCCCCTAAAACCATTCAAAGGATGGTGCGAAAACCCCAGTATTGGCAAGGGGCGATAACCTTCGTCCCGTTTGTTTTCGTTTGATTCGATTCGAGTTACAAGCATTTCAAGGACTGCTACGGGAAGCCGTTCTGTGAGTTCTGCCAAAAACTTCTGCACGTGATAATTTTCAAGATCCCGAATCAATGCGAGCTTTTTGAGAACATCTTTCAGTGTTGTATCTTCAATTGAATCCAGTGGAATTCCTTTGTAATTCTTGTCGAACAAACCAACGAATTTTTCTGCCAGCACTGTGTTTCCTGCGAGATCTACTTCAAAAGCCAGTGCGACTGCATGACTCGGTTGACTACTTCCCAACATCCTAGCTCCTTCAAGTACCTTAACCCTTACATCATCGTCAGGATGCTGGGCAAGACGGTACATGAGGTCAAGTTCGTCCGATACATAAGGCTCGTTCATGTGACCCCAACCGAAAATTATAGCCACACATCGGCATAAAACGGTTTTCCCAGTCAAAACTGCTTCTCTAGCGAGTTCAATACACTCATTGGGTTTATTCGTCCTCAAACCCAACAACAAAGTATGGAGGTAGCCACTGAGCGTAGCTTCAGGATTCCGAATGGAAAGTTTGCACAACGCCTTGGCAGTTTTTGGTTGTTGAAAAGCTATTTGGTATAAAAATGAACCTGCTGAGATTTCCACACCTCCTGCTTGTAACCGAGATGCTTCCTGATTCAAAGCACTCCATAGTTTTGCAGGGATTTTATGCTGACGCAAAAGAATACCTGCTGCTTGTGCAATAAATTCTTGATTCCGTTGCATCCAATTTTTGTGAAATTCTTCAATATCTTCGCCTTCATCGGGGAAGCCTTCGTCAATTGCATTCCAATCCAAGAGGGCAGCAGTTAATGGAGCATCCAAACGTTTTGGCAAAGCCTCAAGAATTTGGCGTGCCTGGTTTTGAATGTCATAATCTTCTGAACGTCGAATAAACCATCTCACAGTCTCCTTCAACTTAAAAGCCACGACTGAATCTGCATTTTGGCTAAGAGTTGCAATGTGATGCAATATCAAACGCTCATCATCAAGCCAAGAAGCACGTGTTTCAGGTGTAACTATCAGACCGGACATACCAACTATTGGGTGTAATGCTTTCTCAAAACTGGCGACAACTCGAAGTTGAACACTCAAATCCCCAACTTTGGCGACACCAGATAGGAGATGGAATACGCGTTCTCGAATCTGTTGAACTCCTCGAACAGGAATCACAAAAGGGTTTAATACAATACTATTGCCTCGAGAGAAAGTCTCATGACCTTCCTTAGCCAATAGGGGATCAATCGCATCTAGCAATGAGTTTCGGTATTGGTGAATATCGGGCTGTTTGAATAATTGCTCAAGTGTCTCGAGGATTTTTAGGTTAAAAGAAAAGGGTTTTCCAGTATCGTATCCACAAAGATCAGCCAGTATTCGCATGGCGCATTCCGTATGGGAATTTGGTGTGCTTGGATCATCCCGACCTAATTTCCAAAGCATTTGGATACAAGTGGGTAAACATTCCATAGAAAAGGCTACGTTTCTGAGCAAAGGTGGTATGTGCTCGAGTACGCGTTGATGACCAAAATAGCGTTCATACTCTGGTCGATTCTCTTCTGTAGTAGCTGGGCGACGCATTGCCTCCTCAATCAAAAGAAGCGTGCGTTCTGGCTGATAATATGCAACTTGTTTAAGTATGCCTAAAATATGGCAACGAACAGAATTTGCCCCTTCTCGAAATTCGCGTGTAATGTCGTCCCAAATTCCTTGAAGAAGATTCGTTTCCTCACCATAACTGCGACTTACGCGCCAATCAAGTTCTGCAAGATTTCTCAACAGGGGTTCTGGACAAATGCTGCCAAATTTTTCAAATATTGTTCGGGCAAACCCAGTTGTTTCGCGCTGACCAACAAAACAAGCATCATAAAGAATGTGGTCTGCAAGAACGTCTGGCATGATTCGTAACGTGTACCCACGCCTCAGAAGTATTCCAGCCCGTTCAAACATTTCAAGCATTTTCTGAAGATCAACCACCGACAACTCAAGGTACTGCGCTACGCCGTTAAGAAACTCTTTGTTGTCAGTCCTGATTGGCATGATAGCAGCTATCAAACTCAAAAGCTGTCGGCACGTTGTTGGGGAAAATCGTGGATCAATTTCGCCAAGTAGAGCATCCGTAAATCTCGAAAGAACTGAGTGTCGGAAATCCTCTTCGCGTTCAAGAAGTCCAAGGTCTATTCCCTTTTGAGCAAGCAATTGACCACCAACAACAATAACCAGTGGCGTGCGGCTACTTGCCATTACCAAACGTCTTGCCAAATCTGTATTGGGTGTACCAAGGGATTGTTGTGCTAAGGTTTCTGCTTCGTCGCTTGAAAGACCAAGAGGCATCTCAATGCAGCGCAATTGGCTAAGATTAAATCCCTGCTTAGAAAGCTGATTCATTAAACGATCTGTTGCTTGTGGTCGTGTGCTTAGTAAAAGTTGAATCTGGCTTTCGTGGTGTCTGGCAAAATCAAAAAGGACATCAAGATGGTCACGATGGTGTACGTCATCCACGACAAGAAGCCGAGGTGTTACACCAACCAACAAGTCAAGATTTTCACGAGTGAAAGGTACTGAATCGCGTGCAATGATAATCTCGAGATCAGGATGGTTTTGGGAAAGCATTTCGCCAAGCGCATACAAAAGGCGTGTCTTGCCATTTCCTCCTGACCCTTCAAGGACAGTGATTTTCACCTCTGAGTCAGCAACAACTGATTCAAGTTTTTGAAGAATGTCTTCTCGCCCAACCAAAGTCCAATCGTGCCTAAAAAGCTTCGTTTTATCGAGAAAAGGCGTGAAAAAATCTTCGAGTGTTGTGAATCCGGTATATCGAAGTTCAGGATTAGCTTTAAGTTTGTATTGATGACGAAGCCCATTGACCAAACGCGCCCGATCTATGTATCCACCAGGTAGGCGATAGCGCCTTACCAATCCAAGAAGGGATTCCCACAAGCGCTGTGCTTCCTCTGGGTGTTCACTTTGCAAAGCCATTTGACAGTATCCAGTAGCTTCACGCTCGCGTTGAGAGATTACACTTTCAAAATCAAATTCCAAAAATCGCAGAACCCGCAGTAGATCACCAGTAGGTGGGCGTACTCCTATTTGTTCTTGTATTAAGACACTCTGAGGACAAGCAAAACTTGCGAATAGATCACGGTGGCTTTTGCTTAAAAACCCATTTTTATTCATTGATGCTTCTAGCAAAACTGAATCTTGTGCCTTGGCAAGACCATTTAACTCATCAAGATTGCTTTTGAGTACGGTATCGGTGGGCGACACAATCAATCCAAGTAGGTCACGAGCCGAATCAAACTGTGCGTCTGAGGTTACCAAATATTGTAACCAAGCACTTTCGACAAAATCTTGCGGAGCAGTGTATTTTCCAAATTGTGGATTACTTTTTATTGAGAACCCTACCCGAGAAAACCCGTCAGAATTTCGCAAAGTTAGCAATAGATCATCAAGATGCCAACCGTGTGATCGAACCTGAAAGTCCAGTCTTTCAAGCGTCCCACTTTCAGGTTCAAGTGGTGGTCGGAAGGCTAAGAAACACGCTAAGAAATATGCGGCTACTTTCTCCTCAAAATCGAATCCGCCACCAACAGTGTTTTTGATTGGTGCTATATTCTTTTCGATGCGTTTGACTTTCTTTTCCATAGTCATACTTTACGTCATAAACAGAATTTCGGCATAGGTCTTTGAAATAAGACAATTTACGACGATACTTGGCAGCATCTGCTTCGGTTGGTCTCGAGAATCAACCCATGCCCACCTGGAAACTGCCCCCCATCGGCACTCGAGCCACCCTGTCCTTCAAACTCCTCGCCCTCAGCCTGATGCTGTCCGATCACGTTCATTTCGTGTTCTTCCACCGTCAACTCGGGTGGCTGTACTGGCTTTCCAGAATGGTCTTCCCAATCTTCGCCCTGATCGTCGCCCAGAACCTCGAGCTTCACCACGCCAACCCAAAACGTTACATGGTGCGGTTGATTTTATATGGCGCTTTGGCACAACCCGCGTACTGGCTGTGCTTTCAAGTCGCCCAAGCAAATGTTTTGTTCACCCTGTCCGCCAGCACCCTCCTGTGGTGGTTGATGCGAACCTTGAAGGCTCGAGGCGTGGTCTTGCCACTTCGTTGGGGCTTGGCAATCTTGGCTGCCAGCAGTCTGCCGATGCTCGAGTTTGGCTGGGCTGGCGTGCTGGTTGTTCCTGTGTTCGCCGCCCTGATGCGTCGCGGCTCGAGTCTGGATTGGTGGTGTGCCTTCGTGCTGGCGTTTGGGATTGTGGGTTTCACTTCGCCCTGGATCGTACCGCTCGCCACAATCGGTTTCTGGGCGCTTGCGGCTCGAGTTCCCGAACGAATTGCACCTCGAGTTTCCAAAAGGCTGCAACATGCCTTCTATGCGTTCTACCCCGTCCATCTGACCATCATCGCCGCCATCGCCAGACTCGGTTGACCAAAACCGTTTCAAGGTGCATCATGCGAATATCAGGAGGTGGATCATGTTTTACCCATCCGATGAAGACGAATTTGAAGACTTCGAGACTCGTCCAGAAACCCATGCCTCACAGCAGGCGTTCAAAGTGGCGGAGGCAAGCATCATGGCAGCCGCGCTAAATTCCGACCCGAAAGTTCGGGCGCGGGTGCGTCAGGCTGGCTCAAGGGGCTACCTGCCCATCGCGCTGGGTTTGCTGTTTGGAGGTCTGCTTGGAAATCACTTCGGCGGACCTTTGGGCTGGTTGATCGGCATCGTGATTGGGCTGTACATCGGCGTGCAATTCTAAAACCTCGAGTTAGCGCAACACTTGAACTTTAACCTGAACTGCCGCCGCGAGTGCCTCTGGAATGTTTGAAGCCAGCAGCTCGAGTCCTCGAGATTTGGCAAGTGCAAACGCAAACACTGCATCAGATGGCAGGTGCGGTGCGCCAAGTTTTGCCACTTCCATTGCCAGGTTGACATCCAAAGGAACGATCTCCA
Source organism: uncultured Deinococcales bacterium (assembly GCA_964247135.1). Lineage (GTDB taxonomy): Bacteria > Deinococcota > Deinococci > Deinococcales > JAAFIG01 > JANXTZ01. The sequence continues at coordinate 641 of CAXTTL010000238.1, read as the reverse complement.
AACCGATGCGGTGAAGATCATCCAACACGGCTCGAGGTGAGGCGCGACGAAGTTCGGACAGAACGCCGATCAGCGTCACCGTGGAGATACAAACCTCACCTTCGACCAAGGCACGAATCACCCGATCTTGTCCAGCCTCGCCACGCAGCAAGACCAACAGCGTTTTGGCATCAAGCACCATGTTGTTCACCTTCCAATTTTCTTGGAGTTGGCGGCGGCGTGACGGGTGTAGCATACTTCCCGACAATCCCCAGAATCACGGTTTTTCGTGCCTCGAGCACCATCCTGCCACCCTCGAGTTGCAACGTCACCGAATCGCCAGTCTCGAGTTTCAAGGCTTCCCGAAGTTCGCTCGGGATCACCAGTTGCCCTTTTGCACCAACCCGTGTGACCCGTTGAAATTTGTTCATGCTGCACCTCGGGTCAATTCTCGAGACCGACTAAGGTAGGAAACCATTGTCAAAAACGGGTGGAAATTTTCTCGAGTGGATTTTTGGCGGAATCGCGTCAACATCCCACTCGAGCATCACCCCCCGAAAAGACCGCCGCTTTCAGGTGGAAGTCTGTACTGGATTGCTTTCCGCAGCGATGTTATGAAGCCCAATTTCGGCATCTTGGCTCAAACCGTTTGGTGACCAAAG
>CAXTTL010000237.1:0-7456 GCA_964247135.1 uncultured Deinococcales bacterium | reverse complement strand
CGTACTTCAAAGGTTTTCCTGGCGCGAGTCAAGTTCGTGCTCGAGCCGTACAGGTCAGTACGCTTGAGGGTTTAAGAATCTTGTTTGCCGAAATGTTCCCCGATGTCTCGCTGGAGGGCGTGGAAACGGGCGCGGATTTTGGTGGGCATGAGGCGGCAAGTCTCGATGGTCATGCGGTGAGTTCGTAGCAATGAGCCTCAAACTGACAGCATCTCGAGGTGATCGAACTCGAGATGCGCTTTTTTGTAGTGCTGCTCGGACTAAAACGTTGGTGCGCTGACAATGCCAACCAGTACACCGTTTAAATCGCGTACCCTCGAGACGGTCTGACCCCAGGGTTTGACGTTCGGTTCGATTACACTGCTTGCACCAGCGTTGATGGCTCGAGCAAAATCGGCTTCGACATTTTCGCTGACAAATGAAATCTGAAGACCAGCAGGGTCTTGACTGGGATTGTTGTCACGAAAATCGATTACACCAGCAAGTTCATGGCGTTCGTTGCTATTTGCGCCGAAGGCGAGTGAGACTTCGCCCGTTTTCATTTGGGCAAACATGGGTGTCACAATTTGGGTTTCAAGACCGAAAGCGTTTTGGTAGAATTCGACGGTTTTGGCAATGTCTTCGACAAAAATGATGGTGTATCCGAATTTCATGATCTGCCTCCTGAGTCTCGAGCTTGGTCGCTCGGCGTGTGGGTGAGGGGAATGATGGCTTGCGGGTTAGAAGTACACCTCCTGACAGTAAATTGATTAACTATATTGGTAAAGAAAAACACTTCCTCTCAAAGTCCAGTCAAACCGTTCTGAATCTTCTCGAGCAACGAACGCAATAAGCTGCGCTCGATGGTGGTCAGGCTGGACATTAGCATGGCGGTTCGGCGGTAATGTTCTGGCATCATGGTCTCGAGCAATTTAATTCCCGCTTTTGTCAGTTCAATCACCATCATGCGGCGATCATTTGGATCATCTTGGCGCTTGACCAAGCCAGAAACCTCGAGACCATCGATGATTCCGGTCACGGCGGCGCGGCTGACTCCAATCCGATCTGCCAAAACAGACGGTGCAATCGCTTGGCGTGGTCGTTCGTCGAGCACGGCAAGCACGGCGAACTTTCCGTCTGAAAGACCGTATTGATTAAAAAAAGCAGTATAGACGCTGGAGGTGTTTTTGGAAACAAGCAAAAGCTGCATGACCGTTTCGATGGCGCCGACATCCATTTCGGTATATTCCGCAGCGAGGCGTTGATTGGTTTCGTGCTCTGGAAGGCGATTGAGGAAAAAGTTTTGGGTCATGTCTACATCTCCTCCATACGTTAATAGTAAAGCAGTTAATTATATTTGTCAAGCCCTCAAGCAACAGGTTTCTCTGTCTACTGCCGCCACTGATTCGCCCGAACATTCAGCTCCGCAAGACGCGCCGTCTCCTCTATCCTCTTGGCTCGAGTTTCGGGTTTTTTGGCTTGCACAATCCACTGCAAGATACCGCTTTTGGCTGATTTCGGAAAAGCTTCAAAATTGGCTGCGGCACTCGAGAATCCTACCAGCGCTTTTTGCAGATCATCTGGTATCTCGAGGGCTTCAACGCCGTCCAGTTTTTCCCAGGAGCCGTCTTTTTTGGCAGCTTCAATTTTGGCTAAACCTGCGGGCATCATCAAACCCAGCTCGAGCAGCCGTGCAATGCGTTCCTTGTTGGGTTTTGACCAGCCCGATTTGGCTTTGCGCGGCGAAAAATACAAGATCGAACGGTGCTCGTCGAACTTGCCTGGTTTGCTGTCCACCCACCCGAAACACAACGCCTCCTCGACTTGATCGTTGTAAGACAAAAGGCGCGAACCCGAAGATTTTTTGTCGAACACCAACTTCACACCAGTGCTTTGACCATGATGCTCGAGCAGCCAAGCCCGCCATTCGGCTCGGGTTTGGGCGTAAAACTGATCGGGAAGGAGTTTGATTTGCGCCATGAGGTATTTTACAAAAGGTTCTGTTCAAGTAAAGCCAGCACCTCTCGGCTGCGCTCGAGAATCGCTTGGCGCTCAATTGGGTCACGTTTGTTCCAGTTTGAAATCGGGATGCCCATGCGCGGATTGTTTTTGAAGGTCTCAAGATGCCGCCCGATAAAATCCCAGTACAAACTCGAAAAAGGACAGGCGGTTTCGCCCGAGGTCAATTTGGGATTGAAGGTGCAGCTTTGGCAGTGGTTGCTCATGCGCGAAATGTAAGCCCCACCCGCAATGTAAGGCTTGCTGGTGAAACCTCCCGCGTTGGCGTACTGGCTCATGCCAATCACGTTTGGGGTCACGACCCAGTCAAAGGCATCAACGTACATGCTGAGAAACCAATCGTTGATGCCTTGCGGGGAAACCCCAACCAGCAGCGCGAAATTCCCCAGCACCATCAGGCGTTGAATGTGATGTGTGTGACCCGACTCGAGCACTTGGGTGACGGCACTCGAGACGCAGCGCATCTTGGTCTTGCCCGTCCAGTAAAAGTCTGGCAATTTGCGAGTTGCATTCAATTGATTCTCGAGCCGCAAAGCGGGCATTTGACGGCGGTACACGTGGTGCATGAATTCGCGCCAACCCAGAATTTGCCTGATAAAACCTTCGATGCTCTGAATCGGCACGTTGTTATCGGGATTTGCCGCAAACCCGAGCGCCGCAAGACACACTTCCTTGGCGGACAGCAAACCGATGTTGACGGCTGGCGAAAGCAAGCTGTGATAAAGCTGATTTTCGCCCTCAACCATCGCATCTTCAAAGGGTCCAAAGCTGGCAAGCCGATGCTCGAGAAAATGGTTTAAAGCTTGCAAAGCCTGATCTCGAGTGACCGCCCAGTAAAAACCTTCCAAGCTGCCAGGATGCGTCTTGAACGTCTCTCTCACCCAATTCAGCACCTCGAATGTGATGGAATCGGGCGTAAACTCGAGCTTTTCGGGGAAGACATGCCCTGGTTTGGGAACTTGACGGTTGTCGGCATCAAAATTCCAAGTTCCGCCCACGGGTTGCGCACCATCCATCAGCCAGCCCGTTTTTTTGCGCATTTCGCGGTAAAAAAATTCCATGCGCCACTCTTTTTTATCCTTTGCCCAAGCATCAAAATCATCGTTGCTCGAAAGCCACAATGGGTTCGGTAGCACCTCGAGTTTGCCCCCAAGTTGCGTGACCGTCTCAGATAAACCTTCAAACACGCCAAAATCGTTGGGCTGCATCAAACCAAGATCACACTTCGGGAATTCGCTAAAATGCGCCCCCAAACCATCCGCAAACGCCTCGCAACGGTGGTAATGGACCTCAAAACCCCGAGCCTCGAGTTCAAGCCGAAAATGCCGCATGGCGGCATAGACCAACGCCAGTTTTTGCTTGTGAAAACCATACGTTCGCCCTCGAGCTGTACTTTCGAGCATCAAAAACTGCGTGCTATCAGGATTGAACGCCCCGAACACCTCGAGACTAAGTTGATCGCCAAGAATCAGAATGTGCTGCACGGGTTCAGGCTAAACCAAACCCAGCTTGGGATGCTGCACCTCAGAATGCATTCTTAAAGCCAAAGTAAATCCGACTGTTTTACTCGGACTTTAAAGTTAAAGAACACCTGTGCTTGACGCAAACAAAACTGTTTGCCATACTGACAACAACTCAGGACGAAATGCCCACGAGTCAGCTCGAGAATCTGCTAAACTGAACACAGTACCCAAGGAGGAAATATCATGGCTCACATCATTGGACAACCCTGCATCGGAACAAAAGACAGCGCCTGCGTCGAAGTTTGCCCAGTCGAGTGCATCTACGAAGGTGACGATCAATTCTTCATTCACCCAGACGAGTGCATTGATTGCGGCGCTTGCGTCCCAGCTTGCCCTGTCAGTGCGATCTACCCAGAAGAAGACACCCCAGCCGATCAAACCAGCTTTATTGCTAAAAACCGCGCTTACTTCGGTCTGTAAGCCAAAAGCAAGACTCGAGAAGCGACCGTGCCCGTCAGGTGCGTTTTACGATCAAGAAACCCCGCACACGGCGGGGTTTTTTGTTGCTCGAAATTGACAGTCATGGCAAGAGTTTTACTTGATACCAAGTTCTTCTATGGCTGCCTCGAGTTGATTGTCGCGCCCAGCTTTGAGTTTTTCGAGGTCTATTGGCACGAGTTGATCGGGGATGACTTTTAAAGGACGGGCGACAAAGGTGACAAGATCGTAATGCCGATACTGAGGAATAAACATGATGGTTTGAGTTTGGGTTTTCTGTGAATACCGAACATCGAAAGAGTTGCCCGTCACACCCGCACCACCTCCACTTTCTTCACCAAGGACTTTGGCACGCTTTAAGCCTTGCAAAATATTCGCCACATTTTCGCCACCGCTAAAAGTGTACTTCGATGTGAGTATAGCCAAAGGTCCGTCCCAAAGTGATGGATTCTCGAAATATTCAGTGGAGTGTTCCCCTGTTTTATGATTAAAGTATTCATGTGCACCAGCTTTAAAACTGTAATCAATACAGATTCGCTTATTGTCACACAATTTACTTCCTATAAATGGTGTGAAAGCACCTACAATATTTAATTCTGTAAATGGATCACCACCTGATCGGTATCGAAGATCAAGCACAACCCCCTTCAAACCATCTGCTTTTGCAGTCCGAATTGCGTCATGAACGATTCGATCCGCATTATCATCTTCAGAGGTGTTCGTAAGGCGCAACCACAATACTTTATTGTCTAACATTGTGCCGTTTGACTCCCAATTGCCACCGTCGGGAAAAAGTACAACCGTTTTTAACTTACCATCACGTAAATATTTAAATTTCAAACCTCGTTCAAATTGCTCTGCATTTGCGATTGCCAATAAAGCTTTTTGTCCAGAAACACTAGGAGTACCTTTCTCCAAAACACCACTAACGGAAAGAATCCGATCCCCAACTTGAAACTCACTTGCGGCAGCCATACCCAAATGGACATACCGAACAATAATATCGGATTGATCGCGTTCTAAGATAAAACCAAAACTAGTCGGATGATGAGCATCTCCAACAGGAAAAGAATCTTCAATTCGTGTACTACCATAATTAAGCACTTCAAAATGAGGGTCGCCAATTCGGCGAACCTCATCTACCAAAATATTTTCAATAACTTCCTCATTACACTTATTACGGCAACCTGATAACGCTTTTTGTCGTAAGTTGACAGACCATTTCCCCAAATCAATATTCCGAGTATTTACATATTGATTGAGAATCACAGCATTCGCATCTGTTAAAAATATTGGAAGTGATGGTCCAGCAGATACCATAGATAACAGAACCAAAACTATTATTAAGCAATGCTTAAAGTTTTTCATTTAATTTAACACACATTGCTTCTCTCTATTGCACTTCGACAGCCTGCTCCTCCTTTTGGTGGTGGTGGATTATCACTGCCTGGTTTTGTTTGCACAATAGCAGAGCCAATAGATGACGAAACGAACATTCCAAGTACCAACCATTTCATTACTTTTTTCATACTTGCCACCGATCTCCAAAAAGCAGCTTTGCTGCTATCTCTGGCTTTAAAGTTCCTCGATCAAGCTCGAATATGGTTTCAATAATTCGATCAAAATTTTCGTCTTTTTCAAGTTTTTGAGTTTTTGGTTTAAATCCATATTGAACTTCAAGTTCTTGGGCAACCCTGAGTACCCAACGATAATTTCGATTTCCTTCGACCACATCTGCACAACACAAAAGAACCCAAGCAAGTCGGACTGCACTCACAGGTCTGTACCAGACTGTGCGATTAAAGTATTTACGGTTTAATGCCTTGGTTAAACCATCACGTTGACCACTGCCATCCATTGGAATATCAAATAAAAAACCAAAATCTTGCAAAATAAATGCGATTGCCTGAGCAGGACGGATACCAGAAGAGCCATAAACCGTTATTTTTTTTTCTTTAAAGCGCAAAATACTTTCATTCCCCACGCTCGAGACTGCATCAGGGCAGTTTGGGTGACGAGAGATAAGTGCCAATCCTAAAGGAAGAAGCAATTGGGTTTTTAAAATAATTTGACGAAGAATATTTGACGGAATCAAAGCCAATAAAGAAACAGCAACCTCGAGAATTAAAAGGATTTCCGAGGCAGTGCTCGGTAGATCATGAATGAGCACTTCAAGTTTTACAATAAGACTAAAAAACCGCACTCCAAAAGGCATGTTTTCAGTTTCTTCTAGGTTTGAAACTCGGGCTTTTGCTCCAGTAATATTACCAATTTTCAGATGCAAGAAAGCAGCTATTGATTTGCGTGATATTTTTATGACTCCATGCGAGGTATTAATCATTGGCAAAAGTAACTTGCAGGCTTTCCCATATTCTGCATAACTTTGATCTGATAAAAATTCTTGCGAATTGGCGATAATTTTCCAGATTCGCGCCTCAATATTGACTTCATTTGTATCTTTATCTTTTTCAAATTCTAAAACCGTATTTCGCAAACTACACAAACGCAGCAAAATGACCTCTTCTCGGGGCAAGTTCTCCTGCTCACGAAGCAACAGTTCAAGATTATCCTCATCGCCTTGATAAAAGATTGCTTTAGCCATTGCATCTACAGAACGACTTATTTGGACAGCGCTTGAGTGCGGATCATGAATGACTTGTTTATACATAGAAACCGCGTCATCCATATTCCCTAGATAAAAAGCAATGCCCGCACGTTGATATCGAGCAGAAACCATTACTGTCATAATCCCAAGTGCAGTTGCCAAAACCTCAGCTTCGGAAACATGATATAAAGCTGCTCTAAAATCGTCTCGGATAAACAAAGCATTCACCATAATGCCATGTGCTCGAGCCAATGCTTCTTGGTGTAAATAAGAATTTTCACCATGTTGAATATCCCGAATGATTCCCTCGAGCAACATAATGGGTGTTTCAACTGTTTGCAATGGGTTTTCCAAGTCTGTGTACGCACGAATAATATCAACCGAAAGCAACACAACTTTTGCCAGCAAGTATGCACCTCGGTCAGAAGCCGTTAACCCCAAAGCACAAAATGCTCTGGCTCGCTCAGGTTGCACGAGCACAAGCTGCGCCGCTCGAGTTGCCGCGATTGGCGTTTGCAAGCTCATGAGGGCATTGACCAGATCATCTCGAATCCATCCAACCGAAAGCATGGTTCGCCGCCATTCATCAAAAGCGCGTGGGGATTCAAGGTCTGGCAATGGAAGATTGTCAGATTTGATGTCCTGATTAAATTGTTCGCTTTTGGCAATCATTATTGTCCATAAGATACCTCATGATCTCAAAAAACGGGCGGACACTTTACGGACACTTTTAAAAAACCTCAAAAAAACGGATCGAAAATCATGTCTTGATTGAACCCAACTTCTCAAATTTTGCTCGTGAAATACTGCAAAGCAACGCAAAAGTTCTGCCTTGTCTAAAAAGTGTCGCACAAGTGTCCACAAAATTTAAGGATGCTCATTTACACTTCTT
>CAXTTL010000236.1:0-7470 GCA_964247135.1 uncultured Deinococcales bacterium | reverse complement strand
CTGGACGCCCGCCCCCTGGATCAATGTGATCGCCAACCCGAACATCGGTTTTACGGTGTCCGAACTCGGTTCGGGTTACACCTGGACGCAGAACAGCCGCGAGAACAAGCTCACACCCTGGTCGAACGATCCAGTCTGTGACCCGATGGGCGAGGTGATCTATGTCCGTGACGAGGAGACGCTCGAGGTGTTCAGCGCCACGCCCTTGCCGACCCGCGAATTTTCTGAAACCTACACCGTGCGCCACGGTCAGGGTTACAGCAGCTTTGCCCACGAAACCCACGGCTTGCAACTCGAGCTAACGCAATTTGTGCCGATTGACGATCCGGTCAAACTCTCGAGGTTGATTATTGAAAACAGGTCTGGCAAGCCGCGCAAACTTTCCATCACGGCTTACCTCGAGTGGGTGCTGGGGGTCAGGCGCGAAGCCAGCGCCCCGTACATCATCACCGAACAGGACGAAAAAACCAAAGCGCTTTTTGCCCGCAACCCCTGGAGCGAAGAATTTGCCAACCGCAGCGCCTTCGCCGACCTGATGGTGCAATGGCAAAATGGCAAGACCATGCGTTTCACCTGTGACCGTACAGAATTTATCGGGCGTCACGGCAGCCTCGAGCATCCTGCGGCGCTGCAAGCCGGCGGCAAACTGAGCGGCAGGGCGGGCGCGGGCTTTGACCCCTGCGCCGCCCTGCAAACCAGCATTGACCTTGGCATTGGTGAGCGCATCGAGGTCGTGTTTGTGTTGGGCGAAACCGAATCTCGAGAATCGGCAATTTCATTGATCGAGCGTTATCGCGGGTCGGACATCGGTGCCATCTTGGAGCTGGTCAAACGCCACTGGCGGCAAACCCTCGAGCTGGTGCAAGTCAGTACCCCAGACCAAGCCATGAACCTGATGCTCAACCGCTGGTTGCCGTACCAAACCTTGTCCTCGCGCATTTACGCCCGAACGGGTTTTTATCAGGCGGGCGGCGCGTTTGGTTTCCGCGATCAACTGCAAGACACAATGGCGCTGGCTGGCATCAAACCCGATCTGGCAAGGGTACAAATTCTTCGCACCGCCAGTCGGCAGTTTCTCGAGGGCGATGTACAACACTGGTGGCATCCGCCGAGTGGACGCGGCGTGCGCACCCGCATCAGCGACGATTTGATCTGGCTGCCCTATGCCGTCTCGCATTATCTCGAGGTCACGCAGGATGCCAGCATCCTCGATGAAACAGCCAATTTTATTGAAGGCGAACGCCTGATGCCCGGACATGAAGATTCGTATTTCAATCCAGCCGTCTCAGGCTTGCAGGCAAGCATCTTTGAACATGCCGCTCGAGCGCTCGATTACAGCCTGAACGTTGGGGTTCACGGTCTGCCGTTGATCGGTTCTGGCGATTGGAACGACGGCATGAACCGCATTGGAAAGGACGGCAAAGGCGAAAGTGTTTGGCTCGCCTGGTTTTTGCATTCCAACCTGGAAGCCTGGGCAAAAATTGCCGACACCCGAGGCGAAACAGAACGCGCCCGAATTTGGCGAGAACATGCCAGCAAACTCAAAACCTCGCTCGAGGCTGAAGCTTGGGACGGCGCCTGGTACAAACGCGCCTTCTACGACGACGGCACGCCGCTCGGCTCGAGCAGCAACGACGAATGCCAGATTGACTCCATCGCGCAGTCCTGGGCGGTGATCTCTGGCGCTGGCGACCCCACTCGAGCCGCAAGCGCCATGCAATCGGTACAGCAACGCCTGATCAAAACTGAACCCGGCATGATCTTGTTGTTCGACCCACCGTTTGAAAACACCGAACATGACCCTGGTTACATCAAAGGTTATCTGCCTGGCGTGCGCGAGAACGGCGGTCAGTACACCCACGCCGCCGTCTGGTCGGTGATCGCGTTTGCCATGCTCGGACAGGGCAACAAAGCCTTCGAGCTTTTTTCGATGCTCAACCCGATCAACCACAACCACACGCGCAGCGACGTCGAACGCTACAAAGTCGAACCCTACGTTCTGGCAGCCGACGTGTACGGCACGCCGCCCAACCTCGGACGCGGCGGTTGGACCTGGTACACCGGCTCGAGCGGCTGGATGTACCGCGCCGGACTCGAGTCGATTCTGGGCTTGTTGCGGCGCGGCGACACCGTCACCATCAAGCCCTGCATTCCCGAAACTTGGAGCGAATACCAGATCAACCTCGTTTTTGGTTCGGCGCGTTTTGAGATCAAAATCCAGAACCCGCAACACGTCAGCAGCGGCGTCAAACTCCTCGAGCTTGACGGAAAAGCGCAACCTGACTCGAGCTTCGGGCTGATCGATGACGGTTTGACCCATCAAGTGCGTGTGGTGCTGGGAACTTGAAATGATGTCATTGATTTGATACGGAATTAACGAGAACACTCCGTTATTCCGCTTCGCTCCACAACTCCGTTAACCTCGTTGATTCCGTACTTTTGCCACTCCCTCTGGTCGCCAATGTTCGATGCGAAGCGTCAAACATTGTGCAAGGCGCTGTATCTGTAGTCTTCTTGACCATAACAGCAGGGCAACCGTAAAGTCCGAATTTCTTGGGTTATTCGCTGCTGACCGAACCCGAAATCTCCTCGAGACTGGTTAAACCCTGCATGGCTTTTTCGATGCCGTCCATCAAAAGGGTGCGCATTCCGCTTTTGGTTCTGGCAATGTCCTTGATCTCGGTGCTGGTTTTACCGGCAATAATCGCGTTGCGCACATCGTCGTTGACGATCATCAGTTCATGAATCGCCATGCGTCCTTTGTATCCAGAGTTGCCGCACTTGTCGCAACCCGCGCCTTTATAAAGTTTTGCGCCCTTCAGTTCGTCATCGGTCACGCCCAAACGGCGCAGAACGTCGGGGTCGGCTGCCATTTCGGTTTTGCAATCCTTGCAAATTTTACGCACCAGACGCTGCGCGAGCACGCCGACCAACGCGGCGGAAACGTTGAAGGCTTCGACACCCATCTCCTCGAGCCTCACCACCGCACCGGCGGCGTCGTTGGTGTGCAGCGTTCCGATCACCAAGTGACCCGTCAGGGCGGCTTCGACGGCAATCTTGGCGGTTTCGGTGTCCCGAATCTCACCGACCATAATAATGTCTGGGTCTTGACGCAAAAAAGCCCGCAATGCCCTGGCAAAGGTCATGCCTGCGGCGTTGTTGACCTGGCTTTGGTTGATGCCAGGAATTTCGTACTCGATTGGGTCTTCGATGGTGGAGACGTTGACGTCGGGGCGAGCAATCCGTTTTAAGGTCGCAAAGGTGCTGTACGATTTACCAGAACCCGTCGGACCGGTCACCAAGAAAATACCGTATGGTTTTTCGATCAAATCGGCGTAGACGCCCATGTTGTAATCGCTAAAGCCGAGTTGTTCAATTTCGGGGATGTTGCTGGCTTTTTGCAAGATACGCATCACGATCTTTTCGCCAAAGCGCACGGGCAGCGTGCTGGTCCGCAAATCGGTGGCAATGTTGCGGCTGCGAAATTGAATGCGTCCGTCTTGCGGCACGCGGCGCTCGGCAATATCGAGTTGCGCCATGATTTTAATACGCGCCGCCAGGCTGTTCGCGGCGGCTTTGGGCAGTTCCATGTACTTTCTGAGCGATCCATCGACCCGAATCCGCACGGTCACGCTGGTTTCGCCCGGTTCGATGTGAATGTCCGATGCCTCCGCCAGAATCGCCTCGCGGATGATGTTGTCCACGGTGCGCACAATCGCGTTGTCGTCAAGGCTTGAGTCGTTGGTGACTTCTTCTTTATCGTTGCGCCCCAACGCCGAGAGTTCTTTGTTCAGTGCGTCAACATCTGTGCCTGTGGCATAGTACCGATCAATCAATTTTTGAATGTCTTTTTCGGTGGCAACGGCTGGTTTGATCTCGCGTCCAGTCATCAGGCGCAAATCGTCGAGCGCGAAAACATTGCGCGGGTCCTTCATCAACACGATCAAAACGTTACCCTCGAGTTTGTACGGAAACAAGGTGTAACGCCGCGCCTGCGCCTCAGGAATCAGCGGCAGGGCACTGGGGTCGGCGGGTTTGGCGCTGGGGTCAATAAAGTCGTAGCCCAATTGCACCGCCAAGCTTTTGGAAAGCATCTCTGGGGATAACTTGCCCGATTGCACCAACGTATCCTCGAGCCGTCCGCCACCTTTGCGCTGCTTGTCCAAAGCTCTATCGACCTCGTCGTTGGTGACAAAACCCATTTCGATCAGCACCTCACCCAGGGGTTTGGAGCGCCCAGATTTGCGTTGAACTTTTAACGCCTCCGCCAGTTGTTCGCGGTTGACCTTGCCGCTGGTCACCAGTGCCTCACCCAAACGCCCTTTTTGAGCGTAAACCCGTTCGACCAGCGCCTCGAGTTCGCTGGGGGCGATCATCGTGAACTTGACGGGTTTGGTGAACAAATTTTGAATTTCGGCGTGACGTTTAAGATCGGTGGTGGCAATCACGATCTCGTGACCGTCGGCTCGAATTGGCACGGCTTGCAATTTGACGGCGTCCGCCCGAAGCAGCAAACTCGAAACTTCATCGGGAATCTCGAGCTTGCCGGTGTCTTCGATAAAGGGCATGTTGTTTTGTTCGGCGAGCGTGCGGAACAAATCGTTTTCTTTTAGAAAGCCCATGCCCATCAAAATTTTGCCGATTTGATCGCCGCCAGGTTCTTGTTGCGCCAGCGCATCCTCGAGTTGGCTTTCGTTGACATAGCCCTGCGTCACCAAACGCCGTCCGAGCCGTTCCATCTCTGGGTTGGCGATCTTGTTTAAATCTGGAATTTCCAAACCCAGCTCTGGGTAGTAGGTTGCGATTGCCCAGCGCATCTGGTCGCGCAGCGCCTGATAGGGAATCACCACAAAACCGGTGGCGTCCTCGATGCCTTCGACCGCCATCGTGTTCAGCGGGTCAACGAACGCCACGCTCAGTTTGTCATCGTCGAGCTTGAAGGGAAACGCCTGCAACTCGGTGGCTTTTTCACCCTCAATAAGCGCCGTCACTTCGGGCATCGGTTTTTGCTCGAGCGCCAGCAGGTTAACAAGTGGGTAAGAAAGTTCATCCTCGATGGCTTGAGCGATTTTGCGTTCGGTGACGGTTCCAGATTCGATCAGGATGTCCGACAGCCGTCCGCCAATTTCGCCGTGCCGCTCGATGGCTTTTTGCATGTCGGTGTCGCTGATAAAACCCAGTTGCAATAAAATCGCGCCAAGACGACGATCCCCGATTGGTAATGCTGGCATGTCTAGCCTCCTGTAACCCCCGAAACCATTTTCGACACGGGTCTAGTGATGTTATCTTCAGTCGCTACCCTTATTTCCGCTTCGCTCCAATAAGCTCCGCGCCTTCCATAACATCACTTTTATCCTTCTCGCTTCGATCTGAAAGTGTTGCACACTTTCAGATTTTTGTACTAGCGTTGTGCAATCACACCATTATGCGACAAAAATCGATTTGAAATGGGAAATTTCCACAGGTTTGAAAATAAACGCCTGTCAAGCATCGATATCTTTTCAAGTGTACCCTAGCAAATTTGCAAGCCTCACGTCAAAAATGCCATTTAGATTCCCAAATTTTGGTGGTCGGCGAGCATACAACGGTCCTGAACCATTTCAATACCCGCAGCCATGACCGCTTTGGCAAAATTCGCGTTGCGAATGCCTTGCTGCAACCAAACAAGCTTGGGGGCTGGCTGCATGGCGAACAAGTCCCTCAAATGAGCCTCGAGCAAATCTGGACGGCGAAAGACATCGACCACGTCTACGGGTTCATCAATTTCGGACAAGCTGGCGCGGACGCGCTCACCAAAGAGCTTGACCGAACCACGGCTCAGTTCTGGGTTGACGCCAATGATTCTGTAACCGTGCGTGAACAAATAATCAGGCACGTAAAATCCAGGTTTTTTGGCGTCGCTCGAGATGCCCAAAACCGCGATGGTTTTGGCGGTTTTTAAAACTTCCGTTATTTCTTCTGTGCTGGAGCGTTCAATCATGATTTCACCGTTTTCCCAAAAACCCGAGTGCCTAAAAACACCAATGTGATCAGCCCAAACAATGCCAGCAAGCCAAACGCTGGGCTGGCATCGCCTCCCGCTTTGCCCGTGGTCACCAAAAACTCGAGATCGCCGCTTGCGACAGCATTTTTTGCCACAGTGCTCTCGATACCCGTCAAATCCGATGCCGCCGACCAAATTTTGCTGCCTTCAAACAAACGAATCGTTAAAATATGCGCCCCAGGAAACTCGAGCTTTAAATTCGTGCTCCAAACATGACCGTTTTTCTTGAGTGGAAAATCTCCCAACGCCCGCCCGCCCCGTGTGATGTTCAAACTGGCATGGTTGATGTTGGCAATGTCGGTGGTCACTCGAGCTTCAATGCTGGTTTTGGCTTGCACCACCAAACCGCGATCATCACTGATGCCAGGTGAAAACTCCAGTTTTCCAGATGCCGCCAAGCCGCTCGAGCACCACAAAAAAATCAGCAGAACAAAAAATTTCAAACTTCACTCTCTTCCACAACTGGCGCGGCAATCACCCCTGGGGTTTGAATCACCTCGGGCAAACCCGCCTCGCGCACGCGATGCTTAAACAGTTTTGCCATTTTCTGGTACGTCGGATGTCCCTTTAACGCTGGAATTCCCATCGCCTGAATGACAGGCGCGTCCAAATCGCCCAAATCCAAACCGAACGCCTCGAGCGGCGCGGCATCCTCGAGCACCTCGATGCTGGTGACCGCCAAACCTGTGCCTTCAGTCTCGAGCCAAGGCGCAAAATCCGAATCCTCAACTGGGGTGGACTCGAGGTTGTTGGCTTCAAGCGGTATTTCCAAAAGGGTTGGCGTCTCGAGCAGGGCGGGTTCTGGGTCAGGTTCTGACGGTGAAATCTCGAACAAATTCGGCTCTGGATTTGCCACCCCGAGCGCTTCAAACTCGAGCGTCGCCGGAATGCTCGAATGCGTGACGGTGATCGTGCCACCTTCCACAAAAGCGGGTGTGACCCTTTGCGTGATGACTTGCCCCAGGCTTTCAGGTTCAAGCTGCATCCGCGCAGGTTCGAGCACCACATCGTCTTGGCTTGGCTCGAGGGTTGAGTGCATTTGTGATGCTCGAGATTCAACAACGATTGAATCCAACACTCCAGCCACAACCTCCGAGGCTCGAGTGACGGTTTCAACCCGAGGCGCTACCGGTGCAGGTTCAGTTCGAGGTCCCGAGTTTTTTTTTGAACCGTCAGGCAAGACCAACTCGAGCGCGAAATGATCGCCAAAAACGTTCTTGACAATGCCGCTCAGTTCCTCGAGCTTGCTGGCGACCTGATCGGCGTGCCATTTGTGCTTCGCGCCGTAAGTCAAGACCAGCACATTGTCGCCAACGTTGGGTTGGGCTTCGCGCAGGAAGGCTTTCAGTTGCGGTTTGGCTTTTAAAATCACATCGCCCCAAGTCCCAGAACTCGGCGCACCGCTCGAGGAGGGAACCGCCGTTGTC
>CAXTTL010000235.1:0-7515 GCA_964247135.1 uncultured Deinococcales bacterium | reverse complement strand
CCTGCCCTTGCCGCCCGCCTGCTCAAGGCAACCTCCCGATCCTGGTTTCTCGCGATTCCTCCTGTTTTTTTTGGCATTGCTCTGCTTTTCAAGCCCTGCCTTCGCCCAGAAAATTGAAATCTTGCAAGCCGACAGGCTCGAGCTTCGCAATGTCACCACGCCTGACGGCAAGGTCGAGGAGTACGTGATTATTACTGGCAAACCCGCCATTGTGCGGATCGACAAGGACGAACTCGAGGCGAACCGCATCGAATTTAACAAAACGCGGCGCAAGCTTTACATTGTCGGTCAGGGCGTATTGCGCGGCGAGAAGGAAACCATCGCGGGCAACGATTTTGTGGTGGACACCAGCGACAATTCGCTCGAGGGTGTGGACGTGCTGATTGCCACCACCGACATCGACGTGGTCGGCATCAGCGTCGAACGCTTGCCTGGGCAGCTCGAGGTCAAAAACGGGTATTTTTCGCCGTGCTCGAGGTGCGGCAAGGTCGGCGACGCTTACGGTTTTAAGGCGGGCAGTCTAACGCTGTTTCCTGGAGATCGACTGATCGCTCGAGATGTGATTATTTTGGTTGCGGGCGAACCGATTTTGTATTTGCCCGTAATGGTGGTCTTGCTGTCCGAACCGAGCCGTCAACCGCGTTGGGTTTTTAGAATTGGCGATTTTAGTGTGGGCGGCAGTGGCAATGCAACCACCGATACAAGCCTGCCCAATGTCGAACTGGATTTACCGTTTACCACCGGCGATTTTGGACTTGGTTTTACACTGCTGCGTTATTACGGCAACCGCAATCCAGCCTTTGGCGTTGGTGTGGATTGGACGTTATTTGATCTGTTTGGCGGCATCAACAAATCCAGGGTATTCTTTTTGGCATTGCCTCCACCCACTGGCACCACCTTGGGCGCACCCTTGGCGTACAGGCTCGAGTCTGCCGGTTCGTTTGACATCACTCCTGGCGCCGACCCAGAAGATGCCCTGCCCAGCGTCAGGTACAGTTTTAGCCTCTCGAGGGTCGATGAGGGCATTACCCGCAGTGAAGATTTGCGCGGCTTAACTGGACCGCAACGCCGCACAGATTTTGGTGCGAAATTCAATTTGGACACCAACGCTTATGCTATTGAACTTGAAATCTCAAATTATTTTCTCAATCGTGACCTCAATTCGGTCACGATTGATCCACTCAAACCGACCTTTCCAAATTCGATTTACGTGCCCAGCAACACCTTGTTCTTTCCAGAGTTGCGCTTTAGCGCCAAGGATTCGTTGTTGCCCAAGTTTGGTGGTTTGACCGCACAAAATTTCTCGGTCAGTTTGGGCATGATTACCGCGCCGTACAATCGCATCAACCGCAGCGCCCGTTATGCCGCAGACCCGCTCACAGGTTTGGTCACGGCAGGCAAACTCGACCTCAAGTACGGTGTCGGGCTGACCCTTAACCCTTGGGAGGGCGGAACTTTGAGCGCGAGTTTCAGGTTTGAGGGGCGTTATTACACCACCCAAAACCCAAATGGCACTTCGGACAGCGAAAAATTAAACCCCACTGGCGAATTTGAACGCAGCGTCGATTACCAGTTCACCACCAGGTTCTCGCAAAGTATTTTTAAGGACGTGGCTCGAGTTGATTTTAACGCCGATTACAGCGAAACCACCGGCGAGAGTCCATTTGGTTTTGACAGCGTCTCGAACCGTGAAGCCACACTTCGGTCGGGGATCGGGTTGACCGTGACACCCGCCACTTGGCTTTCATTCACTGCCTCACAAAGCCTCAGCGTGACCGCCACTCGAGCGCCCAAGTTTGATGCCGCGCAGTTCAGCCTGAATTTTACGCCCAGTTTTGGCAGCTTGAGCTTGAGCGCCTCGCACAACCTCGAGACGGGGATTTTGCAAGCCTGGAACATTGGGGGCGCGATCAACACACCGTTTGGCATCACGTTTCGCTTTTCGACTGGGCAGTACCTCAACCCTACGGTTGGGGGCTTGTTTTACCTCTTTTCGCCGCTCCAACTCAGCCTGAATTATGCTGGTGACGGCGGCAAGTTGACCTCCTCGTTCAACATCACCCATGACCTTAATCCCGATGGGGTGGTACAAAATATTGGTTTTACCTTTGGTTATCGGTTTGGCGATACCGACAACCCTTACACTTTTAGCCTGATTCAAAACCTGACGCCGCCGCAAACCGTGACTGGAAATGATGGCAAAAATGCCTTCTCGGTGTTGCGCGGTTCGACCCGTTTGACCTGGCGCGGTCTGAGCGTCAGTTTTGACAACAGTTTCGATTTCAAACCCTGGACGTACAAAGATGTTTACAGCAACACCAGCACCTCGGGTTCTGGAAAAATACCACCCTCGAGCTTGAACCTGAGCGTTTCTGGCGATGCGCCGTTCACCTGGAATCTCAACTTCACCAGCTACATCGACCTGGCAGGGTTTGCGTTTTACGAACCCAGACTCAATGGCAACCTGACCACCCAAAATCAAGGCTCGAGTTTTGACCTGACCTTGGGGTTTCAACTCAGGTTGCCCGACGTGTCCCAGTCCGATTTTCGATTCTCGAGCCTCAGCTTGCAATTTGGTTGGGATGTTGTGCCTGGATTCAGCGTTTCGGGTTCGATCACCTATTCAAGAAACCTTTCGGCAGGGGTTTTCTTTGACACCTTCAACCTCAATCCCTTGGCGTTCACCGCAGCCTTCGCCTCCGAAGGCTCGAGCAAACCCGATGTGTTTTTCAGCGTGGTTTTGAAAGGTACCTATGTCTTTGATGACGATCCTAAAACCAATGGGATTCCTAACTTTACTGGTAGTGGCACACCGTACCGCACCACCTGGCGACCCGTTTTTATTCTGACCTTTGACCTGTGCTGTTACACCCTGCGTTTTACCTTTGACAGCACCCCAGAAAAAGGCTCGAGTTTTACCTTTAGTTTTATTTTGCCTTTTGGTGGCGAGCAAAAAGCGATTGTCAGCGACCCAGATGGTTTGCGTTTTCCAATTTTGCCTTTTATCAATCCCATCAAATAAGGAGGGGGCTATGCGAACACTACTTTTGATACCCGTGATCCTCTTGGTCTCGAGTTGCACCGGTTCTTTTGAGGACAGCGGAACACCCGTGCGTTTGGTGCTGAGCGTCAATCCAGATACAGCCAAAAATATTCCCTGTACAGGTCAGCAATTGGCTGTGCCTCAAAACCCAGGTTTGGTGCTCTTGGACCCCAACCGTTTTTCAAGCTCGAGCAATCAAGTTAATTCTTGCGGCGCGTTCTTTCCACTGCAAGGGGTCGGTTTTGATGTCGTCAATGGAGCCGAAACGATTGGCTCGCCCAGCGTTTTTGTCAGTGTCCCGAGCCAATCGGTGGTCAAACAATTGACCTATCTTCACTCGGCAAACAACACCGTGCAAGACCCAAACAAACTAACGCAAAAACTCGAGTTTAAATACACGCCAGCCGACAAAAACGATGATCCCGCTTTTTGTCCCACGCAATTGTCGGTCAGTAAAGACAACAGATTCCTGGCTGTGCTGGACAATCCAAACGATATTTCCAAACTTTGCGGTGACAACATCACAAGGGTTCCGCGCGTGGTGGTGTTTAACATTGCTGATGGCAGTATTTATAGAAGGGTCGAAATTTCCAAGAACAACTCCATCGACGGCACGAGCAAAGAAATATCAATCGCACTTTTAAACAATCGTTTATATGTTCTGGGTGAATTCGGCAGCAAATTCAGAATCTCGAGTTTTGATTTAAATGCCACCGATATCAATGCCATTGCCAACATCATCAAATCTGACGATACAAAATTGCCGCCAACCTTCTCGAGTTTTCCAAACCCCAGTTCAAAAGTTGACCTCAGCATCGTTCAAAATGGTTTGCTGGCAAGTTTATCGGACAACAATGGCGGACAGGTGTTCCCAGTGATCGAGGATTTAACCCAAAAAACCATCGCTTTTGGTGACGAGCGACTGGCTGGAAGTTTAGCGACCGATCTGCCCATCGGAAAAGTCACCACCATCCGTTCCAATGCGTTCAGTTCTTCAATCAGCTCGAATTTTACCTTGTATTTGCGTCCAAATAACATTTTATTTCAAAGAAACACGCAATTTGCCGCTCAAAACATTCTTTCACCGCTTGATGCGACCTTTCCAGCCGACAACACGATCTGGGTTTTGAACACCACACGGCTTTTTAAAGTCGATACCCGAGATTTTCCCGAGAAGCCACAATTCGACACGGGGATTGATTTCAGCGATTTGAACCCTGGCAATCTAGTCTGGGTGTTGGACGAGAATTAAAAAAGCTGGAGCGCATTGCGCCCCAGCTTCAAAACCAAGATCAAAACGAATGCGAATAACCCGAAATATAACCAGGTGTTGCCAAAACCTCAATCTGTACACCCTCGACGCTGGCGACTCGAGCCACCTTGATCGGGTTGCCCAATTCGATCTGGATTAAATTCCAACCCGTCTCGAGGCTGACATCAAAACCACGGTCTGCCTTGATATGGGTTTTGGCGTCGCTGTAAACAATCACGATGCTGCCGCGACCTTTGGTGACAAAACCCTCGAACAGGGTATCGCCGCTCGAGAAACTTTTTTCGTTGTTCACGTCCAAATACGCGCGAACCACGGTACGGGCAATGTGGGCGCTGCCAGTGATGTTGATTTTACCGATTAAACCAGGCCAGTCGAGCAAATCTTGAACCAAATTCTGTAGGGCGTTGGCTGGCGGAGCGGTTTCGGCAAGACTAAGGCTGTACGTACCGTTGGTGATCGCAGAACTCGAGATTTCTTTGTTTGGGTTGCCGCTGCGGTCACTCAAAAACACGCCAACCCGTAAATTGGCTGGCACTGCGTTTTGCGACTTGACCGTTCCCGAAACACTCAAGGGCGCAGCCAGAGCAAAACTCGAGAGCAGTGCGCTCGAGAGGACGATCAAGATTTTTGGACTTAACTTCCAGGCGTTCATTGTGGTTCATCCGAACAATCCCTCAGTTGTGTCTCGAGGGTCGGATGCCTCCAAGAAAAGACTAGCACCAAAATTAAAAATGGCTTGTCTGATTCAAGGTTGTCTAAATACTGCATGAGAAAAGTCAATATTGGTTCAAACTATCCAGAATTTCAAGTCTCATGAACCCTTGAAAGGTTCAATCACAATATGGTCACCCTCGAGCTTCGCCAGTTCGGCGGTATCACCCTCGCGGGCTTGCATTCCCTTGATGCTCGAGCCTTCCGCCGCCCGAGCGATGGCTTGCCCAATCCGAATTTGCGGGCTGGCAATTTTTTGCGCCCAGATGATGGCGTCTTTGCGCCCTGTCGCGCCCGCGTGCGCCAAACCGCGCAACGTGCCGACCACAATAATGTCGCCGCCCGCCACCAGTTCCACACCAGAGTTGACATCGCCCAGCACAATCACGCTGCCTGGGGTTTCTTTGCGCGTTCCAGAACGAAGCGTTCGGGCAATGATTTCGGTGCGACCGCTGGATGGCACTTCGTTGACCTGCGCCACCACCGTTTCGATGGTGGCAGGCGTAGTTTGATTTGACCCTCGGGGCGGACGAAAGCTCGAGAGCACCCCACCGGCGCTCAGGATGGCATTCATGACCGTTTGTACCACATCACCGGCGATGATGCCCCCAAGCTCGAGTTCGACGCGTTCTGAGAGCAGTTGAGCACGAGATTCGAGCGCACTCGAGACGCTGTCTTTGGTGTCAGATGGCTCGAGCAGAATGCTCAAGCCTCCACTGGTGCCGCGCAGTTTCATAATTGGTTTTACCATGCAAGGCGCGGGTTTGGTGTACCAGATTGGCAGACCGCTCAGGTTTGGATGCAGTCCAAGACAAAACGTTAACGAATCACATGCCCAAGCTTGTCCAGTTTAATATTCCAGTACGCCGCCATGACTTTTTTCACGGCTGGCAGCGCCACGCCCGAACCCTCGACACCGTTCTCGAAAAAGGCGACCACGACCAAGTTTGGGTTATCGAAAGGACCATAACCCATGTACCAGGCATGGTCACGGTTGGCGCCTTGTGGGGTTTGGGCGGTTCCAGTTTTTCCAGCGGTAACAATCGGAAAGACATTTGCGCCCAAAACCTCTTTGGCAGTACCAGTACGTGTGGTCATGAGCATCCCTTCTTTGAGCATTGACCAGTATTTGCCAGAAATTTGGGTCATGGGCTTTGGTGGCACAGGCTTATTATCAATGGCTTTGATGACCGTCAGCTCTGGGCGTTTGCCGTTGTTGACAATGGTTGCCAGCATTCTTGCGATTTGAAGAGGGTTTGCTCGAACCACTTGACCAATTGCATAATTGAGTGCCACGCCCTTGTTCCAAACTTTATCGGCTTTTTCAGAGTCCACCGTTGGAATATCGTCAAATTTTTCACCGAGAAGCTCGATGCCGCTCGATTGTCCAAAACCAAAGTCTTTGGCACGTGCGGCAATGTCATTGACAAAACGTTCAGGTCCGTAACTGACTGCCGATTGGTAATACCAGGTGTTACAAGAATTGGCGATTGCCGCTCGAGCATCCATGACACCCATGTTGCGAACCCGATTCCAGTTCTTCCAAAAACGACCACCATAAAACCAGTGCGAGAAGCATTGATAGCTGCGGTTTCCAAAACCATTCTCGAGCAACATGCTGGCAGTCACGAGCTTAAAGGTCGAACCTGGATACCAGACGTTGACCATGCGGTTGAACATCGGTTGGTATTTGGTATCCAGTTGGGCTTTGACGCCTTCTTTGGCGGTTGGTTTGACCGAAAACCAATTGGGATCGTACTTGGGTCCAACTGCGAATGCCAAAACCTGTCCCGTCTTTGGATTTAAAGCAACAATCGCTCCTCGGGCGTATTCAACTGGTGGTATGCCATGTTGTTTATTCAAACTGTTTATTTTTTCTTTGGCATCGACGATTGCCTGTTCGGCGGCATGTTGCAATTTGGGAATAATGCTTAAGGTCACGGTCTTACCCCTGACGGCTTCCTTGACCGTTCGTTCGGACACCACCCGACGTGCCGCATCGACCTCAACATTTTTGATGCCGTCTTGCCCCCGCAAAATATCGTTCAATCCAAACTCGAGACCGGCTTTGGGCAGAATATCGGTCAGTGCCGCCCCAGCTTCGACATCATTGGCGCTGGCTTGAGACATGTAACCAAGCAAATTTCCTGCCATGCCACCAAGGTAAACCCTTTCGACCCGCTGGCGAACCTCGATCACTTTTTCTTGACCCGCCAACCACTCTTGCAATGGGAAAATACTGTCTTGAGGAACGTCTTTGGTTAAAATGGCAGGCTCAAATTTATTGGTCACCGTCGGCAGCGGCAATTTTATTTTTGCCAGTCGCGCAATGCGGTCTAAAAATTTAACTTCGCCACCGTGATAAACCAGCTCTATGGCTTTACGGTTGGTTGCCCTCACCGCGCCGTCGGCAGCATGAATATCGCCGCGGTCGGCACGCGTGACCGCTAAATCGGTGGTGTTGTTCTCTCTCGAGGCGACAAAACCG
>CAXTTL010000234.1:0-7532 GCA_964247135.1 uncultured Deinococcales bacterium | reverse complement strand
AAACGGGCGTAGAACGTCAAATTATTTTGCAAGCCGTACTTGCCCTCGAGCGCCAGTTTTCGATTTTGCGGTGCGGTCACAATCACATTGCCGCGCGGGTCAATTACGCCCGAAATGCCGGTGTTGGCGGCACGCAGCAAATACCGATCAAGTTCGATGGCTCGCATTCGGTCCATCTCAAAATGTTGCTCGTTGCCAATGCCACCACCGAACCAGGCATCGTTGGTGGCTTCGACCAGAACGGTTGCGCCCATTTGCACGTAAAGGCGCGGCACGGCAGGAAAAATCGAATCGTAACAGACAAACGCTCCAACTTGATCGCCGCCAATCTCGAGAACTTTTGGGGCAAGCACGGGCGCCAAACCGCCCGCGCCGCTGGCGTTTAAGAGCCTTAAGATTGGGTCGTAAATAAACGCGAGTTGTTGGCGGAACGGAAAGAATTCGGAGAACGGCACGAGTTTGGTTTTGGTGCTGATGCCAAGTGCACTACCATTTTGCATGGCGACCACCGAGTTGACATAACCGTTTCTAACGCCAGCCACGAGTTTGTTAAACCTTGGCGCGGGAATCAGTTTGGTGCTTTGCGTGGGTTTGGTCGGGTCGTAAGGTGGAAACGAAGGTTGGGTGAGTTCCTCGAGCCTGACCACCGCCTCAGACCATACGATCAACGCCCCTGGTTTGGCGCGTTTGCTTAAATTTCTGTGAATCTCGAGCGGGTTGACCACTTTGCCCGTAAATTTTTCCAAGGCGCTGATGTTTGGCTGCACCAACAACACATCTTTGGTCGCCAGCACGGGCGCGGGGCGCGTCAAACCAAAAACCAAGGCGATCAACCAGAACCCCAATATGACAATCAAGGCTCGAGCCTCAAACCATGCCAAGGCGGCAATTGCGGCAGCCAGCAAGGTCACCAGCAAACTCGCCAGGTACACGCCGCCCAAACTCGAGACTTGGGCGAGCGGCGTACCGAGCAGGCTGTAACCAAAGTTTCCCCACGGGAACGAAATGGCGTCCATGTTCGCCCGAATCCATTCGATCAGCACAAAACCGCCCGCCAGAAAACCGAGCATCGGCAGGGGTTGACGCGCGATGCGGTGCGCCAGCCAGGCGGTGCTGCTCCAAAAAATGACCGCCTCGAGCGGTGCGATGAGGGGGAAAATTGCCCAGATGACCGGACCAAAGTTTTGGGCGAACGATTGCGGCAACCAGAACAGATGCACCGCCCAGAAGCTCAGTCCCGCAAAAAACGCGGCTCGAGCGGCAAGGCGTGCGGTGTCCTCACGGGCAATCAGATAAAAAATGGCGGCGAGCGGCAAGACCGACAACCAACTGGCAATAAACGGAATGTGCGTAAAACCCAGCACCAACCCAGCCAGCAATGCCAGCGGCACGCCGAACGGTTTCGCCCTGGAATCTTCTTGCCAAGAAAAACTAAACATTCGAGGCTGCCATCAACCCGAATCTCGAGACGCTTTGAAGTGGATGAAAACCAGCAACCATGTGCTGGAAATATACCATTTGCCCAAAAAGAACTTGTGAAACACAAGCGCTTAACTTGAACTCGGGTAAAGAATTGTGCTCGGGCGGTTTTCTGCCGCGCCAAGCTTGAAATCTAGGTTACAGTATGAAAAGCATGATTCTTGGAGTAATGAGCGACGTTCACGCCAACATCCACGCCCTTAAGGCGGCGTGGGCGGCATTTCAGGCGCGTGGGGTGACCCACACGATCTGCCTGGGCGACTTGGTTGGGTACGGCGCATCGCCGCTCGAGGTGATCTCGTTCATGCGCGACAACAACATCCCGACGACCCTGGGCGCCAGCGATGCCCGCATCGCCTTCGAGCTTTCCGAAAACATTGAACCCAGAACTGGCGTGGCAGACCAAACCCTGGTCTGGACCAAAACCCAGATTGGCGAAGCCGAAATGCGTTACATGCGCCAACTCAAAGTCGTCGAACGCCTGCAAACCCCGCGTGGTCGCCTGAAATTTTTTCATGGACTGCCCGACGACCCAGACGGACGGCTCGACCTGCAAGTTCACGTGAGTGAGCTTGACGCCCAACTCGAGGGTTTAAACGCCAGCATCATCATTTCTGGCGGCACGCACATTCCAGCGCTTCAACGCACCAAAAACGGTGTCTTCATCAATCCTGGAAGCGTCGGTTTGAGCCTCAACGGCGAACCGGGCGCGGATTGTGCGATCATCGAATTTGGTTTGCGCCCAGAGGTGGATTTACTCAAAATCAAATACGATTACCAAGCCGCCGCCTTCGACATTCTGACCTGGGGTTTACCGCCCGTGATTGCCGACGTGATCAAAGCCGGCAGCGCCAACCCTGGCAACCCAAAGCGTTAAAGTGCTGCCAACCAGGCATGATCTGGAGCGGTTTTCTGCAAGGCAAGCCTCAACCATGCTCTGGCGCTTGCGGGTAAATACCCCAACGCTCGAGCGAAATCTTGGTTGTCTTTGCTGCGCGCAGCGCCACCGTTTGAGCGGCTTTTAAAGAGCAGCACAATCTCTGGGGCAAGAATCTTGAAGCCCAAATTTGAGGGCAACATCACACTCGAGATTTCATGGGTGATCTGTGGATCACGACGAAAACGCCAGACTTTTGCGTCACGTTCGGCAAACAAAACATCCAAAAAACGTCCCTCTTTGCGGGCGTGAACCTGATGCAAGGGCAACTCGAGGAATTCGTCTGCCGCCCAAGTGTGGTACACGCCCTCCACGGGAACGTGCAGTTCCCAACCCTCGGCAAGCAGATGCTGACGCAGCGACAGTTGATCCTCGCGCCAGATCAGCAGGTCAAGGTCAAAATGGTATCTCGAGGGTGAACCCACAAAAGCGTCGAGCGCCCAACCGCTCGAAACGCACCACTGGGCTTGAAAACCTTGCATCAATTGTTTTAACTCGAGCACGGGTTGAAATCCTGTGCTCGTCACATGCCAAACCGTCGCCTCCTCGAGCAATTCGCGGATCAAACCAGTTTTGCCGGTCATGTACGCCTTGTGGTCAAATGGGAATTGTTGCGCCAACTCGAGCTTGAGGTTTTCATAACGTTGTCGCGCACCAATGTTTGCCCGCAAATAATCTCGAAACAGCAGATGATCTCGGGTGAATTCGTTGGTTCCAGCCTCCACGACATGCAGATACCGCGTTGGCGGGTGGCTGCGAAAAAACAAACGCCCAGCAATTCCAGCCTCGCCCAGGTACCTGTAGCCCAGTGTCTCGAGCGCAGGAAGACCAACTTCAGGCTTGGGTAACGGAAAAACCTCGAGCAGCATGTCAATCACAGGTTTGGCTTTCAAACCTGGCACGCTGGTGCTGCCAACATGATGCACCTGCTCGAGGATTCCACCTTGGGTCAGACACCCCAGTGTCGTCAGAATACGCTGCCGCTCGAGTTCAAAATCCTTTGTCCACTGCGGATCGTGCGCCTCGAGTTTGATGGCATCATCCATCGGTCAATCCCAAGCTTCGGTCAAATCGGACTCGATCACGTCCAAAAACACCCTCACCACTTCGGGGTCAAAATGCGTTCCAGCCACGCGTTTGATCTCGTATAAAGCGTCATTCTTGGACCACGCGCCCTTGTAAGGACGTTCGCTTAATAGGGCATCGTACATGTCCACCACCGCCACCACCCGCCCAATCAGTGGAATGGTCGTGCCCACCAGCCCCACGGGGTATCCCGTTCCATCAAAACGCTCGTGGTGCGTCATGGCAATCTCTTCTGCCATTTGCAGAAGGCGCGACTTGCCAGACTCGAGCATTTTCGCGCCCAAAGTCGTGTGGCTTTTCATGATTTCCCATTCAACATCGGTCAATCTGCCACTTTTAAACAAGATCGCGTCCGGAATACCAATTTTGCCAATGTCATGCAGTTGTGCCGCCGAACGCAACAACAACGCATCCTCACGCGGTAACCCCATGCGTTTACCGACCGCCGCCGCAATCCGTCCAACCCGCCGCGTGTGCGTTCCCGTGTCCGAATCTCTAAACTCCGCCGCGTTCGCCAGCCGCTCGAGCATCTCGAATTGCGCATCCAGCACTTCCTGGGTTCGTTCAGCAACTTTGCTCTCGAGTTCGGTGGTGCGAATGCGGTACATTTCCGATTCCAGGCGCGATTTCTCGAGGTCGAATTTTGCCGCCAGCGTTTGCGTGCGTTGCTTGGCGGCGTCGCTTTTGACGGTTGCCTCCAGGGTGTGAAATTGTTTGAAATGCTCGAGCGCCAACGCAATCTCGCCCCTGGCTTCAAAAATGGCGGACAGGTCTTTGTGGGTTTTTGCCAGTTCGTCGTGAGCGCCGACCTCTTCAAAAGCCTGGTGCGCTTCGGAAATCAGGTCAAATGCGTGGCTGAGATTCCCGAGTGCCAAGTGGGCGCGTCCCGAATCGACAATGCCATTGGCAAAACGTTTTCGATCACCAAACGCTTGGGCAATCTCGAGTTGCTGGTCAAAATACTCGAGGGCTTTTTGTGGTTCGTGTCTTGCCATGTAGACACAACCAATGTTGTTTAAAAGCGCAATTTCTGCTTGTCGAAATTGGGTTTCTTGAGCTGGTTTAAGGGCTTGCTCAAACCAAGCCAAAGCCAATATCAATTCTTCTTCCCGATTTGGATCGTCTGCCGTTTTTGCTTCTGCGAGGTCTAGATGAATGAGACCAATTGCGTTTGATGCACGAATAATAGATTTAACATCCCCAATACTTTGGCTCAACTTTAAGTTTTGAGTTTCATATTCAAGAGCACGTTCATTTTCTTCAAAAGCACGATAAATGATAGCAATATTGTTTAAAGCCGAACTCTGAGCATTCTGATTACCAATTTGCTGTGATAATTTGAGTGCGACCTCAAAACGCTCCAATGCTTCAGAGAGTTTCCCCTGGTCCAAATAAACAAGTCCAGAAATGCGCTCACATTCGCCTAATGTCACCAAGTCTTGCAGTTTGCGGCTCAAATCAGTTGCTTTTAGTAAGTAGTCAAGCGCATTTTCGTACTCAGATAAAAAATAAAAACTTGTTCCCAACCATCGTAAACTTCTGACAAGTGCATATTGGTCATTAACAGTGTTGGCAAGTTCTAAAGCTTGTGTGGCAGGGACTAACGCCTCTCGTGGTTCAGTTTGCGACAACGATTCAGCTACCTGAAGTAATTCGTTCAGGTGCTCAGTTGTAACCTCTTTTTGAATTGAATGACTACTGGTCGTAACTTCTCCTTGATCGTCATTTGTTCGTGACAGTCGCAAATAGTCTACACATCTATTGGCATTTACAGAGTGCAAAAGCACAGGCGATAAGCCTGTATGTACTCGAGTACAATTTCCAAAAGCTTGACAGACCAATCAAAACTTCATAATATACCCGCATTACTCTTACAGAAAACTTACAAATCCAAAAAAACCTGTGAGAGACGCATTCGGGAGACTGCCATGAAAAAATTATCAAGAATGATTATTGTTGCCCTCGGTCTTGTTCTTTTCGTTTCAGGTGTTGCCTCAGCAAGAATAGAAATTGGATCAAAAGCGCCACCAATTGCTGCATCAACAAAATAAATCAGACTAACCCTGCACTCGAGAATCCTCGAGACACCCAATCGAAATCAAAAGCCCACCTGTCCACTCGGGGGCTTTTTTTATTTCAAAAACTTTCACATCACCTCGAGCCACCAAAAACCCCAAACCTCGAGCTTGAACGTTATTGCGGCAGGGCATTGGGAAACTGAAAGCTTGGCGGGTCAAACCCAAACTCGAGCGCCATTTTTTCCCAACGTTTGAACGTCCATCTGGCTTGTTGTTCTTGCCCATCCGAAAGATAACTTTGAATCAAACCCGTCCAAGCGGTTTCGTCGGTTTCGTTAAATTGCAAGATTTTTTCGTACACGCCAATGGCTTCTTTTGCCTCCAGGGTCGTCACGTGTTCGTGTGCCGCCTGCATGAATCGCTGCTCGAGTTGATCTGCAAAAGCCACCGCCCACAACGATTCGGATTTGGGCAAAAACGTGCCTTTGTAAAAATCGATCAAGTTTTCGTTGTGCAACACCTGACAGTGTTTGGCATCGAAACGCAACGAAAACAAATTGCCAAAACGGTACTTGCCCATTTTTTTGTCAAACGCAAAAAAACCGTTTTTGTTGGCAACCAAATCTGGGCAGTACGCCCAAAATTTGTCCCGCAAGACCGTAAACCGGTACTCGAGCCGTTTTTTCAGTTTGGCACGTTCGTCTGGGCTGGAGTCCAAACCCGCAAAGTCATTCAGCATTTCTTCAATGCTTTTTTCCGAATGCAACGCCAAGTACGCCAGCAGTTCGATGGCATCGTTGGGCAAATCCAGTGGTTCGTCATTCAAAATCACTTGATAACGCCCCAGTGTGGCAATCTCGAGTTTTGGTTTGACCAGACCGCTCGAGCCGTGCGTCCATTTGACATCGACCAGCAAACCTTGATCGCGCAAGGCTTCAAAGGTTGATTCCAGATATTGCCAGTCCAGGGTAAAAGCCCGCAACGTTCCAAAAACACTGAGTTGCCTGTTAAACATTTGCAACGCTTCGGTCAATTTGTCGCTGCCCAATTGGTAATACGCCGCAACCAAGTACGCCCAAGCCCGAACTCGAGTTGGCATCCAAATGTCTTCAATCGCGTTTAGCGCAAAAGAAATAGCTTTGGTATAATTTTTTTGAATAATCGTAATTCTGGCTTTGTGAAAATCAATAGTGAGTTGATCTGTTAGATCAATAATTGGTAATTGGTCGATTCGAGATTCATACTCGGTCAAGGTTAAATTTCTCAAATGTAACTGATAGTCGTATTCTTGGAGCTTAAAGGTTGTTGCAGTAACATCCAATTGCTTACATTTCTCAAGGGCTTGTTTTATGTATTCTTGAACTTGATCAAATTTTTTAAACATCAAATAAATATCAATACGAGTTCCGAGTATATTTATTGAGTTAAGAGGTCGATGAAAACTCATCATTGAATAACTAAACTCTGATTCGATATCCGCTTTTTCAAAGTTATCATGGATTGCAGAATAAAAAGACAAATGGTTAAGCGATGATGCTTGATAGTCAATATTATTTTTTTGTTTAGAGAGTTTATACAAATATTCATTCCCCTTCTCAATCATTTTATCATTCTTTGTTAATAGATTTAAAATAATTTCATGGCGAACAAATATTATATCTGTTAATCTGTTTGTAATTTTACTCCATTTTTCAATAAATTCAGAAAATTTAACTATATTTTTGATTTCAAAAGCCGAACTAACTAAAAATCTATATAGTAAAAAGATTTTATTATCAGAGCTATTAAACATATTAATATTTTTTTCACCTAATTTAAGTGCTTCTTCAGCTTTTTTAATATGTCTAAGATAAATGATATTTATAATAATAAAGTCTTTATAAAATTTATGACTCTTTGTAATTATTTTCGAGAGTTCTTTTATTAATCTACTAGCTTTTTTAAGCAATCCAAGATGCAGTAAGCTGTGTAATTTAATTAATTAAATTTGAACACTTGAAGCTTTATCTTCA
>CAXTTL010000233.1:0-7571 GCA_964247135.1 uncultured Deinococcales bacterium | reverse complement strand
GACCAGTCCAGCCCAGGTTAAAACCGTAATAAACAACGCCCAATCCGCTTTGGGGCTGACTTGCCTGGCTTCACGAATTGGTGATCGAAGCTCGAGCGCAACATTGTCGTAAGGACAGGCGCGAACGCAATTCAGGCAGAGCGTGCAATCGGTGTTGCTAATGATGGCTGGCACGAACAAGTCGGTTTCACAACCAGGAAACGAACCTTGAACGGCATGGTTTTCCCCAGCCATCGGAAGCGCGAGCAAGACATGTTCGGCACGGTTGCCGAACAGTGGCACTCGGGTGGTTTCAGTCTCGAGCCGTCCATTCAGGCAGTATTTGCCCTCGCAGGAAGTACAGACGCTCGAGTTGATGGTGGTGATTTGGGTGGGACTTGCGCCCGAAATCGCAAAGTTAAAGTTTCCGAGCGGGCAGACGTACTTGCAAAACGTGCCCGCCGGAAAAAGCGTGTCCACAATCAGCGCCGCCGCGAAGTAGCCGATGATGAGCCAGGCGGTCAAATACGGACTCGCCCAGAGGTCAAAAAATTCGTAGCAGAACAAGAACAAAACCGTTAAACCAAGCACCAAATACTTGTTTTGCAACCATCTTGGAAACTCGAGTTTGGGCGTGAACCTTGCCAGAAATTTGCTAGCACCTCGAGTGAGCATCAGTGGGCAGGCGGCACAAAACAAATTGCCAACCATCGCAATGGCAAGTGCCACCAAACCACGGTAATGCACCCAAACGCTGACGGTGGCAACATTGACGGGGGCGATCTGACGACCCGTAAAACCATCAAACACCGCCAGCAATGCCAGCAAAAACAATGGCACTTGCAGCACGAACCTCGAGTAACGCCAACGCAAGAACGTGCCAACAACAGGCAAGCGCAAGACATCGAAACGTGAGGCTCGAGCTAGGGTGGTCATGGTGCTACCAATATTTTGGAAAGAGCAATTACCGTAGGGGCGAACCTTGTGTTCGCCCGAGAGCCAACCCTGCGTTTCTCGAGCCGCACCATTCAAGTCTCCTTTACTGCCCAACCTCGAGTTTAATGTCGTTGCTCAGGGTTTCATTGTCTTTTTTGGCGGTCACGGTCAGCACCCAATCGCCGCTCATGTTGAAATCAAAATTTTTGACTTGGTACTTGCCCGCGCCCAATTCGGTCACGGTTCCGTCAACCGTTCCCATGCCTGCGTGGGTCATGTTGCCCTCGACGCTCACGTTCCAACCTTCAAGAATTTTCTGGTCACGCTCGAGTTTAAGAACAATATCGGTCTTCCCGATACGCGGCTTGCTTGGACTTAACTCGAGGGTCACGTCAAGTTTGCTCGAGCTTTTTGGAGCGCAAGCCGTACAAAAAATCAAAATGATCAGAAAGAGTTTTTTCATGGTTTTGGAGGTTCGAGGGTTTGAATTTTCGGGCGGCGGAACAAGACGAACACCAGCACCAAGACCGACAATGCGACGGGCGCAACCGTGACCAGAATCAGCAAACCTGTGCCTGGGCTGCCGGCGGTGCTGGCGGGCAAAATCAATGAAACTGTTTTTAGCATTGGCAACTCAACATCGGCTTTGGCTTCCAAGGATTCTCGAGGGAAGGTCGTGTCTTGAATCACGAGTTTGTACTTGCCTGCTGGAATTTTTTGCAACCTGGCGCTGTACTCGCCGTCGCTGGTCTCGAGCAGGGTGTCGCGGTAACTTGTGCCGGCTTCGTTGTAAACAAGGTAATTGAGTTTGGCGTTTTTGATCGGAAAGCCGCTCGGGTCGCCCAGCAACGCTACGAACTTGTCGCCGCGCACCATCGCATCAATGTTGACGATGCTCGAGTGGGCAAAGGCGTTCGAGATCATCAGAAAAACAATTATCAGCAGTCCTCGAGCGTGTTTCATCATGGTTAAGATACCCAATTTGTATCAAGGTTGAACAGGGTCTTTTATAAGATCGTGCAAAGAAAAAAACTGCTCGAGAAATTTTGTCTCTCGAGCAGCACGGTTTGAAATCAGGTTTTATTCGGCGCCGATTTGACTTGGAATGGCGGGTGGTACGACCAGAACGCTGAGCGCAACGCCGCACAAGCTGGTCATGACGGTAATGCCCGTCCAGAGTTCACGGCTGATGCCGACGCCACCAGTCAGTGCCAGCGCCAGAAAGTGCAAGCCCCAAACTACAATGGGCGCAATGATCGCAAAGACCCGAAGCTCGAGGACTTTTGAGGGACTGGGTTTCATGGTGAAAACCATCGCGTCCATGATGATGCCCGCCAGCGCCGCCAATAGCACATTGGGCAGGTAATTTTCGGCACCGAACATGGCGAACATGGCGAGGGTATTCAAACCCAGAATCAGCGTGAACGTCCCGACGGGCGTGCGCCAACGACGCAGCAAGAAGAGCGCCGTGAACATGATGACGGCGTTGCTGAACAGAATTCCGGCGTCACTCAGTCTCGAGGCGAGGTAGGCGATGTTGCCGCCGTAATTGGCGAGTTGAGAAAATTTTTCGCTCGAGTCTGGCAGGTTGACCAAGCCCCACAGGTGCATGTTCATGAAGCTGGTAAAGCTGAAGGTGGCAAAAACGGCAAGTAAGGCGGGTAAAAATGCTTTGAAGCTTGGGGTATTGCTCGAGTTGTGCCAGATGGCGCGAAGTGGGCTGGTGATGAGCAGGGTCGCGCCGAGGTACAGCATCAGGTGTGTTGGGCTGAGCAGGGCGTCAATGCCGACTTCGATGCCAAAGACGGTGTGCCAGATCATGTCGCCCACCCCACCCAGTCCGAAGACGGTCGCACCGATCAAGCCGAGTTCGTAACCGACTGGAATGGCGTTTAAACCCGTCCAACCTTGACGCAAACGCCGAAAAACCATCCAGACCACCCAAAGCGCAGTGGCGGTAAAACCCGAGTACAAAATGGCGTGCCAGGGGGTAAAAAAGTTTTCGATGGTGTTGCGCAAATTGGCGTGGGCAAAACCATCAATAAAAACACCCACCATCAGCCACAAACCAAAGGCGACGGTGGCAAGGTTTTCATTCCAACTCGCTTGGGCTTTGTTGGTCTGAACCCGAACTTCAGTTTGTCCTGGAACGCTGAACGCCATGTTGACCTGCTTTCTGGATGATGGACACCCGTGGTATTTCAAATTAATACGTTTTGTCGAAGACTGATCGAAGATTTTTTCAAGCTTCGATGGAAACGCATTTTCGAGGCAATCATCTCGAGGGAGCGATTTGATTGGGTTCAGTATGCCGTGACTTGAAGCGGCTGACAACTCGCATTTTTTCAGGCTCGAGAAATTCTGGAACTTGCGTTCTCCAAGGGTTTTTGCTAGGCTTTATGCTATAAATGCGAGCAAACACTCACATTCTTGAGGTTCGGAAATTTCCGCAACAAATTCGCAGCCAACGGCGGGTCGAAAAAATCTTGGCTGCCGCCATCGAGGTCTTCCGCAAGGTTGGTTTCGATGCCGCCACCACCAACGAGATCGCCGCTCGAGCCGAGGTTTCGATTGGCAGTCTGTACCAGTTTTACCCGAACAAATCCGCAATTCTCAACGCGCTCGGCACACGCTGCCTAAGCGATTTACGGCTGTTGCTCGACCAAGCCATTGGCGATGACAGCCTCGAGATTTCTTTTGAGGCTTTGCTCGACCGAGTTTTTGGAGCCTTGCATGTTTTTTCCATCCAAAATGATGGTTTGTTCACCGCCATCGCCAAATCGCCAACGCTGGGCGAATTTATCAATGCCGAACAACAATTTATCAATGAAATCATCCGGCGACTCGAATTTAACCTCGAGCATCGCACCCCAAACCTCGAGCCAAAACAGCGGCACATCATGGCAAAAGCTTGCGTGATTTGCGCCCACGCACTGTTTGAAACGCGGCAATCGGAGCACCACGAAGCTTTGATGCTCGAGGCTAAGAAAATGATCATGGCGTACCTCGAGCCTGTTTTAAAGGCTTAAGCACGACTGGGTAATGTGTCCATAATCTTTTGATTTACACTCGAGACATGAACCGACGCTCGAGAATCCTGATTCTGCTGGCATTCCTGACCTCCTCGCAAGCCTTCGCGCACGTCAAATGGTTTCAAGGTGATCGTCCACCGCTGGATTTGGCGGCGTTCTTTCAACCTCTTCCACTTTTATTTGCTGGCGCAGTCGCCGCTCTGGTGCTGGTCTTGTGGTTTTTTCAACGCGCTCGAGCTGGGCGCGGTTTTTTACCTGGCGCAGAATTCTTTAACGCCACCAAGGAACGTCGCATGGGTTTGTACGGCTTTATTCCCGCCATTCTGGGCATTCACATCGCCGTGCCGCTCTTGGTGGCGGGCGTGACAGGGCATCTGTTCTCGCCAGACAACGAACTGATGGGCGCCTGGCGACCGATTCTGGGGCTGCTCGAGACTGGCATTGCATTGTCGTTTTTTTACGGCGGTTTTGCCAGGGTTTCGGCGGTCTTGCTGGCTTGGCTCTGGATTGTCGGCGTGCTGATTTTTGGGCTTGAAGCCATGCTCGACAATGCCCTGATGCTGGGCTTTGCGGGTTTTTTCTGGTTGGCTGGTCGTGGTCCAATCAGTGTGGACAGGTTATTGTTTCCGCGCCTCGAGCCGAATGCTTTCAGCATGGCAAAAGCCGTACCCGTTTTAAGAATCGGTTTGGGCTTTGGTTTGGTCGCCGCCGCCTTCAGCGAAAAACTGGCGAACCCAGCCCTGGCGAAGATGTTCCTCGAGCATTACCCCTTAAATTTTACAAATGCTCTTGGTATTCCAATTCCAGATAATATCTTCGTGCTCTGCGCGGGCAGCGTCGAATTGCTGGTGGGTTTGTGCCTGATTTTTGGCGTCTTTACCCGAGAAATCATTTTGATCGCTTGGTTGCCGATCAACCTGACATTGACGATTTTTGACTGGTCGGAATTGGTCGGACATTTACCGATTTACGGCGCGATGGCGCTGCTTTTTGTTTGGGACTCGAGCAAAACAAACCTCGAGTTGTGGGTCAAAGGCTTGCGGGCTGGACCACTCGCCATCGACCCTCAGCCACCGACATGAATCGACGGACGACGCTGCGGGTTCTCCTCGGCGACCCGCAAAATCTCGTGGGTGATCGGCGCGGTGTCGCCCTCGCCAAACAAAACGTAACGAACCAGATGCCGAATCGGGTTGCCATCCGACCAGGTGAAATAACAATGCGGCACAAAGCCCGTGGTGTCGCGCAAATGCAACATAAACGCGGCGATGGCGTTCGGCACGGCTGGGGCTTCGGTGCGTAGAATCTGGTATTTCATGCTGTTTAAGCCCTCGAGTTCAAACCCATGAATTTCGATCTCGCCACTGAAATCGCTGGGATCAGAAATTTCGACCTCAAAAAAAGCCACTTTGTCCTGCGATTCGATGTGATGGTCCTCGCGTTGACGCAATTCTTTGTCCTGATACTCGGCTTCGTCGCCGCGTTGCCGGCGGTTGGCAATAATCCGAATTTCACCCTGTGACAGCTTGTCAATGATCTTCTGCGCCGCCGCATCCAGTTTGACGCTCGAGATGCGCAGTTCAAAGGTTCTGAAGGTTCTCGAGATCAGCGAAATGGCGATGATGCCCAGAATAAAAATTGCCGCAATCCGAATGCCGTCGGGGCGTTCGATGACATTGGTGATGGTCGTGTAAACGAAAACGAGCGTGATGATGGCAAACATGATGGTCAGACCGCGTTGCTTGGCGGCTCGAGCCGAAAGGGTCACGGCAAAGGCGGCGCTCGAGATCAAAACCAGAACCCCAGTCGCATACGCACCGCCCTGGGCGTCCACATCGGCTTTGAAGACCAGGGTCACAATCACCGAAATGGCGGTGAAAATCAAGACCAGCGGGCGGTTGGCTCGCGCCCAGTCAGGAGCCATGCCGTAACGCGGCAAATAACGCGGCACAAGGTTAATCAGCGCCGCCATCGCGCTCGCACCAGCAAACCACAAAATCAAAATCGTGCTGATGTCATAAATTGTGCCGAAAAGATCGCCAAAAAAACGGTGCGCCAAATACGCCAGCGCCCGCCCGTTCGCCACCCCTTTTTCTTTGACCACCTCGAGCAACAGATCATTGCCTTGTTGTTTGGCGGTCGCCATTACCTCGAGTTGCCCAGCGCTCGAGGTGATGGTGAGCGGCGTGGGCTTGTCCAACTCGAGTCTGACGGCTGGAATGGCATAAAGCGTGCTTGGCAACTCGCCTTCCTTGTCAGGATCAAGTTCGATGCTTGCCGTGCCAGTCCCGAGCGATTTGGCATTGACCACACTCGAGGCGCTGACCTCGGGCAAGAATTGCTCGTGCCCAATCAGCGTAGTGGTCGCCAGACTCGAGGCGATCAAGAACACACTCATGATGATGGCTGCCGTGGTCAACAGGTTTTTTGTATTTCTGATACGTCCGAGCGGATTTTGGGGCGTGTCGGTTTTATCGCCCTTCACCAGCGACATGACCGCCACACCCGTTTCAAAGCCCGACAACCCGAGCGCCAGTTTCGGAAACAGCAACAACGACACGCCGATTAAAGCCAATGGATTTGGGTGCAGCGCGAACAATTCGCCCGTCCAATCTGGAACATACTGCGGATGCGTGACCATCTCGAGCAAACCTCGCCCGACCACAATCACATTCAGTCCCAGATACGCGATCACCAACACCACCGCGATGCCGACCGCCTCGCCAAAACCTTTCAAGAACACCGCACCCAACAACAAGATCAGCACCAAGGTGATGGCGATGTTCTGACCCGCCGCGAACTGATGCACCAACGGATTTTCGACGATGTGCGCCGCCGCGTCCGCCGCCGAGAGCGTGATGGTGATGATAAAATCGGTTGCCGCAAAACCCAGTAGCACCAAAATAAACAATTTCCCCTGCCACCAATCCAGCAGCCGCTCGAGCATCGAGAGCGAACCCTGCCCGTGCGGACTTTCGGCGGCGATACGCCTGTAAACCGGCAACGCCCCGAACAGGGTCACCAGCACCAAAATCAGCGTGGCAATCGGTGAGAGCGCCCCCGCCGCCAGCGCCGCAATGCCAGGTTGATAGCCAAGCGTCGAAAAATAATCCACACCCGTCAAACACATGACCTTCCACCACGACTGCGTGTGGTGGTG
The DNA here is from genome assembly GCA_964247135.1 of uncultured Deinococcales bacterium. Lineage (GTDB taxonomy): Bacteria > Deinococcota > Deinococci > Deinococcales > JAAFIG01 > JANXTZ01. The sequence goes on along the minus strand of CAXTTL010000233.1, from coordinate 464 downwards.
CTCGCGCTGGCTTTCCGCCTCGGTTTCAAACGCGCCTTCGGGTTCTTCGGCTTGTTCCTCGAGCAACCATTCTTTTAGTCCATGAGGATGATCTGGTTCGTTGTGCGAGTCATGTTTGTTGTCGCTCATAAGATGAAAATAGTGTACGCCACCCGAATTGGGTTTGGGTATACGAGCCTCGAGTTTGAAATTTGCGGTGAAGTGATTGCGCTCGAGGTTGGTGGATAAAATTTCGGCTCGAGTAGTGATAAATGAGGTTTCCAAACACATTGCGATTATTCGAGTCGTGATGTATATAATGTATACATGACCATGATTCGTAAGCAACTCTACATTGACCCCCAGCAAGATGCCGCACTGAAGCGCAAAGCCCGTGACCTTGGCTTGAGTGAAGCTGAACTGGTGCGTCGCGCCTTGGACGCCGCGCTTCTTGAACCCCAACATCCAATCACACCGCACCGTTC
>CAXTTL010000232.1:0-7621 GCA_964247135.1 uncultured Deinococcales bacterium | reverse complement strand
CGTAACCCACCAGATGAATATGGGCATCGGTCAGACCTGGCGTTAAGAATAAATCTCGAAAATCCAAAACCTCGGCTTTGGGCGCAAGTGACAGCAATTCCGCTCGAGTTCCAAGCGCCTGAACCCGATTTTCGATCACAAGCACCCCCGAGGCTCGAGGGTGCGAGGGATGAAGGGTTAAAATGTTAGAGAGAATAATTTTGGCGTGCATGAACCAAGTTTACTCGAGATCATATTTACATTGCAGCGACGACTTTAATTGAACCAGTAAAACCATGGACATTGCATTTAAATCCAAAGGTCTTGTCAACATCTTGGGTTGCGGCGGTCAAAGTAAAATCTGTGGCGACTTGCGCCGAGCCTGGAGTGACCAAAGGCTGAGAGCCACTCCCAATCACAGGATGCAGGCTCGAAGCCTCGATGATCACGCTCGAGCCAACTTTGAGCTGACAATTTGTGACTGAATACGCAAATCCAGTCGCTCCAGAAACCACTGTGATTTTGGCTGGACAATCCGCAAGTCCACCTGGAGGCGGTTGCGTACCGCCATTGCAAGCCACAAAACCAAGAACTCCAGCCAATGCCACTGTGCCCAACAATAACTTCACCATTTGAACCTCCGAGCCTTCAGTGTAGCGCAAGCTGCGCAAAAAACCATTCAAGGTCTTCATTGTCACACCAAGCCAGAGCCACTTTGGACTGCTCGCCGTACAAAATGGCGTTCTGCTCGAAGTTTCGTGCCAACTCGAGCGTGACCGCCAAAGGCGCGTCAAAAATCACAAAACCATCCTCGCGCCAGGATTGATCGGCTTGTTCGCCGTAACTCCAATCGAACTCAAAACCCAATTTTTCAAGCTCGAGTTTGAGCTGTTCGTTTCGGGCGGCATTTTCAAGGTCGGAAAATTGCTGGCTGAAAGGATTGGCTGCGGTCAGGATGCTAAAACGGCGACCCTCGTACAAATTCAGTCCCTGATCTGTGGATGAGGCTGTAAAACGATACTCGGCGGTGTTGTACACCGTTTCGAGGTATGCCAACCTGAAATCTCGAGAATTCACAAGTCAAATAGTACACTGGGATCATGATCTCGAGCCTTGCGGCGTTGCTGGTGGCGTACCTAATCGGTTCAGTCTCCCCTAGCGTCATTTACTCGAGGGCGAAAGGTCATGACGTGCGCGACCAAGATTTTGCTGGCACGAGCGGCATGATGCGCCAATTTGGAGTGCCCGTCGGCATTGGCATCATGCTACTCGATATTGCCAAAGGCGCCTTGGCGGCTTTTGTGGCTTCAACCATCTCGAGTGACGTGCTTTGGTTTAGCCCTGCGGCGGCAGTGTTGGGGCATTGCTACCCAATCTGGCACGGTTTTAAAGGCGGTCAAGGCATTGCACCCGCCTGCGGTGCGTTGCTGGTCTGCTCGAGCTTGATAGGACTGAGCACGATGGCACTTGGAACGTTATTTCTGGCATTGCATCGCACGTTTAAACTCAAAAGATTCGTCAGGCTTGGCGGCGTCCCATTCAGCGCAATCGTTACGCTGACCATCATGATCGTGATGATCTGGCGGCTCGAGGGTGCGACGGCACTGACCGGATTTTTATTGATGCTCGCGGTCTTGCTGGTTCGCGGAGCGCAAGTCTTGCTGACCCCAAAACCTGGCGCGTAATTCGTACCCGAGCGAGCCAAAAAAAGTTATGATGCCGCCATCAAAAAAGGAGGCGTTCATGCTTGAATCCACAATGATGGATTACCCGCTCACCATTCCACTCATGCTCGAGCGAGCCAAACAATTGTTCCCACACGTCGAAGTCGTGTCACTGCTGCCTGGCGCTCCAAACCCCGAGACCAAGTTGCCCACACCTCTCGAGCACCGCACGAATTACGGTGAGATTCACACCAGGGTCATGAAGCTTTGCAATGCACTGGTTGACGCTGGCGTGCAATCGGGTGATCGGGTCGCCACAATGGCGCTCAATTCTTTTAGGCACCTCGAGCTTTACTTTGCCGTGCCCAGCGTCGGTGCGGTCTGCCACATGATTAACATTCGGCTGCCGCCCGAGCAGATTGGCTACATCATCAACCACGCCCAGGACAAAGTGTTGTTTATCGACAACGTTTTTGCCGCGCAATTGCCAATGATTTTGCAGCACTGTAAAAGTATTCAAAAGGTGATTGTGATGGGTCAAGTGCCTGGCGGCGTACCCGTCGGCGTTCACGATTACGAAGACTTTATCCGCGATCAGCCGGTCACATTTACCTATCCAGAAATTGACGAACGCCAAGCCTCGGGCATGTGCTACACCTCTGGCACGACCGGCAACCCCAAAGGCGTCCTATACTCCCACCGAGGCATTGTGCTTCACAGCCTCGCCAGTTTTGGCGCAGATTTGTTGGGCGTCTCGAGCAGCGACACCGTGCTGCCCGTCGTCCCGATGTTTCACGTGAACGCTTGGGGTTATCCGTACACCTGCACCTGGGTTGGCGCGAAGCAGGTTTATACGGGCATGTTCACCGACCCCAAAGTGATCGCTCGAACCCTCGAGAAAGAAAACGTGACCATGACGGCGGGCGTACCAACCATCTGGATTGGGCTGCTCGACGAACTGGACAAAGCCAAAGCCGCCGGCACGCCCTACAAACTCGAGAAACTCAAAGCCATGATCGTCGGTGGCAGTTCGACGCCGCGCAAAATGCTGGTCGATTTTGAAGTGCGCCACAAACTCAAGATCATTCCCGCCTGGGGCATGACCGAAACCACACCGCTCGGCACGGCGAACGTTTTGCTGCCACACCACATGGAACTGGACGACGAGGCGCGTTGGGATCAGATGACCCTCTCGGGACGCCAAGCCCCACTGGTCGAACTCGAGATTGTGGACGGCGACGGACAGCCCTTGCCGCACGACGGCGAGGCTCGAGGGCGCTTGCTGATTCGCGGTCCGTGGGTCACCAAAAGTTATTACAACAACCCCGAAGCCACGGCTGCCACGCAGTACAACGGTTGGTTTGACACGGGTGACATTGCCACCATGAACAGCGAGGGCTTTATGATGATTCAAGACCGCGCCAAAGACCTGATCAAATCTGGCGGCGAATGGATCAGCAGCGTTGACCTCGAGAACGAACTGATGGGACATCCTGCGGTCAAAGAAGCCGCCGTGATCGGTCTGCCGCATCCAAAATGGGACGAGCGACCACTTGGCGTGATCGTGCTGCGTGAAGGCTCGAGTACCAGCCACGAGGAATTGAACGCGCACCTGGCGAAAAAATTTGCCAAATGGATGCTGCCCGACGATTACGTCTTCACCGATAAAATTCCGCTGACGACCACCGGAAAATTCTTGAAACGAGCGCTTCGAGATCAATTCAAAGACCATAAACTGCCAGGGGCATAAAAACCATTTTGAAACCTCGAGATTGGATCGGAATCTCGAGGTTTTTTAAACGTTGGATTTGCGGTTCAGCGCGTAAATGAAAACAAATAAATCAGGTAAACCGCTTCCTGAAAATTGTCATAATATTCGTGATCCACACCAACAAAGCGCCGAGCCGTTTGAGTCCGAATGGTAAACGTGTACTGAATGCCGCGATGCACCGTCAAAACGCAAACGTAATCCATCAACACATCACTGTTCTTCCAACGCTTTTTCAGTTGAAACGACACGTGCAACGCCAGCCGAGTACCCAGTTTGATGCGTTTAAAGACGATCTTACGCACACTTTTGGACATCAGGTGCAAATGCAAATCGGTCAGGCTCTGAAGTTGGGCAAGATTGCTGGCATTGGTTTCTCTGACGCCGACAAAGGCGTATTTGCCAACATCGATGGCGTAATCGACGCCAGCATCGGTTTGGAAGTGCAGCACCTGAGATTTTGACTCGAGCGGCGCGGGAATCATCCCTCGTTGCGGAACAAATTGTACGAAGTGATAGCGGCGGTTTTGGATCAGATCGTCGCCACACGCCGCCCGAGAAAATCCGATCAGAGCGCAAAACAACATAAAGGTCATTGTCAACATTCGCATTTTCATTTTTCCACTTTAAACCAGTTCTCGAGGTTTTGTGTCGGCTCGAGTGTTAGGCTAAATCGTGACCGTCATCAATCTTGCTCTGATCGGCTTTGGCAACGTCAACCGCGCTTTGGTTGGATTCCTCGAATCCAAAAAAATCGAACTGAAACAAAAGTACAACCTCGAGTACCGCCTGACGGGTGTGATGACGCGACGTTTGGGTTGGCTGGCGGACGCGAACGGTTTGGAAACAGCGGCGTTGCTCGAGGGAAAGACAATCTCCAGCAGCATCTCGAGCGACATTCAATCTTGGCTCGAGGCATCAGAAGCAAACGTCCTTTTTGAAGCCTCGAGTCTCGAGCCGTTCACAGGGCAACCCGCGATTGATTACATTAAAACGGCACTCGAGTTTGGCTGTCACGTGGTCACTGCCAACAAAGGTCCTGTGGTTCACGCGGCGAAAGAACTTTATGTGCTGGCAGAAGCTCGAGGTTTGAAATTTCGGCACGAGGCGAGTTTTATGGGCGGCAGCCCGATTTACAGCCTCTTCCGCGAAACGCTTCCCGCCGCGAACATCAAACGCTTTCGCGGCTTGTTGAACAGCACCACCAGCACGATTTTGCAAACCATCGAGGCAGGTTCGAGCTTTGAGGAGGGCGTGAAACGCGCCCAGGAAATTGGCATTGCCGAAACCGACCCGAGTTTTGATGTGGACGGTTGGGACAGCGCCGTGAAAGTTTGCGGCTTGGCAAACGTGCTGCTGGGGACGCAACTCGATGTCACCAAACTCGAGCGTGCCAGCATTCAGGATTTGAGTATGAACGAAATTCAGCAGGCGGCTCAAGCGGGAAATCCGATTCGTCAGGTGGCGTTTATTGACGTGCTCGAGACTGGCTTGCAGACTGGTGTCAGGCATGAAAAAATTGGTTTGAACGACCCGCTTCGGGCGACTGGCACGACAAACATCTCGCATTTTGAATTGGACGTACTGCCAGGGTTAACCATCACGACCCATGACGCGGGCGCGAAAGAAACCGCTTACGACATGCTGGCGGACTTCATCAATATTTACAGAACTTAAAGCTCGAGCTTTTCAAACCAACCCAGTCCCTCGAGCACTTTTTCTTTGCTCAGATGCGCGTGTTCCATCAACTCGAGGATCAAGGCTTCAGCCCGTTCATCCTCAGGCTCGAGTTCGCGCAACTGTTGCCAAAGCGCGTTTCGTTTCTCGAGGTATTCACGGTTGTTCATGGGTGTTTGAAGTGATCGGGTTTGCTCGGGTCGTGGTAGGTCTTGATGATCCCAGGAATCTCGAGCGGGTTGTCGGTTATTTGCATCAGGTGAACGTCGTCAGCATGAATAAAAGCTCCGGTGACCATCTGCGTTTTCATCCAATCCAGTAAGCCAGTCCAGTAACTCGAGCCGAACAAAATGATCGGGAATGGTTTGACTTTTTTGGTTTGAATCAAGGTCAAACATTCGGCAAGCTCGTCGAGCGTGCCAAACCCACCTGGCATACAAACAAAACCTCGGGAGTACTTGACCAGCATGACTTTGCGGGCGAAAAAGTGCTCGAAGGTCATGGATTTGGTCAGGTAAGGATTGATTTTTTGCTCGAAAGGCAGTTCGACATTTAAGCCAATGCTTTCACCGCCAGCCTCAAACGCGCCTTTGTTGGCAGCCTCCATGATGCCAGGACCACCGCCGGTCACCACGGCAAAACCAGCATCCGCCAGAGCTTTGCCGACGGTTTCGCCTTGTGCGTACTCGGCTTGGGTCGGTTTGGTCCGAGCCGAGCCGAACACGGTCACGGCGGGTTTCTCGAGTTCGTTCATCAGTTCAAATCCTGTGGCAAATTCGCCCATGATTCTGAACATTCGCCATGAGTCGGCTGCCATACGGTCGATTGCGTAGCTCATCGGTGCTCCTTTGGTTTGGCTTTATCTTATGATGTTTTGCATGAACCCATCCTCTCCCCTGGTTCCTGCCGCGTGGTTGCTCGAGCATCAGAATTCGGTCAGCTTAGTCGATGTGCGTTTCGCCCTTGGCAAGCCCGATTTTGGTCGTGAGCAGTATCAAGCTGGGCATCTGCCTGGCGCGGTGTTTCTCGATCTCGAGCGTGATCTGTCCAGCCCAGTGCGAGATGATCGGGTGGGTGGTCGTCACCCTTTGCCTGACCCCGAAAAATTGGCAGGAATACTCTCGAACTTGGGCATTGGCGACTCGAGTTTTGTGGTGTTTTATGACGATCCGAGTTCTGGGCAGGGATTTTATGCCGCGCACGGTTGGTGGTTGCTGCGTTGGCTCGGACATGACCAGGTCGCGGTGCTTGACGGTGGACTTCCAGCTTGGCTTGAGGCTGGCGGACAACTCGAGACTGGTGAAACCCCAACCTCGAGCGCGACTTTTACCCTCAAGGTTCGACCCGAAATGGTGGTTGATGCAGGACAGGTGGGGTCAAGAAGCTCGAGCACAGCCTTGCTGGACTCTAGAGCTGCGCCGCGTTACCGAGGCGAGGTTGAGCCGCTCGATTGGAAGGCGGGGCATATTCCTGGGGCAACGAACATGGATTGGAGTGACGGATTGGATTCGACTGGTAAGTTTAAAACTTCACTCGAGCAACAAGAACGCTTTTCCAAACTCGAGGATTCAGAAGACGTTTTGGTTTACTGCGGTTCTGGGGTCAGCGCTGGTGCGAACATGCTGGCACTCGAGTTGGCTGGCGTGAAAAACGCAAAACTGTATGCTGGAAGTTGGTCAGACTGGGTTTCAAACCCTGAAAATCCAGTAGCCACAGGTGACAATCCAAGTTAAGCTCTGTTCATGCCTTTAAACGAAACCTGGTTGTCTTTTGAAGTCGAAGCTCAACGCTTGCACGGTATGTTGCACTTGCCGCTCGAGCCTCAAGCCAAACCTGTTCCGTGCGTTTTAATGCTGCATGGTTTCACGGGTCAAGCCCTCGAACCGCACCGTTTTTTTGCCCATATTGCCAGGGCATTTGCCAAAAACGGCATTGCCGCGTTTCGCTTTGATTACCGTGGCAGTGGAAACTCTGAGGGTGATTTTTCTGAAATGACTGCGCAGCGCGAAGTTCAGGACGCCCGAGCCGCAATTCGGATGCTCGAGTCGCGCCCCGAATTGGACCGTGCCAGATTTGGTTTGCTGGGACTTTCGATGGGCGGCATGGTGGCGGCGCTCACGGCTGGAATCGAATCTTTTAAAGCGCTCAGTTTACTCGCGCCGACCAAACCGCAACACATGCTCGGCGTGGTGCGTCAAGCCAAAACCAAATCTGAAATTGATGCCTTGTTTGACTCCGAATTTGCCGGCTTTCAATTTCCGCCCGTGATTCGTTTTAACACCAGACGCAAGGTTTTGGATTTCGGTGGCAATCCAGTCAGCCGCGAGTTTTTTTATGCCTTGCTCGAGTTGGATTCGGTCAACAGTGTTGCAGCACATCAGGGCGCGAGTGTCGTGATTCACGGTTCGGACGATCTAACCGTGCCTGTGGCAATCGGGCAAGAATACGCCACTGCCCTCAAAACCAAGTTGCTCGAGATTGCGGGTGGCAATCACACCTTTGACGATCTCGAGCATCAAGAACAAGTCATTCA
>CAXTTL010000231.1:0-7719 GCA_964247135.1 uncultured Deinococcales bacterium | reverse complement strand
CGCTGTTCGATCAGATGGTCCATCAGTTGGGTCATTCCAGAATGGTTGTTGATTAAAATGGACGGAATGCCTGGAAGTTTTCTGCCAAAACTGACCACGGGCAGGGGTTGAAACTGTTGCAGAAAATGGCACAGTTGAGGGTTGGAGCAGTTGTTGCCGACGGTGCCCGTCAACATCAGGATTCCGGCGTGGTTGCTTGCCCTGATCAATGAATAAATGTCGTTGGCGCCCGATAGCATTTCGTCTTGCATGTCGAGTTCCCTGCCAAAGTAGAGGCTGGCAGACCAACCAACGGTTTTCAGAAAGTCGTGGACCCCTCGCAGTACCGTACTTTGGTAAGTTCCGTTGCGGTCAACGATGACCGCAATGCTGGGCGGGACGGTTTGGGTTGGCATAGGTCCTTCTTTCCATTGCTCGTTTTGGCGGGTGCAATTTTTATGAAATGTTTTTTTTGCTAATTTACTCGTGCTGCTCGAGATATTCACTTGTGGTGGGTGAGGTTGAAGTCAGTATAGTCGCACTTCTGAAAGTTTTATGGTTTTTTATCACATCTATCAAATCATTCATTTTAATAAATCCGATTTCTCGAGAAATCGGGCACAATGCCGCCATTTGCACCAAAATTCTGACCCAAGTGGCAAAGATGCCGATTTGCCGACCTCATGACTCGATAAAGTCTCAAATTGCCGACAATTCAAAATGCTGCGAAGTCATGAAAAATGCGTTTCTGACACGAAAACTGGATACTCGAGGCAAGAAATTTGGCTAAGGCGATTCCCGAATTATAGTTTCAATAATTTCAAATGTACGGTTTTCACACGGTCTTTCAAAAAGCTCAAGTACACTGATCTTGAGGGAAAATTCTGTGAAAGGAGGGCAAGAAATCATGAATCAAAACCCCGTCAAGCCGTCACAACGCAACCATCAAAGCAAGGTTCGCACATCAATAATTCGCAAGGCTCGAGCCAACACAGTTGTGAAATTGAATGTTGCCGGTGGTCAAACCCAAGCTCGAGATTTCAAACCAACGCAAAAGACGGCAGCGGCAGGCTTGACGCTCCCAAATAAAACCTTCAAAGTGGTCGAAATGAACCATTCAACCGATATCAACCCGTTTCTGGACCGCGATGCGGTCATCACCACCCGAGAAGCCGCCGACATGCTCGGCGTTTCATTGCGCAGCGTTCAACAGTGGGTCGAACAGGGCGCCCTGCAAGCCTACCGAACCGTTGGCGGACACCGCCGAGTGGTCAAAGCCTCGGTAGAACGTCTGCTCTCGCAACGCCGCAGCGAAGTCGAAGGACGCAGCTTTAGGGTCTTTATTGCCGAAGATGACCCCGATTTGGTGGCGCTCTACCAAATGGTCATGAAGAGCTGGAAGTTACCACTCGAGATCAGCGTTGCCGGCGACGGCTTCCGCGCCCTGATGGAAATTGGCAGCTTGAAACCAGATTTTTTGATTCTGGACCTCAACCTTCCAGGCATGGACGGTTTTGCCCTGATTCGCACCTTGCGCGGTATGCCAGACCTTGAAACCACCGATATTGTCACGGTCAGTGGCTTGAGCCTGGAAGATATTGAAGCTCGAGGTGGACTGCCCGACAGCGTGATGTTGCTGCAAAAACCGATTCCGTTTGATCAACTTCGTGAACGGATCGAAACCAAACTCAATTACTTGCAACCCAAATTGCGCAACGCAATCACGTAGTTCAAGGAGAAATTTAAGGAGAAAACGGTGAATACCCTGAACGATTTGCAAACTTTTGGCTTAGAACTCGAGGAACGTGGTCTTGAACCCCTTGGTCACACCCTGCGCTTGGTTCGTCTGGTCGAATCGGTGGGTCTGATGTGTGCTCTGAGTGAGGCTTCAATCACCAGCCTGATTCATGCGGCGTACCTTCATGACATTGGAAAACTGGTCATGCCCGAACGAATTTTAAACAAACCAGGACAACTCGATTTAAAAGAATGGGAGATCATCAAAACCCACCCGTATTGGAGTTACATCCTCGCCAAAGCCATTTCTGGCGTCAGTGAAACGACCTTGACAACCATCTTGCATCACCACGAACGCTTTGATGGCACGGGATATCCAAATCGCTTGCGCGGTCAGCAAATTCCCATCGAAGCCCGAATTTTAACCATCTGCGACGTTGCCGACACGCTGCTCTCGAAACGCTCTTATTCTCGGGCGCTCGGCATCGATTCGACCCTCGAGGAATTACAACGTCACAGCGGCACGCAATTTGATCCTCAGGTGGTCGAGGCGTTTCTCGAGCGGGCGCTGGGCAGGAAAACGGGCGCCTGGGGTCAGGCGACCGAGAACTTGCTTTCAACGACACAATATCCGACTTTCCAATAAGCCATGGAGGATAAATCCATCAAACCAGGCATTTTGTTGTCATAGAATTGTGAGAAACAAGAATAAGTTACTTGATTAATGCACTATAAAAGTTAGTTATTAGAATAAAAGATTATACTAATTAAATCTGATTTCATTTGGGGCGGGTTTTGATATTATCATGAACATTTCAAACAGATTATTATGGCGACCAGAATTTCGTTCTGTGATTTTTTACGGGATTTTTGCAGTATTATGGGTTTTTATTTCCGATGAGTTGCTGCTCGTATTGACAAAGAACAGTCAAAATCCCAATGATTGGCACTCGTTAAAAGATTTTGTTTTTGTGATCGTCAGCTCGGTTTTTGTTTACAGTTTTTTTTTGCGCGAACGCCAGACCAGAGATCGCGCATTCAATCAAGAACTCGAGTTTGTCCACGAAATTGGACGATTCGCGGCAGGTTCAATCGAATAGGCCACTTTTAGCCTGGACGCGAATGGCTTGGTCAAAACTTGGGATGCGGCTGCGGCACGTATGATTGGACGCTCGAGCGACGAGGTGCTGGGTCATCACTGCTCGAATGGTTTTGCCGGGCAAGAATTTTGGAAACCCACAGAGCTTCTGCACCAAGCCAACCATTCGGGTCGAGCCTCTTTTACGGGTTGGTTAAATCGTCATGACGACACCCGTTTCTGGGGCGAGGTGGTGTTCGAAAAAATCGACTTCCCGAAAGGACAGTTTGCTTACGGGGTGATGATTCGCAACCTCAGTGGCGCTCGAGGGAGTGAGCGTTTTAATAGCATGATCGAATCCATGAACGAGGGTCTGATCGTGATTGACCGCGATTGGCGCTTTGCTTTTGTCAACACCGTTGCTGGGGAACTGCTCGAGCGTGACCCCACAAAGCTCATCGGCAAAACGCTCTGGTCTGAATATCCGCTCGAAGAATTTACCGACCTTGGTTTAAATTGCAAAAAAGCCATGAACGAAAACCTGAGTTCTGCAAGCAGTGGTGTCTCGCCAAGAACCGGACGTTGGATGGAAAATAGAATTTACCCCAGCCCAGACGGAATTTTGATTTTTTACGCCGATGTGACCGAACAAAACCAAATTCAGGAAGCCATCCGCATCAACGAACAGCGTTTGAGGCTGGTGCTGGAAGCCGGTCAGCAAAGTTTTTTTGATCTCGATTTGCAGACTGGCATGACCATCTCCGATTCTGAGGTGCTGGATGCCTCGGGGACACGCCAAGCCGTGGTTCAACCGTTTTCGGGGTGGATTGACCAAATTCATCCCAGCGACCGCGAACGTGCCCGAGATGTCTATGAGCGCTTTATCACCCAGCAATCCAGCGAATGCCGCGTCGAATTTCGGATGAGGGCGGCAAACGGCACTTGGCGCTGGAAATTATCGCAAGGCGTGATTCTCGAGCGTGACGAGGTCAACCGCCCGATTCGCATGATTGGAACCTTGATTGACATTCAAATCATCAAAGACTCCGAACAGGCGCTGCAAACCAGCAACCAACGCTACTTTAAACTGATGGAAGCCTCACCGATAGCCCTGTTTGAATCCAACGTGAACGGCGAAACCATTTACGTCAACCAAAAATGGCACGCCATCATGGGATTTGAACGGGTCTTGGCACTCGATTACGGTTGGACGGCAATGCTCCATCCAAGTGACAAAACCCGAGTGATCCAAGCCTGGACGGCAGCCATCGACAATCAAACATCCTCTTCTCTGGAATACCGCATCGTTCAACCGAACGGCAACATCAGGTGGGTCTACGTGCTGGCTGAACCCTTGAGGGACGCTGCGTACCAAGTGACTGGATACTTGGGATCAATTGTGGACCTGACGCAGCAAAAACAAGCCGAGTTGGAGCTTGAGGGCACCAAAAAGCGCTTGCAAGCGATTGTCAAAGCCTCGCCAACCCCGATAGTGGTCCTTAATCCTGATGGATTGGTTGAAGAGTGGAACACCGCCAGCGAAAAATTATTTGGTTGGAAGCGCCAGGAAGTTTTGGGGAAATTCTCGCCACTGTTTAACCACCAAGACCCAGCCAAGTTGCTTGGTCGAATTGCGCAAACCCTCGACGGAGACAGGTTAAATGGCGTGGAAATCAGACCCAGGCACAAGAATGGGACAATGGTCGATACGCTGCTGTACACCGAAATTCTTCCTGTGACAGAATTACACCCTCGAGCCTCCTACATTGCGGTGTACATAGACATGACCGAACGCAAGCGTGCAAGTCAGGCGCTCGAGCAAAACCGTGAGGACCTAAACCAAGCGCAACGTGTGGCAAACGTCGGAAGTTACTCGAGGGACATCCCAGACGGCAGCTTTGAACTCTCCGAACAGGGCTACCGAATTTTTGGAATTCCGCTGACCGAGCCGATCACGTTTGATCGTCAGTTGCAATCGATTCATCCAGAAGATCGCCAAATTGCGCTTGAGATGCGCGACCAATTCTTAAGGGATCGGTTGCCCGTCGAATTTGAGTACCGTGTGGTTCATCCCGATCAGAGCATTCGTTTTGTGCTGCACAAGATGCTGATGAACACCTTGGGTGACAGAACCCGAGTGGTTGGAACATTGCTTGACATCACAGACCGTAAAAAAGCCCAACAGGAACTCGAGGAAAGCGAAAAACTGTACCGCACGATCACCGAAAACACCCATGACGTGACCGTGGTGACGGGCATCGATGGTGTGATCCGTTACCTCTCACCGTCTGCCATGAGCATTTTTGGTTACAATCTGGACAACCTTCAGCAGATGGTGGGCATTGGTTTTATTCACCCAGATGATGTGCCAGCCGTCATTTCTGCACGTCAACATGCGATTGACAGCCGCAAAGATTATTATTCGACCCTGTTTCGCCTGCAACACGCCAAGGGAAATTACGTTTGGGTCGAATCGGACGCCAAATTGATCCGTGACCCGAAAACCGATCAGGTCACCGAAATTCAAGCCACCATGCGTGATGTTCACAACAGGGTTCTGGCTCAAGAACAACTAAAATCCAGCGAACAACTTTACCGAACCATCACCGAAAATGCTCGAGATGTGATTCTGATCGCCAACATGGATGGCGGGCTGCTCTACTGGACTCCTTCGATGGCGCGGGTTTTTGGTTACGAAACCAGCGATTTAAACAATTTGTCGCTGACCGATTTTATTCACATCCTTGACTTGGACGCCTTTCAGATCAGCTTAAAGAATGCCTTGCGCAACAACGAAGATTTTTTTAATGTGCTTTTTCGCGCCAAAGGCAAAAACAACAACTTCATCTGGGCTGACGCGATCATCAAACTGATCCGAGAACCCGCCAGCAACCGTGTCACCGAACTGCAAGCGACCATTCGTGATGTCAGCAGCCAGGTGAGCGCCCAAGAAAAACGAGAGGAGAGCGAACACTTGTACCGGACCATCACCGAGAACGCCTACGACGTGACGATTATTTCCGAAATGGATGGCACGATTCGCTACTGCTCCCCCTCTTTTAAGGGTATTTTTGGCTATCTTGAAGATCAAACCTGTCACAAATTATTTGATTTCTTTTACCCAGACGATATCGAACCCTACCTTGCGGTTCGCAACCTTGCGATTGAACAGCAGCAAACCCTGTACACCCAAAGTTTCCAATTCCGGCATCAAGACGGGCATTACATCTGGGTCGAATCGGTATCCAAAATCACGCTAGAGCCAAAAACCAAGATCATCGAAATTCAATCCACACTGCGTGACATTTCTGAGCGTCGTCAAGCCCAAGCCGCACTCGAGGAGATGAACGCGGTGCTCGAAGAGCGCGTGGTGGACCGCACCAAACGACTGAATGAAGTCAACCTCGAACTCGAATCGTTCACCTCGAGCGTCTCGCACGATCTGCGTAGCCCGCTGAATGTGGTGCAAGGTTTTGGACGGGCGCTCTTGGAAGATTTTGGCACGAGCATTCCCGCAGAGGGTTTGGATTACGTGCAGCGCATGGTCAGGGCAGCCGTCAGGATGGACACGCTGATCACCGACTTATTACAATACTCGCGCCTCAGCAAAGCCGAGATCAAGCTGACCCCGACGGCGCTCGAGCCGCTGCTGACTGAAGTGCGCAGCGAGTTGCAAAATGAAATTGCCAAACGAGACGCCGATGTGGTCTTCGTTGGTCAATTTCCAAACGTCCAAGCTCGAGAGTTGATTTTGCGCCAAACCCTGATCAACCTGGTGGGCAACGGTTTAAAGTTCATGGTTGCGGGCAGAAAACCCGAGATCAAGATTTGGGCAGAAAACACCCAAGACCAGATGGTCCGAATTCATGTCCAGGACAATGGCATCGGCATCGATTCGGAGCATTTGGAAAAAATATTTTTACCTTTTGAGCGCCTGCACGGAATCAGCGAATACCCAGGCAGCGGGATTGGTCTGGCGTTTGTCAAGCGGGCAATTGATCGTATGGGAGGCAAAGTTGGTGTACTATCGATTCCGAATCAAGGAAGTCATTTCTGGTTTGAACTGTCTGGGACTCGGGAGTTGCCATGAAAAAAATATTGGTTGTAGACGACTCTCCAGATGACATTTTCCTCTTAAAACGCGTTTTCAACAAACTCGAGTTGGGTCAATTGATCGAAATTGCCAACAACGGCGAAGAAGCCATTCACTACCTCGAGAATCCCGACAAGCCGTGCCCGACGATGGTCTTATTGGACCTGCACATGCCAAAACTCTCCGGTTTTGACGTGCTGGCATGGATTCGTGGGCATAAGGATTTAAAACACTTGCCGGTCGTGATTTTCTCCTCCAGTACCGAACCGAGCGACCTGACACGCGCCTACAATTTGGGAGCCAACGGTTACCTGGAAAAACCCAGCCAGCCCGAGGTTCTGGAATCCATGCTTCAAGTCTCCAGCCAATACTGGTTAAAATGGAATCAAGCCCCATTCACAGCCTAAAAAACGCTCAATTGATTTACGTTAAGGTGACAAAGTGCCAAGCATTTTACTGGTAGACGATAATTCAGACGATTTATTGATGATCAAACGGTCTTTAAAAAAATCCATCGATCAAGTCACCACCTTTGAAGCCTTCAGCGCACCTTTGCTCGAAACTGCGCTTTTACAGGGCGGATTTGACCTGGTGATCACCGATTACCACCTTGGTTTCACAACCGGCATGGAGGTTTTAAAACGCGTCAAAGCCGAGTACCCAGATTGTCCAGTCATCATGTTTACCCTGACCGGCAACGAAGAGATTGCGGTCCAAGCCATGAAATCGGGCATGGACGATTATATTCTCAAAACCCCGCAACATCTGGCACAACTTTCCACCACCGTCACAAGGGCGTTGTTGCACCAGGACAAACGAAAAACCCTGGCGG
>CAXTTL010000230.1:0-7754 GCA_964247135.1 uncultured Deinococcales bacterium | reverse complement strand
AGCCGAGGCGAGCGATATTTGGGCACAAAATGCCCTGGCGGTTTTTGCCTACCGTGTGCAAAAAACCATCGGCGCGTATGCCGCCGCCATGAACGGACTGGATGCGGTGATCTTTACGGCTGGCGTCGGCGAAAATGACTTTAAGATGCGAGCCAGAATTTTAAGCAACCTCTCGTTCCTCGGACTCGAGCTTGACGAAAGCGCCAACGCCCAAAACGCCACCATTATTTCCAGCAGCAATTCTCGAGCCAAAGCCTTGGTGATTGCGACCAACGAAGAATGGGCAATTGCGGATGCCACGTCAACATTGCTGGCAGGAGAGCCTCATGGAATTTGAGCTTGAACACGCCATCAAGATTCTCGAACGCACGCCAACGGTTCTCAAAACCCTGCTTTTTGAGCTGCCTTCAGGATTTATCGAGAACAACGAAGGCGAGAACACCTGGAGTCCATTCGATGTGCTCGGACACCTGATTTATGGCGAGCAAGTCAACTGGATTCCCCGCGCCAAAATGATCCTCGAGTTTGAAATGCAAAAACCGTTCGAGCCATTTGACCGTTTTGCGCAATTTGAGATGAGCAAAGGCAAAACCGTGCCAGAATTGCTCGAGCAATTTGAGATGCTACGTCGGCAAAATATCCTGACCCTAAAAGACATGCAGCTCAATGCCCAAGACCTCGAGAAACTCGGCAATCACCCAGAATTTGGCGGCATCAGCCTGGCGCAACTGCTCGCCACCTGGGTTGCCCACGACCTGGATCACATCGTGCAAATCTCGAGGGTGCTGGCAAAAAATTACCGTGACGCCGTCGGACCTTGGCGAGGCTATCTGTCGGTCATGAAGGAACGAACAGGCGGCAATTAAAGCTCAAATTGCCCACTAACGATTCTCCTCAAACCTGTACTAGAATGCCCCCATGCCAGACGAAACCCGAGAGGACACGACCGAACCACGTGAAAACAGCATTCACAGTTCGGTGCAAACACCCAAACCTCTCCACCCCGCCGCCCTCAAAAGCGCCGGCGTCGCCGCCAACCTCGGCTCCAGGCTGATTCGCGGCTTGCTGCTGATTCCAGAATGGCTGGCAAAAATCTCCTGGGGACGGATCAAACCAGGCTGGTACTTGGCAGGGCTGCTCGGCTTGTACGCGCTCTTTATGACCTTTCAATACCTGAATACCGCCAATGTTTTAAGCGAAACCAAAGACAAACTGGCGACCCTCGAGAAACAAATCAAAACCGAAAACATGCGCCTGAGCATCCCATTTCAGGGCGCTCACTTGCCAGACAACGACAACAACCTGCCCAACGCCCCCAGGGAATACCGCAAAGGCGTCTCGCAAGGTTTTGTGTTCACCGGCGTCGATTCCGGCATCCCAATATCTTACGGAATGCCCGTCCTTGCCGCCAGCGACGGTGAAATTGTGAAACTGGACGTGAACTTTAACGAAATGAGCCTAAAAGACTACAACACCTTGCTCGAGCGAATCAAAAACGGCGCGAGTGAAAACGATTTGACCAAATTGCGCGGTCGTCAAATCTGGATCAAACACGGCGACGGCACCATCACGCGCTACTGCCACCTTTCCAAAATCAGCGAGAACATTTCCTTTGCCGCGCCGATCAAACGCGGGCAAGTCATCGGTTTTGTTGGCAACTCTGGGACGCTCGAGGGTATCCGCAAAAGCACAGGAAACGCGCGGTTGCTGTTCGAGGTTTGGTCGAGCGACGGGCATTTTTTTGGCGAGAATTTAAAACCAGCCGAGGTTCGGTTGAACGCGGCGAAGTTGTTAAAGCCGTAACCATTGCGCTACCCTCATCCCCGACCCTTCTTGATTCCAAGACGCACCTGCGGGCGGAATCGCTTCTCCCAACATCGAGAGAAGGGAGTTTGATTCTTTCACATGTATGGCTCGAGGCTTTTATCCTTCTTCCGCAAGCGGGAGAAACGACCATGCCCGTTAGCGGTTTCGCCCGTTAGATGCGTCTGAAACCAAGAAGGTGCTGTCGTAAAGGGCAAGAAACTGGATGAGAGTGGCGCTTGGCTACCCAAACAAACTTCTTTCAATAAACCATTTCCCGAGTTTTGCAGTTTCCTGCTTTGGCTATTTGCTAATCGCTCCCTCCTCACTTAAACTCGAGTTCACATGGGCGTTGATTTAAACCGGTTACTCTCGAGCCAATCCCTTTCCGAAGCTGAAGCCCAAGCCTTGATGTTTGTGCAACTCGATGGCGAATTGACGCCGATTCAGATGGCGGCGGTCTTGACGGCGTTAAAGGTGCGCGGCGAGACGGTGGCGGAAATCACGGGTTTTGCCAAAGCCATGCGCGAGCGTGCGGTGCGGGTGCATGTCAAGCCTGGGGTCTTGGTGGACACCTGCGGCGCTGGCGGTTCGGGCGTGTCGGTGTTTAACATTTCGACGGCGGCGGCGTTCGTGGTCGCGGCAAGCGGCTTGCGGATGGCAAAGCACGGCAACCGCACCGCCACCCGCAAGTCGGGCAGTGCGGACTTGTTTGAAGCCATCGGCGTCAAGCTCGAGATGACCCCAGAGCGTTTATCAGAGGCGATTGACACGGTTGGGATCGCATTTTTGTTCGCTCGAAACCATCACCCTGCCATGCGCTTTGCCGCGCCCGTCCGCGCCGAGTTGGGCGTTCCGACGGTATTTAACATTCTTGGACCGATGACCAATCCTGCTGGGGCGACGCATCAACTCTTAGGCGTGCCACGACCCGCGTTGTTGAATGTCATGGCAGCGGTCTTGCGCAATTTGGGAACGCAGGGCGCCATGTTGGTGCATGGTACGGCGCCAGGCGGCATTCGTTACGATGACATCAGCGTGGCGGGAACAACCAGCGTGGCGGAACTCAAAAACGGCGAGATTCTCGAGTATTCCCTGGAGCCTGAAGATTTGGGATTAATGCGGCACGCGCCAGAATTGTTGTTGGGTGGCACACCCGCCGAGAATGCGGTGACGGTGCGGGCGGTGCTGGGCGGCGGCGGCACGGCGGCACAACGCGATGCGGTGGCGGCGAACGCGGCTGGAGCGATTTACACGGCGGGCGGCGCGGACAATCTGAAAGACGCGGTTGTTCTGGCGCTCGAGATTCTAAAATCTGGCGCAGCGCTTACAAAGCTCGAGGCGTATGTGAAATTCTCTCAGGGGTCGTGAATGACCTCAACGGTCTTGTTGGTCGAGGACGAACTGGCGGTGCGTGAAGCCTTACGTTTTCACCTCGAGCACTCGGGGTTTACGGTGCGGGCAACGGGCAGTGCCTTTGAGGCTTGGGATTGGTTGCCCACTGTGGACGTGGTGGTGCTCGATTGGATGCTGCCAGACCAACCAGGTTTGAAATGGCTCAAACGCCTGCGAGAAAGCGATTTTGCCAGCATTCCAGTGCTGATGCTGACCGCTCGAGCCAGCGAGGTTGACCGTGTTGAAGGCTTGGATTCTGGTGCGGACGATTACCTCACCAAGCCGTTCAGCTCGCCCGAATTGATCGCCAGGGTTCGGGCGTTATTGCGGCGCAGCAAACCGCAACAAACGGCTCTAAAGCACGGTTCGCTCGAGGTTCGGCTTGATGATGCCCAAGTGTTTTTGGACGGCGTGAAACTCGAGTTGACGCGGCGCGAATTTGATTTGCTTAAGTTTTTGGCTGCCAACGCCGGACGGGTGTTTTCGCGTCAGGAACTCTTGGATAAAGTCTGGGGTTTGGACTTTGATGGCACGGAACGCACCGTCGATCAGCACATCACGCAATTGCGTCAGCGTTTGGGAAAAACCTTGGAACCTTCAATCTTTCTCGAGACGGTGCGCGGTAAGGGATACCGAATGCGGGTGCAGCCATGAGTTTGGACGCCAGCCTCGATCTTGTGCGCGATGCCGTGCTGGTGTTTGAAAAAGGCGAATTGCGTTTTTTAAACGCCGTTGCCAGTGAACTTTTTGGGATCAAGCTCGAGCGTTTTCGCAGTTTTAGGGCAATCGAAGTGCTGCGCAATTACAAACTCGAGCAATTGCTGTTATTGGGCGGCGAAACCGAACTCGAGTTGGCGGGCAAAACCCTGCAAGCCCGAGCCAAAGCGGGCACCTTGATTCTGGAAGACGTGACCTTCATTCGCCAGCGCGAACGCGAACTCCGTGAGGTCATGGCGGTGCTCTCACACGAGTTTCGCACGCCCGTCACGGCGGTCAAAGGCTTGCTCGAGGCGCTGCTGGTCATGGAAACCAACCCCAGCAGCGCCGTGCCCGCAACCCGTAAACGCTTTCTCGAACTCAGCCTGCTCGAGATTGAACGCCTGGTGCGCTTGAGCGAAGATTTAACGGTGGGGTTTCGTCCGCAAGCCGAACGCACTTTTGTGCTCTGGGAAGTGATCGAACGGGTCGTGCGGTTAACGCACGAAGAATTCGGGCGGCGCGGCGTGAGGGTCAGCGTTTCGGGCGAGGATTTGCTGGTGCGCTGCGACCCCGACAAACTCGTTCAAGCGCTTTTAAACCTGCTCGAGAATGCCGCCCGTCACGGTCCCAACCCTGGCGAAATCCAATTGACAGCCACGCTCGAGGATCATTTGGTGCTGATTCGAGTCACAGATTTTGGAGCACAACTCGAGAATTACCACAATATTTTTGAAGCCAAAAAACGTGGTACCGACTCGAGCGGCTCGGGCATGGGTTTGTATATTCTGAAAACCATCGTCCAAGCGTGGGGCGGTGGCACTTGGGGACGGTTTACGGGTTCTGGGAATGAATTCGGTTTCTCTGTACCAAGTCCAAATTAGGGTTTCTCGAGAGAACCCAATGATCCAATTCATCGGTATTTTGAAAGCAGCCTCGTATTTTAGCAGGCGCGGCAAGCAGCGCCCCTACGAAAAATCATGTCCTGTAGGGGCGCTGCTTGCTGCGCCCTTGCGACGCAAAGACGCCAATACATTGTTTGGGGCATGGTTTCTCATGTCGCAATTGTTTTGCGGGTAATGAGCAGTGGTGTACAGGAATTGTCTCGGACTGGTATCGTTTCCAGACATCAAGGAGGCTGAGATGACACATCACTCGAGCAAAAGAAATTTTGAATTTCATGTTTCACGCACGGCACGTGAAGAATACGATTTTGACCTTGATCTGTTCTCGAGTTCGGGGAATGTCGTGTTTGCCAATTTCGCGGCAGCGCGTGCTTTTGCCGCCAAATTAAACGCCAAAAATCCGGCGCGTGGCGTGCGGGCGGGCGATGTCAACGCGATGGGTCTGATCGACGAGGTCATGCACGCCCTGGTCGAAGAGTACCGTTTGCGTCACAACCCGAAACTCTGGCAACAGGCGTTGGCATTACTCGAAAGCCAAATCGGTACGAGCCGCGTCAATGTGGCGCTGCTCGAGTTTGGCAAGGCGTTTCCGCCGCTGGCGGTGTTCACGAACGAAATCAAACTCGAGGCGTATCTGGCAGGAAGCACTGAGGGGCGGGCAAACCGCGAAGTTTTGCTCGAGGAAATGCTGATGCTCTGGCTCGAGAACGCCAACCCCGCGTTCACGCCGTTTGGCGACCTGTTCGACGATGCCAGCCTGAAAACCAGCACCGCCTACCCAAGCATCATCTCGAGTTTGGAGACCTTTCTCGAGGCGCAAGCCCCGTTTGAACTGGCGGGTGGCTTGAGCCTCTGGAAGACCCTTCGCGCCCCAGCCCTCAATCATCCAGGTTCACTCGAGGAACAACTGAAAATGCTGATCGAGCGTTTCGGCGGCGTGTTCTCGGGCGCTCGAGCCGAGCGTTTGGGGGCAATGCGCCTGCGGCTCGTCTCGAGTTTGGACTTGATCTCTGAAGAGGGTCGCGGCATCAACGCCATCAATGCGGCTCGGGTGGGCGGCGGTTTTGCAGGTGGTTTCGGTGGTCGGGTGGATGTGCGCAGGCTCGAATCTCGAGGTTTGGAGGACGAACCCGAGAATTTCACGATAGACCGCGAATGGATGCCGAACCTGGTACTGATTGCCAAAAATGCCTTTGTCTGGCTCGATCAGCTCTCCAAAAAATACCAGCGTCACATCGCCACCCTCGACCAAGTGCCAGACGAGGAACTCGAGCTGTTAAAGTCTTACGGCGTGACCGGTCTGTGGCTGATTGGCTTGTGGGAACGCAGTTTCGCCAGCAAAGAAATCAAGCAACGCATGGGCAATTCCGACGCGGTCGCCAGCGCCTACAGTTTATTCGATTACAGCACCGCGCCGGACCTCGGCGGCGACAACGCCGTCAACAACTTACGCGCTCGAGCTTGGAGTCGCGGCATTCGCCTGGCATCCGACATGGTTCCAAATCACGTCGGCATCGACGGACGTTGGGTGCTTGAGCATCCAGAATGGTTCATCCAACTGCCCTACAGCCCGTATCCTGGTTATACCTTCAATTCTGGCGACCTCAGCCGCGACCCGCACGTCGAAATCAAACTCGAGGATCATTATTACGACCATTCCGACGCGGCGGTGGTCTTCAAACGCACCAACCGTCACACCGGCGAGACGCGCTACATCTATCACGGCAACGACGGCACGGGGCTGCCCTGGAACGACACCGCGCAACTCGATTACACCCGAGCCGACGTGCGCGAAGCCATCATTCAGACCATCTTGCACGTCGCCAAACAATTTCCGGTGATTCGTTTCGACGCCGCCATGACGCTCGCCAAAAAGCACGTTCAACGCCTCTGGTTTCCCGAACCTGGCAGCAACGAGGGCGTGGCATCCAGGGCAGAATTCGGCATGAGCAAAGCCGATTTTGATGCGCTCGTGCCGCTCGAGTTCTGGCGTGAGGTGGTGGACCGCTGCGCCGTCGAAGCCCCAGACACCCTCTTGCTTGCGGAGGCATTCTGGATGATGGAAGGTTATTTTGTCCGCACCCTCGGGATGCACCGCGTCTACAACAGCGCCTTCATGAACATGCTGCGCGACGAAAAAAACGGCGAGTACCTCGAGATCATCAAAAACACCCTCGAGTTTGAACCCGAAATTTTAAAGCGTTTTGTCAATTTCATGAACAACCCCGACGAGAAAACGGCGGCGGAACAATTCGGAAGGAGCGACAAATACTTTGGCGTGGCAACCCTGATGGCGACCCTGCCAGGGCTGCCAATGCTCGGTCACGGTCAAATTGAGGGCTTCACCGAAAAGTACGGCATGGAATACCGCCGTGCCTATTACGACGAAATCCCAGATCGGGGTTTGATCGATTACCATTACAGCCAGATTTTCCCGCTCTTTAAAAAACGTTATTTGTTTGCCGACACCCAAAACTTTGCGCTGTTCGACTTTGGACACGAAGTTTATGCTTATTCCAACCGCGTCGGACCCGAACGCGCCTTGGTGGTGTTCAACAACTCGAGCCGTCACGTTTCGGGCGCAGTGCACCACGGTCAGACCGGACGCCGCCAAAAGATCAGCTTGCAACAAGCACTTGGTGCGAACACCAGTCCGCAACATTTTTTGATCTACCGCGATCTGGTCAGCAACCAAGAATTCATTCGCAACGCCGCCGACCTCAGCGATCAAGGCTTGAAACTCGAGCTTGGGGCTTACGCCAGGGCTGTGCTGCTCGACTGGCGCGAGGTCTTTGATGCGGACGGACGCTATCAAAAAGTCGCACAGATGCTCGGTGGGCGCGGCGTGTACAGCATCGAACAAGCCACGCGCGAATTGTACCTCGAGCCGATTCTGACCCCCTGGAACGCCCTGATGAACGCGGCAACCTTCAAGGCATTGATGGACAAACCCTC
>CAXTTL010000229.1:0-7819 GCA_964247135.1 uncultured Deinococcales bacterium | reverse complement strand
TCGGCGGCTAATCAGCACTATAACATCAATCTCATACTTATCATGTCAAAAACAAACGGAAGCGCTTGTACAGGCTTCCGTTACTCTATTGTGTCTCGAGCAAAACTTCAATCCCCAACAACCACACCCACAGGCACACCCAAACTCTCGAGCATGACCTTAATGCCTGCGGCGTCAATGCCCGCTTGGGCGTGCAGGCTGCTCACTTCGGCGTGTTCCATAAAATGATCGGGAATGCCCATCAGGCGCACGTCGGGTTTTAAATCTCGGCTCGCCAGATGCTCGAGCACCGCCGCGCCAAACCCACCGACCACGGTGTTGTCCTCTAGGGTAATAATCGCTCGAGCGCGTTGGGCGATATCCTCGAGCATGGTGGTGTCGAGCGGTTTGATGAAGCGGGCGTTGATCACGCCAACGTCTTTTGTGCCTTTGACGGCTTCCAGAGCGTACTCGAGGGTTTTACCGACCGCCAGAATCACCACGTCGTTGCCTGGAACGAGGCGTTCCCACGATCCCCAGACAATATCGTCCCAACTGCCTTCTGGGACGGGTTTGACGCTGCCGCGCGGGTAACGAATGGCGACGGGTCCGTGTTGCTCGAGCGACTTTTTCAGCATCGCGCGAAGCTCGAGGGCGTCTTCTGGGGCGCAAATGCTGATGTTGGGGATGTTGCGCAGGTAGCTCAGGTCGAACACGCCGTGATGGGTGGGTCCGTCCGCGCCGACCACGCCAGCTCGGTCAATGGCGAAAACAACATTCAGTTTTTCGATGGCGATGTCGTGCACCACCTGGTCGTAACCGCGTTGCAAGAAAGTGCTGTAAATGGCGACGATGGGTTTCATGCCGCGCAACGCCATACCAGCGGCGGCGGTCACGGCGACCTCCTCGGCAATGCCGGTGTCTAGGTATCGGTCTGGGTGCTTCTGGGCAAATTCGACCAAGCCGCTGCCCTCGCGCATGGCGGGGGTGATCACGTAAATGTCGCGGCGTTGATTGACCAATTCTATCGCGGCATCACCGAAGGCGTTCGACCACGAATAACCTTTTTGGACCTCTTCGGGCTGGCTTGGGTTGAACTTGCTGGGGCTGTGCCAATAAATCGGGTCGTGCTCGGCAATGTTCATGCCTTTGCCTTTTTTGGTCAGGATGTGCAATATCGTTGGACCCTCGAGTTCCTTGATCTTCTCGAGCCAGTACACGAGTTGCAACACGTTGTGACCATCGACCGGTCCGACGTAACGCAAGCCCATCGCAGAAAACGGATTTTTGGAATGCGGGTCAAAAAAGGTGCGGGCAGCGTCTTTGGCGTTGGTGATCATCTGCTCGAGCGGTCTGGAGAAGCGCCGCACCAGGTTTTTGCCGCTGGCTTCGGCGTCTTGAAACCATTTTTGCACCTGCAATGTGCGGAAATACGTGTTGAGTGCACCGACGTTTTCGGAGATGCTCATTTCGTTGTCGTTGAGAATGATCAGCATTTTGGGTTTTTTGTAACCGATGTTGTTGATGGCAGCCAGCGCCATGCCGCCGGTGAGCGCACCATCGCCGATGACTGGAACAATGTGGTAAAACTCGCCAGTGCCGTCGGCAAGCATGGCGTCCCTGGCAAGCGCCATGCCAAAGGCGTTGGCGAGACTGGTGCTGGCATGACCTACGGTAATGGCGTCGTGTTCTGACTCAGAGACTTTGGTGAAGCCCGAAATGCCGCCCTCTTTTTTGATATTGTCCATCTGGTCTTTGCGACCCGTCAAAATTTTATGCCCATAACTTTGATGCCCGACGTCCCACAAGATGCGGTCTTTGGGACTCGAGAAGACCCTGTGCAATGCCACAGTCAATTCGACCGTTCCCAAACTCGAGGCGAGATGCAATCCGCCGCGCGAGCAAATGCGAATGATTTCCGAACGGAGTTCTTCGGAAAGCGGCTCGAGTTCCTCCAATGACAATTTTTTTAAGTCTTCGGGGTAATTGACTCGCTCGAGAACGCTGGGTTTCATATGGCTCCTTGGGTTTGAGGCTGGGGCGGTTTATTTGAAGTTGCGAGCCACCAAAATGCGCTTACCGTCGCTCAGGTTAGAACGTTGAATTTCACCAATTTTAGGCACAAACCAGATGAGGGTGCTCTCAGTCAAGTCTTTCTCGGTGCCGCCCAGGGCAATGCGTTTGTCCTCGGAAATCCTGAAAGCATCGTAAGAAACCTTGTTGATCTCGAGTTTTTCTTGCGCCAAAACGCGGTATTGGTAGGTCAGTGTGGCTTCACGGTTTTTAATTTGCGGGGTGCTGATTTTCATGTGGCTGACGCCATTCCAGGAGTTGCCGACAATAATACGCCCTTGGTTTGGGTATTCTTGAACGCCTGGGGTGTAGGTGACCTCGTAAAAATTGGGTGTACCCTCGGCGACCAGAAAGACGCCGTCCTTGTTGAAATCGCGGTAATACCAGCGTTCCGCGCCGCGACCCACAAAATGAAAGGCGGTCACGACTTTGGACTCAATCGCCTGCGGACCTTCAATTTTTAATTCGTAAGGCGCGATGCTGCCTGGGACTTCACCCTCGAGCAAATACTGCCAGACCAAACCGGTGCTGCTCGGGTAATAGGCAATTTCGTTTTGTTGGGTGACCGATTCGACTGGATCGGGGGCTTTGCCGGCTGGAGCACAGGCTGCCAAGAGCAGCACCACCGGAATCAGGTTCAAAAATTGTTTCATTGCTGCCTCCACTTTAAGCGCTTTTTGCGCGACCAATTGTTAAATCAGGTCAAATCTTTGGGCAATTTTCAGAGCCGTCGGTTATTGTGCCACAAAAACATGCCCGTGACTGCAAACAATCGTCCTGAAATCAGGTCTTGTCACGGTAAACGCTCACACCGTGCGGGGACAGCAGGCTCGAGCCGAGCAGGAATTCGGTGTCTTCTGGTAAATCGAGCGGAATGCCGCCTTTGGACCAGTTTTGGGCGTAGACCAAACCGCCGCGCCTCGAGTAGCGCAAGCCTTTCTCGAGGTTGAGGGTGGCAATACCGACCCGAGCGCAAACATGTTCAAGGCTTTTCTCGAGCAGGCGTTCAGACCAGAAACCCGCGTACATCACCGCGCCGATGCCAACATTTCGTTCGGTCAGGGCGACTTGCGAGTACAGCGGATCATCAAAATACTTGCCGAGCACCCTCACATCGTCCGCAATCAGTTCGAGCGATTCGTTCCAGGTGTGCGTCTCAAATTTTTGGTCGAAGGCTTCGATTCTCGAGGTTAAACCAGGACGCAACGCGTCAAAGTTTTGCACGCGTACCCCAGCCAACGCTGCCAGTGGTCCTGGCGCTCGAGATTCCCAAACGCCGCCCGTCGGTTCTCTAAAGCCCGTTCGCGCTCCTAAGAGCAAATAAGCGCCATTTTCGACCGCATCCTCGAGGTTTGCGGCAGTTTCCAAACCCAGCATGGTTAAAGCTGGCGCAACAATCAGGGCATAACCCGAGAGGTCGCTGTCAGGATGCCTGATGTCCACATCCAAACCCAGATTGCGCAACACACCGTAAAACAGCATCATCTGTCCCCAGTAACTCGAGCTGGCGCTGTGCTTTTGCAGGTCGTAAGCCCAGAGACTTTCATAATCGTGCAAAACCACAACCTTGCTCGAGACTGGCGCGTCGGACATTAACTCGAGTTGCCCAGAAAATTTTTGCACCTCGAGCGAGCCACGGTCTGGAGTGCCATCAAAGCGTAACAGCCCCGAGTGCATCAATTCTTGCGCCGCCCTTGCCGCCTGCCAGCGAAAATAGGTGACGGCATCCGCGCCGTGCGCCAACGCCTGCAAGGTCCAAAGTTTGAGGGCGCCTTCCGCTGGTAACGGGTTGTGGCGTGCCCAGTTGACCTGCCCGCATTGTTGCTCCATGACCCAAAAACCCTTGCCATTTTTAAGTCCACGGTAGACATCGTGATTGAGCGCGATCATGTCGGGATGTCCCGTTCGGGCGTAATCGGTTTTGATGGTGTCAGTAGCGTTTGAAGTCTCGAGCATTCCGGTCGGGTAATTGTCCCAACTGACAAAATCCAGGTGCTCGGCGGCTTTGAAATGGTCAAAGTCGGAGAAGAAAATCATAAAATTGTGCGTCACAAAACGCCCAGGCGAAAGCTCACGCAAAATCTGGGTTTGCATTTTGTCGTAAGCGATCAGTTGATCGCTCGAGAACCGGTAAAAGTCGAGCACATGACTTGGGTTTGGCTCGGTCACGGTCAGGTTTGGCAATCCAATTTCGCCAAAAGAACCGTATTCTTGCGACCAAAATGCGTTGCCCCAAGCCTCGTTTAAGGCTTCAACCTCGAGATACTTTTTCTTAACCCAAACTTGGAATTTCTCGAGCGCGGCGGGAGAATACGAGCGGGTCGTGTCGTGACAACCGTGTTCGTTGTCGGTTTGCCAGCCCACCACGCCAGGGTGCCCTCCAAAACGTTGCGCCAGTGCCCTGACAATCCGCGCCGATTCTTGCCAGTACCAATCGCTCGAGTAATCGTAATGCCGCCTCGAGCCAAAGTTCCGCACGCGACCTTCCTTGTCCACCGGCAGAATTTCGGGGTGTGCTCGCACCATCCAAGCTGGCGGGGTTGCGGTGGGCGTGCAGAGAACCACCCGCAAACCTTCGGCATGAAGGGCATCAATCACCCGCTCGAGCCATTCAAACGCGTACTGCCCAGGCTGCGGCTCGAGTTTGCTCCAGGCGAACTCTGCGACCCGCACATACGTCAAGCCCAAGTCTTTCATTCGTTTGGGAAAAGTGAGCCACTGTGCTTCAGAAATTTGCTCGGGATAATCACAGACTCCAAGTTGCAACGGCATGGCGCAGTTTAACGCAAAAAAACCAGGCTCGAGATGAGCCTGGCTGAGCGCGGACTGAGGTTTTACTTCATCTTTTTGGGTGGCATCAAAACCGTGTCTATCACGTGAATCACACCGTTTGAAGCCGCGATGTCGGTGGTCGTGACAAGCGCATCGCCCACCATGACCGTTGCCTTGCCGTCTTTGTCCGTCCCGAGTTTGATCTTCACTTCCGCCCCGTTCACGGTTTTTACCGTTTTGCCATCGAGTTTAACCACATCGGCTGCCATGACCTTGCCAGAAACGACGTGGTAGCTCAAAATCTCAGATAGCTGCATTTTATTTTCTGGCTTCAAGAGTGTCTCGAGCGTGCCTTTGGGGAGTTTTTCAAAGGCGGCGTTGGTTGGGGCGAATACGGTGAACGGTCCTTTGCCCGAGAGGTTTTCGGTCAGTCCTGCCGCCTTGATCGCCGTCACCAGGGTGCTGAGGTCCTTGTTGGCTGATGCCACATCGACAATCGTACCTGGGGTGCTGGACTGGGCGAGGACGGTGGAGAGGAATGCTGCGCCAATAAATGCCAAAACTTTTTTCATGTGTACCTCCTCGAGTAAGGTACGTGCTGGCGATGAGCTAAAACTTAGCTTTACATAACAACAGTAATCTGTATTTAAGAATGAAAATCTCTTGAGGGTCAGAATCGGCGACTTCGGATTGCCACCACAGCCATGACCCACAAAACAAACGCTTTCAAGCCAAAGCCACGCCAACCCACCAGCAAGCCAGTTCATGAAGACAAATTATTGAGATTCAAAACTCCTGTCACATCCGATACCAGCAAACCCAGCAACAGCCCTTAAACTTTAAAAACCATGTGGCTCGAGACTCGAACAATTCCCAACGACGCGCAAGACGCTTTCACAGGCTTTCTTGAAGACCTGAATCGCAAGCTCGAGAACCCCCAAACCAAGCGCAATGAATTGTGCCGAGAGTTGCTGGCACAGTTTTTGCACGCCTCGAGTTACAGCGACCTGCTGGCGAAAGCACCGATTGCGGCGCTCAACCTCGACCCGAACAACATCACGCTCGAGGCGGAATATTACACGACTGTTGACCTCGAGAAATTTGCCAAAGTGAAGCCGCTTTTGTGGCTCTGGTACAACTTTGACCTCTCACCAGCCGCCCAAAGCGTCGAATTTGGCGTGCGATTCAGGCGCATTCTGGCAAAACATATTTTCAAACGCGTCGGCGAAAACTTTAAAGCCTTCCCAGGCGTGCAATTCAGCGTCGGGTACAACCTCGAGGTCGGCAACAACGTCACCTTGCACCGCAATGTTCTGGTGGACGACATCGGCGGCGTGACCCTGCATGACCGCTCTGGACTCTCAGATTTTGTCAACGTCTACTCGCACACCCACAGCCCGCTCGAGACGCCAGACGTGACCCTGAAGCACACCACCATCGGCGCTGGGGTGCGCGTGACCTACCATGCCACCGTGCTGGCAGGCACAACCTTAAGCGACGACAGCATGATCGGCACGATGAGCGTGGTGACCAAAGACATTGCGCCGCACACCGTGGCATTTGGGATTCCCGCCAAACCGCAACGCGAAAAAATTCGCCCAGAAGGTGCCATTCAGCTCGACTCGAGGGTGTTCGTGCGTCCCAAAGACCGCAAAGCCAACCCCGATTTCCCAGAGTTTAAAACCAGCAACGAACAAACCAGGGCGTTGCGGGAATTGAGTTTAAAGCGCTGAACATTTCAAAACACAGTCCTCGGGAATTTATTCATCTCGAGGTTTTTTGGCTCGAGACAACATGACCTAAAACTTCATGGTATCAATGAACCATGCCGAACCTCGAGCAACTTTTAAACGTCGCCATCGAAGCCGCTTATACGGGTGGAAAACGCACACTGGCGTACTTTAATGCGGGTGTCAATATCCAAACCAAAGCCGACAACACGCCCGTCACGGTGGCAGACCGCGAATCCGAAGCCACGATTCGCGCCATCATTGCCCAGCACTACCCCACGCACAGCATTCTGGGCGAAGAAGAGGGCGAAACCGCTGGCGACCCCGACTTTCGTTGGATCATTGACCCGCTGGACGGCACAAAAAGCTTTGTGCGAGGCGTACCCCTGTATGGTACGTTGGTGGGACTCGAGATTGAAGGGCAGGTCAAAGTCGGTGCGGTTTACATGCCAGCTTTAAACGAAATGATCTCGGCGGCGACGGGCTTGGGCTGTTACTGGAATGGGCGCAAAGCCCAGGTGTCCAAAACCGACAAACTCGAGAATGCCACGCTCTTGACCACCTCGAGCGAAAGTTGCCGAAAACGCGGCGGGGCTTACGACGCATTGGCGGGCAGAATGCAGCTCACTCGAGGTTGGGGCGATTGTTACGGTTACATTTTGGTCGCCACGGGACGCGCCGAGGTGATGCTCGATGCGGGCATGAACCCTTGGGATTGTGCGCCGATTTTGCCGATTCTGAGCGAGGCGGGCGGACGATTCACCGACTGGGGTGGAACGCCGACGATTCATGGGCGAGAGGGCGTGGGCACGAACGGCGCATTGCACGATCAGGTGCTCGAGATTTTACAAACAAATTAACGCAGCATCCCAAAGCGTTCGAGCAATCCTTGTTGCCCCGTAGCATGACCCTCGAGCGAGGCGAACAATTGTTGAAACTGGACTTTTGATATTTCCCGACCTTCAAGGGCAATCATTAACCCGAAGGTGGTTAAAGCCGAGGTGCGTCCAGAGTTCAGCGATTCGAGTGCCGAGGCTCGAGCGGCAGCAGAATCTGGTCCGCCACACCATCGCGTTCCTGGCTGGATGGTGCTTTCTTGACGATCTCGAGCGACTTGATTCCCGCACTTGAATCTTCGGCAATCGCCGCAAACACGCCTTACCGCAGTTTTCATATCCGTTGACGCGCTTCTTGACCCTTAAAGCAGCACCTTCTTGACCATAAAATGCACCTAACGGGCATGGTCGCTTCTTGACCATAAAATG
>CAXTTL010000228.1:0-7821 GCA_964247135.1 uncultured Deinococcales bacterium | reverse complement strand
ACCCACACCAGATGCTCGAGGAGCTGTCTCGAGCCATGCGCGTGACAGGTTGCAATACGCTCGATGAAATCAGTTACGACCTGATTTTTGAACCAACTTTTGATTGACGCGATATGCTGTAAAGCATGAACCAACCAAAAACAAATCTCGAGATTTTGATCGAAACTCGAGTCAACATAAATCTTCTCTCATCCCCGACCCTTCTCTCAACATCGAGAGAAGGGAGAAAACCATGCACTCTTTTTGCCAGAACATTCAGGATTAAACCATGATCGCCTTTCTCGAGGGTTTGGTTTCCGTCACTCGAGAAACCAGTGCCGTCATCAGCGTGGGCGGTGTGGGACTCGAGGTTTTTTGCCCAAGAAGTACGCTTGAGCGTTGCACGGTTGGCAAACCCATTCGGCTCGAGACGTACCTTCTGGTGCGCGAAGATGCGCTATCGTTATTTGGTTTTGCCGATGCAGACTCGCTCGAGGTTTTTAAACTGCTCTTGCTGGTTTCGGGTGTTGGACCAAAACTGGCGCTCGCCGCCCTCAGCACGTACTCCTCGAGCGTACTGGTTGGTGCGATCTTGAGCGAAGATGACAAGTTGCTCTCGAGCATTTCTGGCGTGGGCAAGAAAACTGCCGAACGCATCGTGCTCGAGTTGAAAAACCGAGTTCCAGCGCATTTGAGCGTCACGCAAAAAGGTCAGAAAACCCCCGCGATTTCCGACGCTGGCGCGTACCGTGACGCGGTGGAAGCACTGGTGGCGCTTGGCTACCGTGAAGCCCAAGTGCGCGGCGCAGTCTCGAATTTGCTCGAGGCAGAACCAGACTCGAGCGCGGAGAATTTGATTCGCAAGGCGTTGGCGAAATTGCGGTGAGGCTCGAGAGTCAATACAAACGAAAAGGAGCGCACAACTTTCATGCGCTCCTCGAGAATCCTAAATTTCACTTCCCGTAAAACAATCTTTCGTCAAACTTAAAGTCAAAGCGCAAGTAAAACCCTGGCGCGGTGCTAAAGCTCGAGATGCCTTGGAATCCCGTGAAGTTGAATCCTGCCGTGACCACAAATCCGTTCAGGATTCGGTAACTGGCTTCAACCCCAAACGCAATCTTGGCGCTGCTGGTGGCGGGTTGGAATTGGTACGCGGCGTTCGCACCGACGCCCAAGGTGTCGGTCACAAAGTACGTGAATCCCGCACCGATTTGCGCGGTGAAGGCGCTCGAGTTCAGTTTATAGGCTGCGCCCGCGCGAATGAACAGACGCTCGAAGCCGTTGTAACCGAATTGAATTTCGCCTTGAATGGTGTCGCCGTTCGGGGCGTAAACACCGAATCGTCCGGTGTGGTTGGTCAGGATGTTCCAATCGTCCGCTCGCCAGGCGGCGGCGATGCTGTAACGTCCGCCGTCTTGAACGTAATTGCCGTTGGCGAGTTGAACAAATTCTGGCAGCACGTCGTACTCGAGGCTGGGGCTGACGGTCAGTTCTGGCGAAATCTTGGCAACGCCCGAAATTGTGTAAACCTGTTTGATGCCTGCGCTCGAGAATCCAAGTTGCAGTCTCGCGCCGCCTTGCAATTCGTCGGTGGCGTACCGTGCGCCAAGGCTGACTGCGCCCGCAACATTTGGCGAGAACACGGCTTCGCCGCCGATTTGGGTGCTCCAGTTGTTGCCGAGCGGAATGTTGGTGTCCACCCCAACTCGAGCGCGTCCGGCATCGCCTGAGATGTTGGTGGTTTCATAGCTGGCGGCAATGTTGGTGGTGCCGAAGGTGTCAGGTTGTTGCTCGAGATTCCCAGCCCCGAGCAGGCGCAAGAATTGGCTGTTGCTGAAACGTCCCGTCGCACCGAGGCTGAGGGCTTGGCGGATGAAGTCAGGCTCGTAAGTCAGGGTGTCTGAGAGTCGCAAACTGAAGTCGCTCGAGAAAGCATATTCGATAGACAATGTGGTGTCGCCGTAAGCAGTGGGGAGAATGGGCACACGTTGCAGGAAACCAAATTTCCAGTTGCCGAGCGGTAATTCTGCGCCCAAGGTCAGGAACAAACCTTGGCTGAACGGGTCGGCGTTGGCGGGCGTGTGCGCGAATTGCAGGAGCAAACCGATGTTGGCGCTGAAATCACCGAAGTTTTTGGCGGCTCGAGCGGAGAGGTCGGTGCTGCTACTTCCAAGGGCATAATCTTGGTTGTGCATCAAGGCAAAGTTGATGCTGAAATCGTTGATATCGCCAATCACAGCTTTGACCTCGAGGTTGCGGGATTGCAGACTTGTAGAGGTGCTCGGGTCAACGTAGCCTGGAAACGTATCTTGGTAACGACCTTGAATCTGGAATTGATTGGTCGTGTACGAGGCTTGCGCCGCCAAGCCCAGACCGCCGCCGTTGCCGATTTCACCAGTGAATGTTGTCTCGAGTGCGAGTTGGAAACCGTTGCTGGCGTAATTCGCGGCGACGCCCAAAAGGTAGAGTGGGTTCGAGCCTGGTTTGAATTGCAGGGCTGTGGCGGAAAGGCTGAATTCTGGTGTCACAAGCAGCGCGGCTTGCACGCCGAATCGGAACTCTCGAGGCACGTCCGAACCTGCCACGGCGTACTCCACCTCGAGATACTGCGGGTTGCCGTTGGCGTCGGTACTGAAGAGTGCTTTTGAAAGTTGAATGTTGCCCGAAAGGTTGTCGATGGTGTAATCCGCAAGGCGTTTGAGCACCACTTCGGAGAGTTTGATGTCGAGGTTGTTCTTGTCATACGTCACAATCACAACCCGTTCAGATGAGCTTTGCACACTGGCGTTCAGGCGGTAAAAGCTGGTGCCGTCGCCCTGGGTTTTGAAGCGTTGATTGGCGTTTGGCACGAGGGCGGCAAAACCGTTGACCTGATAATTTGATCCTCGAGCCAAGGCTTGAAAACCGTTAAAATTTGGGCTGTAATTGCTCAGCAATCCTCTAAATCCTGGCGTGATCTGTCCGTACATGACATAACTTGGACCGCGCTCGAGCCTGAGGTAAATGCCCTCAGATGACCTGATATCGCTGCCGGTGCTTGAGGCGTCGCCCAAAATTGGGAAGCGCTCGAACGGATTGCTGGGCGGAAGCAGGCTTCCGCTGAGCACCAGGTTTGGGTTGAGGTCAACTTGCCAGTTGACGGCAGCGGTCAACAC
Organism: uncultured Deinococcales bacterium; assembly: GCA_964247135.1. GTDB lineage: Bacteria > Deinococcota > Deinococci > Deinococcales > JAAFIG01 > JANXTZ01. The sequence continues at coordinate 4,687 of CAXTTL010000228.1, read as the reverse complement.
CCAATCGTTGCCCAGATCACCTCGAGCAAAGGCGCGTAACGAGCCTGAAACGCTGAATTCGGTCGTGTCGGCAAAGCTGATGTTCAGTTGCACACCCGCCAGTCCCGAAGCCACCAGAGGGCGCTCTGAGGCGACGACAGGGGTGGAGTTTGGCAAGAGCGGGTTGCTCGAGTTGATTGCCAGTTGAGAAGTGTTGAAACTGAGGCTTGAAGTGATAATCCCGTTTTCGTTGGTCACTCGCGCTTCGACGTTGACATTGACCGTCTGTGCGACTTCGCCCTCTCCCCTGCCGATGTCACGCAATTTCACTCGAGCCACACCGTTATTCAAGAGAACTTGATAGCCTGGAATTTCTGGGGCGGCATCGGGCGTCTCGGGTTCAACGTTGATCTCGAGCGTCACAAATTCGTCGCTGGCGGGGTTGCCCGAGGCATCCAAGGCACGAACGGTCAGCACGGGCTGATCGATGGGGTCATTGGTCGGACGCTCGAGTTTGACCTCGAGTTTCACGGCGGGTCCTTTTGTTTCAGGGCGGAGGTCGTTCAACACAATGCCGTTCACGCCGTTGGCGCTTTGCAACATTTGAATCACTTCCGCGTTCCCCTCGAGCAAGACCAGTTCACCCTCGCCGACCAGATTGCCTAGAATGCTGTTCGGCGCGACTCGAGGTCGGGTGTCGGTGTTGGTGCGGGTTGGAACGATCAACACAATGGCGGGGTCGTTGGGAACAGTGATTGCGCCCACATGCGAGACGCGGTAGGTCACGCCGAAAGCCTCTCGGGTTTGTGCTCGCATTTGCAAGACGTTTTGTTTGGCTCGGGCTTGTAAAACGGTGCGCAGTTTCTCGGCAGGAATGACCCAGAACAAACGGTCACCGTTCACGAGTGGATCAGCCAGAAGGTCACGGTTGGCGCTCGAAATCGGTTGTTGGTTGATGTCCAAATCGGATTGTCTCAGCAAGCGGCTCGAGTCTTTGATGTATTTGGAATTGGCTGGAAGTCGGTCTGAAAGCACCACAAAACCCGTGCTGGGTTCTGACTCGAGTTTTGCCAGCACCAGAATTTGCGATTCGCGGATTTCTGGCGGAAGTGGTTTGGCGGTGGCGGTGACACTGGAGCTTGCGTTCACGCAGTTTGACTCGAGGGATGCACGAATTTCGCTGCTTGAAATTGGTTTGATGGCACGAACTGAAACCGTGAATGTTGCTGGTTCTGAGGCTCGAGCTTTGCCTTCAATTGTCAGCGTGTCCGAAGTTTGTAAACCGTCTGGCAAAACGAGATTCAGTTTGAACGGTAAGACATACGGGAAAGCCGTACTGACCGTCGCCGTGACGTTGGCGCGTTCACCAAGTTTTAACTCGAGCTTGGCAGGGTCAAGATTTAACTCGAGTTTAGGACCGTACTCGAGTGTGACATTGGAAACTTGATTTGCCGCAACGACCACTTTCACCGCTTGGGTACTCGCCCCCTCGAGCGCGTCTGGTTGCAAGCTGTAATTTCCTGGTTTGAGTGAAATGCTTTCGCCCGTCTTGTGGGTTTCACCGTTGAGGCTGTAACTTGCCACCTCGAGCGGAAGTCGCCGACCGCAAATCACCGCCACGGCTTTGACGTTTAACGTTCCGAGCGCCACTGGCAAAATCTCGAGCGGCGCACTGTCGGCGTTGTTCTCGAGGTTGGTTTCAGATTCGGCAGCCTCGACAAAGGCGGTGTTGACCAATTTGCCAGAGGTTGCCGTCACGGTGGCGTTCAAAACCACCAGCGTTTTCGCGCCAGCCGCCAGCGTTCCCAAATTGCAATCGAGCGTGTTCTCATTGGTGGCGCAAATGCCTTGATCGGGTTTTGCCCCGAGCACGTTCAAGCCTGCCGGCAAGGCATCGTGCAATTTGACGTTGGTCGCCGTCGATGGTCCAAGGTTTTCCACCTCGAGTTGATAGGTCACCAGATCACCGGTTTTGGCTTGACTTGGCGTGACTGTTTTCTTCAAGCGCAAGTCAATTACGGGCAAAATGTTGGTCACGGCACTGGCTCGAGTTTCAACACCATTCAAACCGACGACTGCCGTGTTTGTGATCGTTCCCAAAGCGTCTTTGGACACCGAAACTGGAATCGTAAAGACCCGAGATTCGCCAGCTTCAAGTTTGAAAAGCGCTTTCAGGTTTTTGCCGGTCACACCTTTTGGCAGCATATCCTCGAGCGTCACCGACTTGGCAATTCCCTTGCCCGTATTGGTCACACGGATGGTGTACTCGAGGTTCTCGAGTGGCTTGGCAATTGGTTTATTCACGATTTTCTCGAGTTTGATCTCGGGTTGCAACACTTCTGGCACGGGTTTGGGCGCGACTGGCTCAAGGATGTAAACGCTGGCGGGTTCTTCCAATACCGTGCTTTCAAAGCTTGCTCGAGCCGTGTTGGTGATTGTTCCAACCTTTTCGGTGGTCACTTTGGCAGCGACGTAAAACCAGCGGTGCTCGTGTGCTCGAAGATCAAAGGTCTGGTCAATATTCTCGCCACTCAAACCTTCGGGCAATCGATCTTGAAGCTTCACACCTCGAGCCAGCACGTCACCTTCGTTCCAGACAATGATCGTAAAGTTTGCAATTTCGCCCATGAAAACCCGAGCGCGATCCACAAATTTCACCAATCGAATGCTGGCTGGGCGTTTGATGGGTTCTTGAACTTGAATTGGCACAAGCACCGTGGCTCGAGCCGCCAAGTTGATGGTGCGCCCGCCTGAATTCCAAGCCAACCTTGCGGTGTTGATGATGTTGCCCGAAAAGCCAGCTTTGACCGTTGTGGACACCGTAAAATCTTTGCTTTGCCCTGGCAACAGGTCAAAGGTTTGCGCCAAGTTCTGACCGTCCAAACCTTCGGGCAGCGCATCCTCGAGTTTGATGCCTTGGGCGATTGTACCGCCCGTGTTCGAGACTTTGAGGCTGTAACTGACAGCCTCTCCTGGCAGGGCGCTTTGGGTGTCTGCAAACTTCTCGAGTTTTAATTTGGCGGGGGCAGCTTTTGGCGCTGGAATCGGTTTTGGAATTTCGACTCGCACCCACGCCGAGGCTTGCAAGTGCTGGTCATTCCAGAACAAGTTGGCGGTGTTGCGAACCGTGCCAGCCGTGAGTGCCGTGACTTTCGCAGGGATTTCAACGGCTCGGGTTTCACCAGCTTGAAGCTCAAACGTTTGCTCGAGGTTTGGCGCTTCTAAACCTGTCGGCATGACATCGGAAAGTTTGATGTTTGTCGCACTCGAGCCACCAGTGTTACTGACTTTAAGGGTGAAATTGACAATGTCGTTGGGACTGGCAAGTGTTGTATCGACGGTTTTCTCGAGCCTCAACCTGGCAGGCGCGGGCTGCTTCACGGGCATCGCTGGCGGTGGGACGTTCACGTGCACCCGAGCCGAAGCACTCATAGACTGATTGTTGCCCTCGAGCGTGGCGGTGTTGCGAATCCAGCCTTTGGCGTCACTGGCGACCAGCGAAGTGATCGGGAAAGCTCGAGTCTCATTGGGTTGCAGATCAAAAACAGTCTCGAGATTTGCGGCTTGCAAACCTGCTGGCATGGTGTCTTTGAGTTGAATCCCATTGGCGGTTGTACCGCCAAGATTGCTGACCGTGATCGTAAAATGCACTGTGTCCCCACGGTTCACCTCAACTTGTTCGACGGTTTTGGTCAGTTTCAGTCTGGCTGGCGCAACCCGAGGTTCTGGGGTTGGGCGCGGCGCAGCCTTCACCCGCAACCTGGCGGATGCACTCGGTTTTTGCCCGTTGCCCTCGAGTGTTGCCGTGTTTAAAATTGAACCTTTGGCGTCGCTGGCAACTTGGGTTGCCAGCTTAAACACTCGAGTTTCACCAGCGTTCAGTGCAAATGTTTCCTGCAAGTTTGTGCCACTTAAACCTTGGGGCAAAACATCAGCAAGCTTAATTCCACTCACGCTCGAGCCACCGATATTTCGGGCGGTGATCGTGAAATTCACGGTTTCGCCAGCCGTCACCTCAGAACGATCAACGGTTTTCTCGAGGGTTAACTTGGCGGGTTTTGCTGGAGATTCGGCTGGTGGTTTTAGCACAATCACCGTGACCGGAACCTCGAGCGTTGGACATCCCGCACCAAGGCTGATGTTGATGGTTCCGCTCGAGTTCGCACTGACCGCCACGCTTGCCGTAAACGGTTTGGCACTCAAGGTTTGACCTTTTGGCGCATAGCCCAAGGCAATCCCTTCGCTGGAATTCAATTCCAAATCGATTGGCACAGGCAAAACAAAGGCGGTGGTGACTTCAACCTCGAGATTCGCGCTTTGACCTGATTTTAATTCGAGGCTTTTGGGTTGGGCGCTCAGCGACAACGCGACAACATAATTCAGATTCGCACTCGAAACTTCATCGGCTTTGACGGTGACCTGAACCGCCTGGGTTTTCGCGCCCGACCATTGATCTGGCTCGAGCGTATAATTTCCTGGTGCGAGTCTGAGGCTGGTTGGGGCTTGATATTGCACACCTTTGATTTTGAAACCAGCTTTGATTGGCTGAACTGTGTCGCAAGCGCTGGCTCGAGCTGAAACTTGCAAAACTCCTGTTGGCGCTGGCTTGGCAGGCTCGAGCGCGGTTTTTGGCGTTGGGAAACCAGGGATTCTGGCGAACAAGGGCTTTTCGCCAATTTTAAAACGAAACGCCACCGAGTTCGAGCAT
>CAXTTL010000227.1:0-7863 GCA_964247135.1 uncultured Deinococcales bacterium | reverse complement strand
AGGGTGCTGGTCATGGAAGTGCTCAATGCCAACCCCATCGAGCATCAGCCAGGCAACCTTGCGTTTGGAATTCATGGCTTTTAGCATACGTCTTTGGGCTGTAAACCTTCATAAAGTCTTTAACTTCCGTATTTGAACTCGAGTTCATATTACTGTCGTTACCGCTTACAGTAACGATTCAAATGTAAAGTATCTGCTCGGATACCCCCAGGTGGGGGGAGATTGAGGGGAAGATTTGAAAGATTTGTGTAAGAATTCGCGGTCTATACTTCAACGCATGAAACCAACAGGATCACATGTCGAAGATACCCTCCGCGTCATCGGTCGCAAAGGCACGCTCACGATTCTCGAGCAACTGCTCTCAGGACCCAAGCGCTTCACCGCTTTGGAAAAAATCTTGCGCGTCAGTCCAAGAACCCTTTCCGAGCGCCTCAAAGAACTTGAAGAACAAAACATTATTGATCGTCAAAGTTTTGCCGAAGTGCCACCCCGCGTGGAATACACCCTGACCGCCAAAGGCAAATCCTTGACCCCACTGATCGATGCCGTCCGTAGCTGGAGCGACAACTGGGACATGCCAATCAACGCTGTCGAGCACAATCATAACGAGCCTCGCGCCGCTGCATAAAGCCCAACAATTCATCAAATGAAAACCGCCAGAAAGGGCGGTTTTTTTATTGTCATCAAACTCGAACACGCAGAATTTTGGTGTGACCTCGAGGCGGCGGGAACTTTTTGGATGCCAAGTTCATCTGAACAGCAAATCGATAAAACAGGAGGCACAATGAAAACCTACCAACCCAAGAATTACAGCTTTGAAGACGCCGCGCACCTGCTGCGCCGTGCAGGATTCGGTGGCACACCCGAAGAGATCAAGAATTTGCGGGCGCTTGGACCAGAACTGGCGGTGGAACAACTGCTGGCATTTTCAGACAATGACCAAACTGCGGACAACCCGCATGACATCGAAAAAACCTTTCAAGATTATCTCGAGGTCAATGTTGGCAAAATTGGTGGCGTACACGGCGCCACCGCCCTGACTTTGCAAGGCTGGTGGTTGCACAAAATGATGACCACCAGCCAGCCGTTAAAGGAAAAACTGGCGATCTTCTGGCACGGACATTTTGCCACAGGTCTTGACAAAGTCCGCAATGCCTTTGCACTTCAGCAACAAAACGAATTGTTCAGACGTATGGGTACCGGTAAGTTCGATGCCTTAACCCTCCAAGTTGCCAAAGATCCAGCCATGTTGCGGTACTTGGACAACAACGACAACGTCAAAGCCCACCCAAACGAAAATTTTGCCAGGGAATTGATGGAACTCTTCACCCTGGGCGTACACGGTGGTTACAGCGAAAAAGACGTTCAAGAAAGTGCCAGGGCATTTACAGGATGGACATTCAAGGGTGGGGGCAATAAAGATGCTCGAGATTACAAAAGCTCCGAATTTATGTTTGTGCCCAAAAACCACGATACAGGGACCAAAACGTTTTTAGGTCAAAATGGAAATTTTGACGGTGCGGACATCGTCAAAATCGTCACGCACCATCCCTCGAGTGCCAAGTTTATGACCGAAAAAATCTGGCGTTTCTTTGTTTCAGAAGAACTTCCCGAAGACATTCACAATGACCTGATTCAAGTCTGGACTTCAACAAAGCTCGACATCCGTGAATTGCTGCGCTTTATCTTCACCAGCGAAGAATTTTATGCCCCCCAAAATCGTAACAACCTGATCAAAAGCCCGCTCGAGTACATGATTGGCAGCTTAAGATCGGTTAACGCCAAGCTGGTGCTCGAGCAAGAGTTGTCGCTCGTCAACCTGCTTGCCAGTCAAGCGCAAATCCCGTTTTATCCACCAAATGTCAAAGGTTGGGACGGTGGCTTGGAATGGATTGCGGACACCACACTGTTGAACCGTATTCAATTGATTGGAACAATTTTAGGTGGCAAACTTGCCATGCGTCCCAGATTCAAAAACGACAAGCCGGAAAAAATGCCACCGCAACCCATTGCAGGCTTGAGCTTTCCACTGGGTGATACGCTCGAGCAGACCATCAACCTGATTGGAAAAACCTTCCTTGGCGAGCAACCCACTGGGGTGCTGCGAAAAGCTTTGGAGACGTTTGCCAAGGGGCGCAACACGATTGAGGTTGCCAAAGGATTGTCATACATCGTGATGATCAGCCCGCATTATCACTTGGCTTAACGCATCTGAAAGAGGGGCTAGTGATGAATACAAAATTTTCAAAACACCTTGTTCATGACTGCAACACTTGCGCTCGAGCCAGCACTTGTCCGTTTAAAGCCCAGAAGCTCGAGACACCAAAATTTCAGATCGCCTATTCGGCACACACCGCGCGGCTCGAGTTCAAACTGATCCCGCCAGAGGTTGCTGGTCAAAGGAGTTTTTTATGAACCGACGCAGTTTTTTAAAAACATCAATGTTGGGTCTTGCAGCAGGCATTGGCACCCCAGGATTTCTGACGCGAACCGCCCAAGCTGCCATCGGCAAAGGCAAAACGCTGGTCGTGATTCAACTCTCGGGGGGTAACGATGCGCTGAACACACTCGTGCCGTACACCAATGGCGCATATTACGCCGCACGACCCAGCATCGCCATCGGCAAAAAAGAGGTGCTGACCCTCTCGAGCGACGTGGGATTTAACCCCGCCCTCAAACCCTTCATGAACCTCTGGGACAACGGCGAATTGGCGCTGGTGCAAGGCGTGGGCTACCCCAACCCAAACCGCAGCCACTTTGAAAGCATGGCAATCTGGCACACCGCCGACCCTGCCGCTCGAGAGACCGACGGTTGGATCGGCAAGATCGCCGAAAAATACGGCGACCCATTTTGTGCCACGAACTTTGGCAATGTCACGCCGCTCGCCCTGCGCGGCTCGGACATGATCTTGCCGAGCATTGAAAGTGTTGACAAATTTCAATTGAAACTGAATCCCGAGATGAAAGCCAGCACCGACATGCTGTTCGGCAACCCATTGCCAGGACGTGCCGAAGTGCTGCGCAAAGCCACCGTGCAGATGCTTGACGACATGACAGCAGTGCAAAAAGGCGTTGGCAAATACAAGGCTGGTTCGGCGTACCCAGAAGACCAACACGGCTTTGTCAACTCGATGCGCGACATTTCCCGCATGATCGCCGCCGACGTCGGACCACGGGTCTTTTACACGCAACTGGGCGGCTTTGACACCCACGCCGGACAGATGGAAGACCAACCCGCCCTGCTCGAGTTGCTCTCGAGCACCCTGGTGGCGTTCCGCGCTGACCTCAAAGCCCAAGGACGCGAGGATGATGTGCTGGTGATTGGCTTCAGCGAATTCGGACGCCGCCTCGCCGAGAACGCCAGCGCCGGCACAGACCACGGCAAAGCGGGTTTGATGTTCGCGCTCGGCAAGGGTGTAAAAGGTGGTTTGTACGGACAATACCCAGACCTCGAGAAACTCGACGACGGTGACCCAAGGTTCACCACCGACTTCAGGCAGGTCTACACCACTGCGCTGGACAACTGGTTGAACATTCCCAGCAAAGACATTCTTGGCTCGAGATTTAGTGCGATTCCCTTCCTGAAATAGTTCAGATCACTTTTGCTTGAGATACCAAAAGCAGTGATTGTGCGGTCTGCTCTCATCCCCAACCCTTCTCTCCCAGGAGAGAAGGGAGATACTTGATTTCTTGAGGAGCAGTTTTGTCCGTGAGCGACCATGCCCGTCAGGTGCATTTTATGGTCAAGAAGGTGCATCTTGAAACCAAGAAGCGGTTTCGCCCGTAAGGTGCGTCTTGAAACCAAGAAGCGACCATGCCCGTGAGGTGCGTTTTTCGAGCCTGATGTGATGTAAAGCTCGAGTAGGGGCGCTGCTCGCTGCGCCTTGCTCGAGTTTTAAGGTTTAACCTCTGGGCAACCCACCACAAAACTCGAGTTTGTCCCAATCACCACGTCGGGCAGGGTGGCGGTGATGTCCTCGATAAAACTGAATTGGGTGCTGCCAAACTCGCCGACAATGACGTGAAAGGTCAGCATGATGTTGGCAAATTTCCCGCCGACGCTAATCGGGCTGGTTTGCAAGACCATCTCGAGTTTGCCTGGTAAATTCCAGGGCAGTCGCGCCCAGAGCCGTGCGCCGAGGCTGGTGCGCAAGCCCAAGCCCTCAAGTTGCGGGGCGCTCGAGAGTGGGATGATGGCGTGAAGGGCGATGCCGCCCCAGGTGGCGTCGTAACTTGCGGTCAAGCCCAAACGCCATGCGCCGCCGCCCAGAAAATTTTGGCTGTCAGCCAGTGGAATACCCAGGGTCACTCGAGTCCAGATGTTGTCCGTCCAATTTGTGCCCCACGCCAGAACGGGGTCGCCAAAGCCAGCCACGGGATTGAACACGCCTCGAGAGGGTTGCCCTGGCAGGTCGATGCGAATTTCGTTCAAGGACGGAATGGGGCTTTGACCGACGCCCAAAAGACCGTGAAAGGCGTTTAAGGGAATGTCGAGGATGCCGGACCACAAGACTTGAAACGGCACGAGAATGCTGAACTCGCCGTAATCGCTGGAAACTTTGAATTTGGCGGTCCACTGCCAACGCTCGAGGTCGGTGTTGATGCTGCCCCAAGCCCCTTCTTCGTAAGACAGGTAATTGACGATCCTAAAATCGGCATCAATTGCGCAACCCGTCTCGATTGGGCGCGTGCCGTAAGGCAGCATGTACGGGTCAAAAACCGCCGCCCAAGAATTTTGCACGCTGGGGTTGCTTTGGGCAAAAGCACCGCCGCACAACAGCCACAACATCAAGCTCGAGAGACAAAATCGTTTCATCATGGGCAGGTCGTCGGACCGCCCGTGACCGATCCCTCTCGAGAGCAGATGGTGCGGTTGCTGACGCGCATGGTCAGGCTGGTGCTGACAATGGTTGTGTCAACCGTGATGCCGCGCATTTCGCCGATCTGGTCGATGACCACGGGTTGATTCGCCGCGCCGCTGACACGGTGGTAAACGCTGACATCGTAAACGCCAGGGTCAAGCTCGAGGAAGCTGAACTTGCCGTCGCCAGCCAGCGCCGTGTCGGGGTAATTGAGGCGTCGCCTGCAACTGCCAGCCGAACAATTTGGGTCGTTTGCGGGGTCGTTGCTGGTGTATTTTTGGTAAAACCGCACAAAGTAATCACTGCCCGAGACAAGCGCAACGCCCTGATTGTAATAGACCCGAATCTCGAGCATCCTGCCAGTGCTGTAAGTGATATTAACCCGTCCAGCGTAATTGCCAGCCGCCAAGCCCGTGCGGTTTAAGCCAAGGCTGACCAATTGTTTTGTACCTGGGGCAATGCTCAAATTGGGACTTGCTGAAAGGGTTAAACCAGGACCCGTGACCGTCACCGTTGCGTTGGCGCTCGAGTCGCCGACGTTTTGCAGGCTGAAATTTGCGCCTGAAAGGCTGGCGCCTAAATTGATTGCGCCCGCTTTCGTGCCGTTGCTCGAGTCTGAGACTTGGGTGAGCAGTGCGCCAATCGCACCAAACGCGTTGGCATTTTGCACGGCTTTTTGCGCGTTCAGCAATCCTGCACCGCAACCCGCCTCGCAACCCGTCACGCCCGTCAAACTCGAGGCGTCTTGCAGGTAGGAAAGCACCCTCGCCCAGTTGCTGCTTTTGTTGGCAAGGCTTGGGTTTAGTAAGCTCGGTTGACGGCTCATCATCAGGGCAACCGCGCCCGCCACGTGCGGGGCTGCCATGCTGGTGCCTTGCAAATCACCGTAAGCCATCGTGCCACTCGAGCAGGGTGCGGCAGTGCCCGAATTAAAGCCACTCGCACCGCAGCCTTGCAAACTCAAGATGCCATCCTCAGCTTTGAAACGCACGGCTTGATCGCCACCAGGCGCAACCAGAGAAATGCCAGGTCCAATGTTGGAATAGTTCGCTTTGATATTGGTTGCGCCCGTCGCACCGACCACGATCACGCCCTGCTGGTTGGCGGGTGAAAAACCGCTGACATCGACGGGTTTGCCCGAAGCATCGCCGTTGCCAGCCGCAATCACCACCACCGCCCCTCGAGCGTTGGCTTTGTCGATGGCGTCCTGCATGGCTTGAGAGGGCGCAGTCGCACCGCCGAGGCTCATGTTGACCACCTGGGCTGGGTTTGGGTTGGTGGCAAAGCCTGCCACGGGTTCTCCGACCGCCCAGAGCAGACCTGCGATAATATTTGAAAAATCGCCACTGCCCGCCGCCAGTGCCCGAATTGGCAAGACTCGAGCATTCCAAGCCACACCCGCAATGCCAATAGCGTTGTTGGTACAAGCCGCCGCCGTGCCTGCCACGTGTGAGCCATGAAATTCGCTGTCGGCGGTGGCATCAAACGGGTCGGTGTCCTTGTCAACCGTGTCAATTCCAGGGGCAACTTTAGAAATCCCGGGCGCAACCTCGCAGATAAAATCTGGATGTTGACGGCTGACATCGCCCGCCTTAAACAAAATGCCCGAGTCAATAATGGCGATGGTCACGCCCTTGCCAACGTCGGCAGCATTTGTAAATTCATTCCAAGCCGCCTGCGAGTTCATGGCGGGGACATCCCACTGTTGCGCCAGCAACGGCTCGCTCGGTGTGGAAAAAGCGTGGGCGATGTAATTGGGTTCGGCGTATTCAATATCATCCCTGGCGTTTAAGGTGTCAATCCACGCCAGCGTCTGAACGCCATCAACCTCACTGCCTCGCACGCTGCCTCGAGTTCGCAGGTTTGGCATCTCGAGCAGGTTTAAATCACCCGCAAGATTCGCCCCCGAACGGTTGCGCGTGTTGCTCTTGTATTTCACCAGTGCTTGCCCTGGCACAAATTCGGCTTGGTTGGCGAGGTTTAAAAATTGCGGTCCCGAAGAGACAGCACCGGTCACGCCAGCTTTTTGTGGGCAGCTCGAGAACAAGATCGCCACGATGGGCGCCAAAATCCATAATCGCATGGTGTCAGAATACCGTTTAAATCTGAGTTTTGAGTTCAGTGTTGGTTTGGTTTCCTCTCAGACACAAGTTTGACGGTTTATACCCAAAAGCTTCAGAATGCGGTGTGCTGCAATTCACGCCAATCAGCCAAGATTCTTGGAATGTCCTCGAGCCGATGGTCAAGGATTTTTGGGCGTTCGAGCAGATTCCATTCTCGAGCGACACCGTTCTAAAAATCTGGCAGAATGCCTGGCTGCGTCCCGAATTCGTGCGGGCTTGGTTGCTCGAGTTTGAATCTAAGATTGTGGGTTATGCGGTGCTCACTTTTGGGTTCAGCCTCGAGTACGGTGGGATTGATGCTTATGTGGATGAACTTTTTGTCAAACCTGAATTTCGAGGGCAAGGTTTTGCTTCTCAAGCCCTCGAATTTTTAACGCTCGAGTGTCGAAAGTTAAAGGTTGTCGCTTTGCACCTCGAGGTTGATGCTGACAATGAAACTGCCAAAGCCTTGTACGCCAAAATGGGTTTTAAAAGCACGGCTCGAGAGTTGCTGAACAAGGACCTCACTTGAAACCCAATCTGCGCAGCAACGAGCCGATGTGGAGCCTCGAGATGACGCACTGGGTTGCTGGGCTGTCCTTGGTTGCTGGCGTGGACGAGGCAGGGCGCGGCGCTCTGGCTGGACCCGTTTCGGTGGGTGCAGTGATTCTGCCGCCAGACGGATTCAAACGCGATTACCGCGATTCCAAAACCCTTAGCGCCAAACAACGCCAAAAACTCGCGCTCGAGATTCAAGCCGAGGCGCTGTCATGGTCGCTCGAGTTTGCCCCAGCTTCTGAGGTCGATCAATTTGGCGTGCTCGCCGCCACCAAACGCGCCGCGATTCGTGCCATTGCCAAACTCGAGCTTCAACCTGATGCACTCGTGACCGATTACCT
>CAXTTL010000226.1:0-7924 GCA_964247135.1 uncultured Deinococcales bacterium | reverse complement strand
TGCTAAACACCACCAATTCGCCGAGCGGTTTTTGCTGGGCGAAACTCGAGGCGACAATCGCTGCCACCGCCAAAACCGTACCGAGTATCACGACTTTTTTCATACTTTCCTCCTTATGACTTTTTCATTCCGACAAAAGGTCGGAGGTCACCAAATTTAGAGACGAAGCGATGTGGCTTCGTCAAACACCGAGATTTTAGTCAGGTCAATCTCGAGTTTTAATTCTTCGTCGGTCTGCACGCCCGCCAGGTCTGAAGGGTTGAGGCTGGCGACGATATCGCTTTTGCCGAGTTGGCAGTAGCACAGCACGTTTGCGCCCAAGGGTTCGACAATGCTGAGCATGGTCGAATACGCTTTTGCGTCCGAAGTCGCACGGTGAAACAGTTCTGGACGCACGCCCAAAATCACGCGCTGTCCGCTTTTTGGCTTCACCATAAACGGGTAACTCGAGATGTCAAACAAAATCCCGTCATGGCTGATGACCTTGACGCCCGACTCGAGGGACAGTGTGCCGTAAATAAAATTCATGGCGGGCGAGCCAATAAACCGCGCCACAAAAACGTTGGCGGGACGCTCGTACAGTTCGTCTGGGGTCGAAATTTGCGAGAACCTGCCCGCGTCCATCACCGCAATTCGGGTTGCCAAGGTCATGGCTTCGACCTGATCGTGGGTCACGTAAATGAACGTGCTCTTGATTTTCTTATGGAGTTTTTTCAGTTCGATGCGCATTTCGGTACGCAATTTGGCATCCAAATTCGAGAGTGGCTCGTCGAACAGACAGACCGCCGCGTCACGCACCAGGGCGCGTCCGATGGCGGCGCGTTGCCGTTGCCCGCCGGAGAGCGTGGCGGGTTTGCGGTCCAGCAGCTCAGAGATTTGCAAGAGTTCGGCGGTTTCTTTGACTTTCTGATCGATAAATTCTTTGCTCTTTCGTTTCATGCGCAAGTTAAACGCCATGTTGCCGTAAACTGTTTTGGTCGGGTAAAGCGCATAAGACTGAAAGACCATCGCAATGCCGCGCTCGGACGGGTCGCTGTTGGTGACATCCTTGCCGTCAATTTCGACCCTGCCGCCCTCGACATCGAGCAGTCCCGCAATGCAGTTTAGCAGCGTCGATTTGCCGCAACCCGAAGGTCCCAGCAACACCAGAAACTCGCCCGAATCAATCTCGAGGCTCAGGTCTTTGAGGATGTGGGTATTCCCCTGGTAGACCTTGTCCAGGTGCTTGACTGCGACTTGCGCCATTCATTGCTCCTTAAGTTCTTGTAGGGTGCGCCTCGCGCACCGCGTCAATCACGCGCGAGTCATGACAGGTTTTCTCGAGCATCAAAGCTCGAGTTTCTTAGCCTTTTAACGCTCCAGCCGTGATGCCCCGAATAAAAAGTTTTCCAGAGATAAAATAAATCACCAGCGGTGGAATCGCGGTCAGCAGTGCCGCCGCCATGTAAACGTTGTAAACCCGCACGCCCGTTTGGGTTTGGGTGATGTTGTTCAGATTCACCGTCATCGGGAAGGCTTGGACATTGCCGAAGGTCAATCCGACCAAAAAATCGTTCCAGATGCCCGTGATTTGCATGATCGCCACCACGATCATGATGTTGGGTGAAAGCGGCAGGACCACGTGAAAAAACGTGCCAAAGAAACGCCCGCCGTCAATTCGCGCGGCTTTGATCAAATCGGTGGGGATGGCTGAAAAAAAGTTTTTAAAGATCATGGTCAGAATCGGCAATGCCAGAATGGTGTGCACCACCGAAACGCCAAACGAGGTGCTGTAAATCTTTAAAAACACGGTGATCTTGATGAGGGGGTACATGATGATTGGAAACGGAATAAAAGCACAGACCAGCAACAATGACAGCAGCAAATTGCCGATCTTGACGTTCCAGCACGCCAGGGCATATCCGCAAATCGAGGAGATCGAAACCGACATGGCGAGGCTGGGCAGCAAAATAAACACCGAATTCCAAAACCCTGACTTCAAGCCGGTGTTGGTGAAACCGCTGGCGGCTTTGTTCCAGGCGGTATCCCAGGCATCAAAACTCGGTGCGGCTGGCAGCGCAAAAATATGCCCCAATCGGATTTCATCCATCGATTTGAGCGAGGTGACGATCATGACGTACAGCGGCACGGCAAACAGCAGGGCAAAAATCAGCAGCACCAAAAATGCCAGGTTTCTCGAGACGGGATTCTTGGGCGGAATCTTGTTTGGGAAGGCGATGGCGCTTTGAATCTGGGGTGCAATTCGCATCAGGATTCCCGCTTTCTTAAGGCATAATTGATGATGCCAATGACGATAAAAAACGCGGCAACGATCAAGAGCAGTACCGTCGAACCCGCCGCGCCCAGCGCAATAAACCGTCTGTTGGTGTACATGTCCACGATGTAATAAGACGGCATGATCGAATGCCCGCCAGGTCCGCCGTTGGTCATGGCAACGATGATGTCATACGCCTTGACCGCCCCGATGGACAGCAGCACAAAACTGGTGATGAACGTGAATTTCATCATTGGGATGATCACCTCGAGGTACATCCTCAGCTTCGAGATGCCGTCGATTCGACTTGCCTGCCAGACCTCGGCATCGATACCTTTTAAACCCGCCGAGCACAGCACCATGTAAAAACCGGTACTCTGCCAGACGGACGCCAGAATAATGGCGTACATGACTTTGTTTTTGTCACCGACCCAGTTGAAATCAAAGTCTTTAAGACCAAGGTCGCGGAAGAATTGTTGCAAACCCAAACTTGGGTTAAACAACCACTGCCAGACCAAACCCGTGATGATCAACGAAACCGCCATTGGGTAGAGGTAAATGGTGCGAAATGCACCCTCGCCAGCCGAATGGTTGTCGAGCAGCACCGCCAAAATAAAGCCCAGAACCAAACTGCCCAGGCTGCCCAGGGCGAACAATGCCAGATTCTCGAGCGACATGTACCACAATGAATCGTTGAACAAGCGTGCGTATTGGCGCAAGCCAACGAAGGTCATGTCGGGGAATATTTTGCTGGCGGTGAACGACATCACCACCGACCAGATGGTCGAACCAAAATAGAAAAAAAGTGCGATCAATAAGACCGGCACCACCGCCAGGGTTGCGGCGTGTTTGTGAACAAAACTTTGCTGCCCCACCACGGGCAAGCTCGAGTTTGCCCTAACCATGTGGGTCAACCACAGGTGGATATTTTACGCCTGTCACGCGTTCCAAAGCGAAGAACCGAACCATTGCGTTGTTCACAGACTCCCCCATAGCACGCTTGGAATCGTCATTCCGCCCAAAACACGAGCGGAAATCTTGCGATAGTTATTTAGTAAATTGCTTGAAAAAAGCCTAGCTCAGCCCAGCCTTGATGTCAAGTTTTCGGGTAACTGGAAGCTGTGAAGACTAGAATTTCCCGTATTCATCGTATTTTTCAAGACATCTCGAGATTGCGCTGTCTTAATTACTATTTACTAAATTGATGTTTTTGCTGCTGCCACGCACGATCAATTCGGTTTGCACCACAATTTCGCTGGTGTTGCGCGACAACAGCAACTCGAGTCCAGTGCGCCCCAGCAATTCTTTATCCACCCGCACGGTGCTCAAGGCTGGATTGGCGTGGGAAGCGGCATAAATGTCGTCAAAACCGACGATGGCAATGTCTTCGGGAACGCGCAACCCCGCATCGAGACAGATTTGGATTGCCCAGAGTGCCGATTCGTCATTGGGAATAAAAAAGGCTTCAGGGCGCTGTTTTAAACCCAGCAAACTGTGGACGGCAGCTTGGGTTCCGGCACGGGTGTAAGGTGTTTCAGGGGCAATCTCGAGCGTTGGATCGGTCAAAATCCCCGCCTCAAAAAGGGTGTGCCTGAAGCTGAAAAGCCGTTTTTTGATTGGGTATTGGCTGGTATCGCCAATAAAGGCGATTCGTTTGTAACCTTGCCCAATCAGGTGCCGAACGGCTTGCGCTGCGCCACCAGCGTTGTCAATGTTGACGCTGGGAATGCCTTGGACCCAGTGATCGACCAGCACAAATGGCAAACCCAGCCCAGCAATACGCTCGAGCAAGCGAGGTTCGACATGACCCACGCACAACAAACCATCGGCTTCGTGACGGCGCACAATTTCGTTCACACGGTCGCCAGGGCGGAGTGAAATGTAAGAGAGCGCAATTTCCTCGTCGTGGCAGGCATCTTCGACCCCGTGCAAGATCGGGGCATAAAACGGATTGATGGTCAAATTCGGCAACCTCGAGGTTAGAAACCCCACGCGTTTGAGCTTGTTCGAGCGCAAGTTAAGGGCATTGTAGCCAAGTTCGGAGGCGCAACGCAAGATCAGTTGGCGCGTCTGTTCGGTCAGCCCACTCTGGTTTTTGAGTGCCCTCGAGACAGTGCCAGGCGAAACACCGGCAAGATCGGCAATATCACGCATTGTGACCAAGTTGGTGTCGTTGGTTCGCATGTTGAGAAATTCTACAAGTCTTTTCATGCCCTTGGCAATCTATTTACTAAATTCAATGGTTTTGGATCGGGCTGTCCCGCTCAAAGTGTCACCCCAGACCCGCGTCACCCTATACGCCAGCCATTCAGACAGGTACAATTAAGCGGGTTAACGTTCCATGAGGGGGGCGTTCACACTCTCACACAGCTCGAGCCTTACATAATCTCGAGTTGTCCTGAAGTGTTTTTTGGAGGTTAGGTATGAAGAACGGCATCAAACTCGGTTTGGCAGCGCTCGCACTGGTTGGCACAGGTCTGGTCACCGGCAGTGCGCAAAATGCCAAGATCAAGGCAGCCTTTATTTACATTGGACCCGTCGGCGATTACGGTTGGACATATGCCCACGAACAAGCCAGGCTCGAGATGCAAAAAGCCGTTCCTGGCGTGGAAAGCATCACGGTCGAATCTGTGCCCGAGGGTCAAGCCGGACCGTTTTTGGATAAGGTCGTCAAAGACGGCGCGAAAGTGGTCTTCACCACCAGCTTTGGTTACATGGACGGCACGCTCGAAGCCGCCAAAAAATACCCCGACGTTATTTTTGCCCACGCTTCGGGTTACAAACGCGCCCCGAACATGGCGACCTACATGGCGGATTTTTACCAGGTGTATTACCTGAACGGCATGATGGCTGGCGCCCTGACCAAATCCAACAAACTGGGTTACGTCGGCGCGTTCCCAATCTCTGAGGTCAAACGCCACATCAACGCCTTTGCGATGGGCGTTCGAGCCGTCAACCCCAAAGCGACCGTCAACGTGCGTTGGATCAACGCCTGGTTTAACCCCGCCGCCGCCAAAGAAGCCGCCGAGGCACTGATTTCTGAGGGCGTGGACGCGATGGCATTCACCGAGGACACCCCGACCGTGGTGCAGACCGCCGACAAAAAAGGCGTGATGTCGTTCGGGCACTACACCCCAATGGGCAAGTTCGGACCCAAGACCGTGGTTTCCGGTCAGATTGTGGACTGGTCAAAAATTTACATTGACTTCATGAAGAACGTGGTTTCTGGCAAGTACACCACCAAGAACTTGCAAGATGTCGATTACTGGTGGTTGCTCTCCAAGAAAGCCGTCAAAGTCGGTTACGACGACAACAATGTTGTCAACCCAGCCTACGTTGACGCGTTAAAAGCCAAAATGGTCGGCAAGGTCAGCGCCTACAACCTGATCATGACTCGCCTCGCCCAAATGAGCAAAGCCAAACCAAATTTTGATCCTTACACCGGTCCCCTCAAAGACCGCAAAGGCGTAATTCGCGTGCCAGCGGGCAAAACCCTGAATCCTGGCGAATTGACCAGCCTCGAGTGGGCGGCGCCTGGCGTGGTCGGACAATGGGAAAACGAACCCAAATAAATTGAAAACCTCGAGCGGAGCACCCGATTTTAGGGTGCTCTTTTTTATGGCTCGAGAACCCAAATTGGCTTTACAAGCTTTACGGTTTATCTTGCGTTAGACTAAAAATCTATGAGCTTGAGACATAAAGTTGGAATCATTGGTTGCGGCAACATCAGCGGCATTTACCTGAAAAACCTGCCCAGCTTCGAGAACCTCGAGGTCAGCGCGGTTGCGGATTTGGACTTGGACCGCGCCAAAGCCAAAGCCGAAGAATTTGGTGTGCCCCTGGCATTCAGCGTTGAGGAGATGCTGGCGTCGGACGTGGACGTGATCGTGAACCTAACGATTCCGGCGGCACACGGCGAGATTGGTCTGGCGGCATTGACGGCTGGCAAGCACGTCTACAACGAAAAACCGCTCTCTATCGAACTCGAGGATGCCCGAAAAATGCTCGAGTTGGCAGCATCCAAACACCTGCGGGTCGGTTGTGCGCCAGACACGTTCCTGGGCGCGGGTTTGCAGACCGTTCGAGCGGTGCTGGACGCCGGCACGATTGGGCAAGCGGTTGGCGCTCACGCCATGATGGTGTCAATGGGTCCTGAAGCCTGGCATCCGGACCCAGAATTTTTCTTTAAACGCGGCGCGGGACCACTGTTTGACATGGGACCGTATTACATCACGGCGCTGGTGCATTTGTTCGGCGCAGTCAAGCGCGTGACCGCCAACGCACGCATCACCCACGCAACCCGCACGGTCGGCAGCGGTCCAAAAAAAGGACAGCAAATCACCGTCGAAACCCCCACCCACATTGCGGGGGTGCTCGAGTTTGGCGCGGGAATGCTGGCGACCCTGACCATGAGTTTCGACGCGATGCAGGGCAGTGCGCCGAACATCGAAATCATGGGGTCGCAGGGTGCGTTGCTGGTCAACGACCCAAACATGTTCACGGGCGCGCTCCAAACCCGCGACACCAAATACGATTGGCATGACGTGCCGATCACCCGCCCGTATTTTGAAAACTCGAGGGGCGTGGGTGTTGCCGACATGATGAAAGCGCATACTGACTCTCGAGCACACCGCGCCAGCGGGGAACTGGCTTTTCATGCGCTCGAGGTGATGCACGGTGTTTTGACCGCCGCCCAGGAATCACGTTTTGTGAATATCCTTTCGCAACCCGCCCAACCCGCCCCACTTGGGGAAAATGAAATCTTCTGAGGTGAAAGCATGAACATTGGAATGCAAATTTACGGACTGCGCAACGAACTCGAGCAAGATTTTGAAGGCACACTCGCCAAAGTTGCAGCTATGGGCGTGACGGGCGTTGAACTGTTTGGAGCGCACAAAAGTGCAGCGGAAACCAAAGCCATTCTGACACGCCTGAACTTAATACCCGTCGCCGCTCACGTGACTTTTGATACCCTCGAAGCCGACATCGAAGGGCAAATTGCCCGAGCCAAAGAAATCGGGGCGGGCATTCTGGTGTGCGCTTGGTCAAAAGCCAACGATCATCAAAGCTGGGAGCAAATCGCCGACGCCCTCGAGCGTCACGCCCAAGCCTGCAACGCCCAGGGACTCCAGTATGCCTATCACAACCACGACCACGAAATTCTCGAGACCGTGGGCGGCGTTCCGGCGCTGGATGTCATCGCCACCCGAGCGCCTAGCCTCAAGCTCGAGCTTGATACGGCATGGTTGCACGCAGGCGGGGTCAAACCGAGCCGCTACCTCGAGAAATACGCAGACCGCACGATTCTGGTACACATCAAAGACCTGCGCAAAACCGCCACCGGTTGGGAGACCGTCGAACTTGGGCAGGGCGAAGTTGACCTGGCGGACACCATCGCCGCCGCCAAAAAAACCAAGAGTGACTGGTTGCTGCTCGAGCAAGACAACAGCCCGACGCCACTCGAGTCTCATGGGCGCAACGCGGTTTGGTTAAAAGCAAATTCTTAAACCGAGGCGTCAAGCTCGGCAAATACACAAAACCCAGTCGTTACTTCTTCCACCCTCATCCCCAACCCTTCTCCCGCAGTGCGGGAGAAGGGAGTTTAAGTTTTATACATGTGTGGCTCGAGGTTCTTGTTCTTCTTCTGTTTTCCGACCATGCCCTATAGGT
>CAXTTL010000225.1:0-7928 GCA_964247135.1 uncultured Deinococcales bacterium | reverse complement strand
GATGACTTCGGTTTTGCAGCCGTAACCCTTCCCGAGGATGTTGCGCAGCACTTCGGAGAAGAACTGCCCGCTTTCCCAACCGATGCCCGCGAACTTGACGGTGTTGCCGGCGGCGCAGTATTTGGATGGCGAGTTTTGTTGGGCTTGCGTGCCGACCAGTGCGGCACTGGCGAGTAAACCTGCGGCGAGCATCATTTTTACGGCTGTCTTTTTCATATCTCTCCTCTCATCTCGAGCGTGCCGTTTTAATCGGCGCACCCTGTGGATGACTGTGTTGGGGGACTGCGCTGTTGGCAAAAAATCCAAGGTTTTCAGAGATGGCTTTCGCACCAATCAACAGATGCTCGAGCGCGATTTCAAAGCGTGCGGGGCTGGGGCTGGCGACCGCCATGCAAACGCTGAGCGCCGCCACCACCGCGCCGCTCGAGTCTCGGACGGGCGCGGCGATGCAGCATAAATTCAGGGCGCTCTCTTGTTTGGTGTCAGAATAGCCTCGAGCGCGAATGTTTTCGAGTTCTGTTAAAAGTGCTTTTTGGTTGGTGATCGTGAACGGCGTGATGGCAGGTAATTTCTCGAGCTTGACGGGATGAAACGCCAGCAGCAACTTGCCGACCGCGCTGGCATGAAGCGCCACGCGCCGCCCAATGTAGGTCGCTGGGCGTACCAGTTGCGTGCAATCGGTTTTGGCAACAAACACCGCCTCCGAACCTTCGAGCCTGGCAAGCTGCATGGTTTCGTTGATCTTGGCGACCAGTTCAGAACTGACCCGACCAAAAACCCGTGTGATGTCGAGGTTACGGGCGTAAGCCACGCTGTACTCGAGCACCTTTGGACCAAGTTGATAGACCTGCCCGTCCTGCTCCACCAGTCGCGTGCTGTGAAGCGTGCTGAGGGTTCGGCTGACCGTGCTTTTGGGCGCTCCTATGCGGCGGCTGATCTCGGACAAAGACAGCGCCTGCGGTTCGCTCGAGAGCAAATCCAGGATTTTCACGGCAGTGTGAACGGCAGGGGTTGGCAGATCGGTCATGAAAACTCGAGTCCTTGGTTTGTTCCGTATTTGGAACGCTGGGTTGTATTTGGTTCAAGACAGACTATAACCAGAGCCGCCTCTAAAAAACAAGAGGGGCTAAACCGCCCAGAAAATCAAACCCCGATTCGTGACTTGAGCAACTGCAAGTGTTTAACCCCGTTTGCTGCGCCAGACATTCACCATTGCCGCCAACTTGTCCCCAGCCGGAACCCGTTCGTCCGACAGCACCTCGAGAAACTCGGACAGACGTTTGGATTTGACAATCGAATAGAGCGTCACCCAGGTAATCGGAATCAAACTGAGCACAAAGTACAAGAGTTTTTGAAAGAGCGGGCTGTCCGCCGCCGCCAGCAGGTTCATGCCCAAAAACCCTGTGGTCAGCGTGCCAATCAGACCAAAAGTCGTGACCACGGTCAGGCGCACCACCGTGTTCGCCTGACGGCGCAAACTGTCGCTGTCCAGATACTGGCTCATGTCAGCAATTTCATCCTTGACCTCGGTGAACAGATGCTCCGACTCGAGGTGGGTCATGCACAAAGCGAACAACGCCTTGCACTGTGCCTCGTTGGACACCTCATGAAACCAGTAACGGTGGGTGAAACGCAAGAAAATCTCGAAATTCTGACGAATCGTGCGCTTGAAACGCCGCACCGAATCGGGGTTGTGAACCTCGAGCTTGTTGAGGGCTTCGACCAGCCGATCCGAGAACATCAACAATGCCGCCTTCTGAAAATGCGCGATCATAAAGAGTAGAAAATACTGATGCCGAAACCGTGCCAAGCCGCCGCGCTCGAGGTCGGTAAACCGTGATGATCCCGCCTCGCCAACCACCACCAGCGCGTGACCGCAGCACATCACCCGACTTTGCGCACCAGTCTGCGACAACCAGTGGCGGTCATAGCAGTAACGCCGCTCGAAATCCGCCAGGTAACGGCTCGAGTACGGCAGGGCATCCGGTTTACCGGCGGCGGTGATCAAGCCCAGACGAACAAATTCGGCTCGGGTTAGTTTTTGCGGGTCATCCAGCGCCAGATACGCCATCGTCGGCAAGCGGTGATACTCGAGTTGTCGATAGCGAATTACACCAGGTTGATCTTCGTAATCGTAGATCAACGGTTGCAACAAAAACGCCCAGTGCGCCCCGACCTGCGGCGCTCGGTGCTGACGGGCAAACGCCAGGTACGCCTCGCGCCGCTCGAAATCCGAGGTTGCCAACACCTGCCCATTCGCGCCCAGCCACTCGCTGCGAAACGGACAATGCACCCCCTGCCCAGATTCCTCCCAACCCGCAGGGTACGCCCGACCAAAACGGTACAAGACATCCTGCACCTGAATGAGCGGCAGATCATCGGCACAAATCTCGAGCGACAAGAGCACCAAATCGATGTCAAAGAAAAAGTACAAATCCGCGTGCGAGACCAAAAACTCGAGCGCCGCCTCGCCCTCGTTCAAGGTGATCCGCACGCCCTTCACGTCCGAGCGGCGAAAGACGCGCAACGGTGAAGCCCGGTACTCCCGATGAGTTTTTGACGAACGCCCCTCGCCGTACAAAAAACGTTGCACGTGCGGCAAAAAGGTCACAAATTCGCTGTAATGACGCTCTTGCAACGTTTTGCCCTCACCGAATTTGTCGAGCATCTCGCGCCACGGTTCAACCCCCTCGAGCGCCGCCCAATGGTTTTGCACCTGCGCCCCATCAATGATCGGCATGAGCTGCAAGGGAAAGAGCAGCACCTGACGAAAATGCCGAACCACCGTGCGGGCTGTCTCGAGCTGGGTCATGACTGAGGTCAGTATAGTGCATGAGGCTCGAGAGATTCAGCCATCTTTTGCCGATCAATGCTTTGGTTTGTGGTTGAAGCTCGAGTGTGGTTGCGATGATATCTTCCAAAATTGAAGCTTTGCTAATTCACGTGATGATCTTTAGCAAACGAATCCCAATATCGATTTGAAACGAAATGAAGCTCTTCATTGCTCACGATTTGACCGGAGTCCAAAGTAATACTTGCACTTTCATAATCAAGTTGAAGAATGCCTTTATCACATTCAATTTCGATACCAGTTTTAGTAAAATTTGCGTAAAGTATTTGGGGTTTCGCAGCAGTAATTTCAGTCATCTCAGAAGTTGCCGCTCCCTGAAATGGGCGGTATTTGATTTGGGTACAATTTTGCAGATAGACAATAAAATTTGTTCCGCCAACAAGGAACATTTCACGCAAATATGTAATCTCAACAAATATCTCGAGATCGCCAGGGATGCTTCCCGTAATTTGAGTAACTCCTCCATCATGAAAATATTGCCAAAAATTAAACATCCTTATCTCGCCAATTCATAAAACATTATTTGCTGACTCGCATTTCTCGAGATGCAAATTCTTATTACGCCAACGCGAGCGGCAAGCAACTTGGTCCAATCGGTTCAAAACTCTTGTAGGTTAAGACAAACTCGCGGTGTCCCAAACTTTCAGAAGCGGTCTGCTCACCCTCAGCAGTGCGCCTGATTTTCTCGACAATCTCGAGTCCAACCTCATCAATCGTGCCCTGTCCCTCGAGAATCCTGCCCGCGTTCACGTCCATGTCCTCACTCATGCGGCGATAGGTTTCTGGGTTGCCACAAATTTTAATGACTGGGCTGATGGCACTACCAACCACACTGCCGCGCCCTGTGGTGAACAAAATCACGTGCGAGCCGCAAGCGATCAACTCACCAATTTCGGCGGTGTCGTTGATGTTCGGAAAGCCAAAGCGCACCTCGCCGTCGGGAATCACGTCCAGCAAGTACAAGCCAGGATTGGGCGGCACGTCGCCAGGTTTGATGATGCCGTGCAACGCCCCGTGACCCGCTTTGGCATACGCGCCCAAACTTTTTTCCTCGAGCGTTGTTAACCCACCTTCGGCGTTGCCCACAGCAAAACTGCCATGCCCGAGGATGTTGTAATAATTCGCGGTTTTTTCCATGCACGCCAGTATTTCTTGCCCAAGTTCGGGCGTGATCGCACGGCGCACCATGTCTTGTTCGCAACCGATCAACTCGCCGGTTTCCTCAAAAATCGTGGTCGCGCCCAGATTCACCAGACGATCAAAAGCATTGCCCACCGCAGGGTTGGCGCTGATGCCGCTTGTGCCATCCGAACCACCGCAGACCGTGCCGACAATCAATTCGTGCATTCCCATTGTCACCCGTGGCACACGCTCGAGATCAACCAAGGTATTGCGAATCCATTCGCGTCCAGCCTCGAAGGTTTTGCGCGTGCCGCCCGTTTGTTGAATCACCAGCACATCCACAGGACGCCCACTCGAGCGCACCGTCTGGGCAAGTTGATTGCGGTTAAAACTCTCGCAACCCAAACTGACCAGCAAGACCGCGCCAACGTTCGGGTGCGTGCAAAGCGATTCCATCATCTCAAGCGCGTAGGTGTTCGGGTAGCAACCGCTAAAGCCGATCACATGTACATCGTTGTCTTCAAAAGGCGCGGCGATTTGCTTGGCGACATGATGGGCGCACTCGACCAAGTACACCACCGTGATGACGTTACGAATGCCTTTGCGCCCGTCACTTCTTAAGAAAGCTTGCATCAATGTCCTCCCTCTCCTGGACGACCGAAACTCGGAATGTAATCGCTTTGTAAATTGTGCGTGTGAACATGCTCACCCGCCGAAATTGAGGCTGTGGTCGAACCAATCGGCATTCCAAATTTCACGATCTTCTCGCCAGCCGAAAGCGCTCGAGCCGCGACTTTATGCCCAAACGGAATGGTTTTTTGCGCCGTGATTTTCACGCCTTCAAGCTCGAGTTCTTGACCCTCGAGAATGGCTTTCACCACCACAAGCACATTGTCATTCGCGGAAAGCCGCAAGAAATACTGCTCCTGATTTTGCATGGTTTATGTTACTTCCATCAGCGGCACGAGGGCGATCTCTTGACCACCTGCTCGAGCTTCCAATTTCTTTGACTCGAGAACCGCCATTTTAGCGCCCAACCAAGGCGTCCAGTAGGTTCGCATCGTCTCAGTCACCAGTTTTGTTGGTATCGAAGTCAGTGCCTCTCGAGGGCAAAACAACAAGTCCATGTTCGTGACCGCGCCACCGTTTTCACCGCCCACGGGTTGTTCGTAACGCACGTCCACCTGCTTAAACCCAAGGCTAGCGAAAGCTTTCAACCGCGTGTTCGGGTCGCTGCCGACGCTGTGCTCCAACTCGAGTTCTTCGTTTAAAAGACGGTCTGGATTCACGACATCAATAAACAAACCCTTGACCATTTTACCTGAAACTTCATCCAACACCTCAAACCTTGCCTGATGCAATCTTCGCGCCAAACCCTGCCCGCGAAAATCTTGATCCACCGCCAGATAACTCGAGAAACCTACATTGGTGTTGCGTAAAAAATGAAACAATGTTCCCGCCACCACACGCTCAGCATCCTCGAGCACCAACAAAATATTCTCTCGATCATGATTGCTCCACTCGAGCATCTGCCCGATGATTGAAGCTGGAATCAGCATGTCAGGCTCGAAGTACGTGCGTTCTTGCAAATCTCCAAAACTGGCAATTGCAGGATCATCGGCGGTGGTAATACGGCGTAACTCGAGCATGGTTTCAGTCTAACGTTTTGACCGCGTGACGATAGCGCCGCACGATCTCGAAACCTGCCTTCTGATAAAACCCTTGCACGCCCGTCCAATCAATGCCCATGCGTGTTCCACCTCGAGCTTTTAATTTGTGCATGGCAGCAATTAGCAGCGCAAAGCCCAAACCCTGCCCGCGCAAGGTGCTTGAGACGCCCATCGGTCCAAGCCCGCAATCTTCGGTCAGCCACAAACTCGAGGGGAGCATCACGGGGTCGGAGCGCAAGCCGATGAGCGCAAAACCCATCACACGCCCGTCAACCTCGAGCGCCAAATGTTGATGCTCGGCTTGTTGCAGTACAAAGTTCGTGTCGTAGACCCAGCGCCCAGGGAATTCACGGCGCACAAACTCGAGCACAGAATCAATATCGGCTTGCACAATTCGCGCATTTTGGGGCAACTCGAGTTTCGGAAGTTCATCCAATTCTCGCGCTAAATCATTGCTGACACCCGAAGAAATTTCAAAACCGCGACGCTCAAAAAACCCGAGCAAGGTATTTTCTGGCGTGTCAATCTCGAGCGTGATTGGCAAGTGCTCATCGAGTGGAATCCCTGGGAAGAAATGATGCGCCTCAGTGCCGACAACCACACGCGTTGCGCCTCGAGTTTTCAGGGTTTGTTCTGCCCACGCTAGTAAGCTCGAGCCAATGCCGCAACGCTGAAAATCTGGATGCACGGCAAGAAGTCGCACATGCCCTGTTGTGTCGTTGGGGCGGTACGGTTTGGCAGGATTCGCAATGCAAACAAAACCCGTCAGCACATCATTTTGAAACTCGAGATGCGTGTTTTCAGGATTTAAAAAACGTGACTCGAGCGCGAGCAAGTCAAGTTTGAAACGCGGGTCGGTCATCGCGGCATTCCAAATCTCGAGCATGGATTGAAGGTGGGTCACGTTACGGAAGATTCTAAGCCACTGAAAGTCAAAAATGGGCATGGTAAACTGGAGGCATGACTTTGGTATTAAACCTCAAACCACAACTCGAGCAGGAACTTCAAAAAGCCGCTCGAGAACAAGGTTTAACCCTCGAGAAATTCCTCGAACAAGACCTTGAGCAACGCTGGCTGTCTGATCCGTTGGCGCAATTCTCGAGCATTGGATTAGGGGAAAGTGAATTGCACGCGAAAGATGCTAAAGCTTGGGTAAAAAGACGTTGGGATGAGAAGTCATAAGTGGCTACCTTTAACCTGCCGACTGAACGTATCTTTGACTGGGCGTCTTTCCATAATGAATGTGCCAAGCTTTTTGGTTTCCCCGAATTTTATGGTCAGAACATGAATGCCTGGATTGATTGCTTGACTTACCTTTCAGAAGATGACGGGATGAACTCAATACCTCCTTTGGGTCAAAACGAAAATCTTGTTTTACAAATCCCGAAGTTTGAGGTTTTCTCTCATCGTGTTCCCGAAGTTTGTAGCGCCTTGCTCGAGTGCAGCGCTTCTTTAAACCAACGATACATTCAAGCTGGCGAACAACATCGATTCGTTTTGATACTCGAGTAGTGCTTCAACCCAACTTCACAGGCGCAACCCCCGATGCTCGAGTTTCACCGCGTAAAACCTTCATTAACGCCCCTAAAGCCTCGGGACGGTAGCCATAGGTCACAAGCGCGGGTGCTGGCACGTCAGCGACCGTGTAGGCGTTCCAGAGCGCAAGGTGTAAGTCTGGTTGCGCCGCCTTTGCCAGTTCGCGTCCAGCTTCGATCATGCGTTGACGGCTGGTGCTGGCATAAACAATAAAATCCCCAGCCCCTCGAGCGGCTTTGACTTGCTCGAGGACACTCAGCGGGTCACGGGCGGGGTGAAGAATCGCTTTGACTTGGTATTCGCTCGAGAGCAGTGTGACGAGGTTCGCCCCTGCCACGCCCACTTCGGAAACATTTTCTTCGGGCGCAACATCAGGCGCAATTAAGGTAATGCTCGAGCCTGGTTTTGGAAGCACCACATTTCCGAATTCGGTGATGCCCGCGCCCCAAGCTCGAGATGCCAACGCACGATCTGAAGCCTCGAGGTCGGAAGCGTAATCGAGTGGTGCTATCGGAAAACGCGCCGCAAGGTTGTGAAGACGCTCGAGTGAGGCAGCAATTCTTTCGCTCGAGATCACGCCGTTTTTTTCAGCATTCTCGAGCGCTTCTATAGTTTGGGCTTGGGCTTCTCGAGCACCGAGCGCTTCAACCATGTCCGCACCCGCGTTAACGCTTATCACCGCCGCCTCGCCGCGACCCCAATTTTTATCGATGGCGTGCATTCCCATCGAATCGGTCACGATCACGCCT
>CAXTTL010000224.1:0-7956 GCA_964247135.1 uncultured Deinococcales bacterium | reverse complement strand
GGTTCGGTGGTCGCCGTGCTTCACGACGTTTTTATCGTCATGGGTTTGTACGCGCTTTTGGGACGCGAGTTCACGATCACCAGCGTCGCCGCCGTTTTGACTTTGGTCGGTTACAGTTTGAACGACAGCATCATCGTCTCTGACCGTATCCGCGAGAACTTGAAGCTGATGCGCGGCGCAAAATACGCCGATATCGTCAACACCAGCATCAACCAAACCCTCTCGAGAACCCTGATGACCTCGGTGGCGACCATGCTGCCGCTGGTCGCCCTGCTGTTCTTGGGCGGACCCGTGCTGCGCGACTTTTCGCTGGTTTTGATCGTTGGTATTTTGGTCGGAACCTACTCGAGCATTTACATCGTCGCGCCGATGGCGGTGTTTTACAAGAATTGGCAGGAAAGCCGTCGGACGCCAGGCAAGATGGCGAAAACCTAAAGACTTACAGACTTAAAACCAAATCTCGAGGGTGGAATTAAAACACCCTCGAGATTTTTTGCATCACTGCAAAATTTTCCAGCGGTAAAAACCCAGAAAACTTGGGTTACCCGGGACTGGGTGAAATGCGGCATCGGGGTGTTTCATGATGGTTTCAAAGCGCAGCAAGCGCACTTCGCCGCTCCATTCACCATCGCCGCCAGTATGGTAGACGATTCTCGAGTTTCCCAGGTACACCATCGTGTGGTAGGAATTCAGTTTGGGACGAATGAAAATCAACATGTCGCCGCGTTTTGCGGCTCGAATGTCTTTGGTGACAAAATCCATGCTGTAATTGACCAAATACTTTGCACCGACGCGACCGACCAGTTTACCGGTCATGACATCATCGACATGGTACGCACCTGGAGCATCACGAAAGACGCTTTTTGAAAGTAAGGGAACTGGAAACGAATAGGCTTTGACATCCGATTGCACGGCGGGCGGCAGGTACTTAAATTTTTTAAGCCATTTTGAATCGTGGGGCATCAGGGCGTTCACGAACGCGTAGCGCAACAAACCGGCACAATCGCGGTCGCGGGCTGCCCAGTCGCTCGAGACGCCGTAATACTGACTTTCTGCGACGCTGGCAAACCAATCGTTAAAGGCGACGACATCATTGCCGCGAAGCTCGAGAACATCAGGGAAACCGTCCTGGTCGGAATCGCTCGAGTTTGGAGCGACAGCGAATCCAAAGCTCGAGAGACAACACATTGCGAGAATCAAATGCCAGAATTTCATGGCTCGAGTCTATAGGAGATTTTCAAAAAGTAATGAGGAAAAACAAAACAGGTTGTGGCTCACCAAGCTTTTGCTAGTGCTTGCACAATGTTCCCAGAGTAAAACCTGTATTCTAGACTCATGAAAGTTGGAGGATATTGAATGCGAATTAATCCGTGGTTGGTCTTACTTGCGCTGATTGCCGTTGTGTGGCTGGTGAATGCTGGCTCGAGCTTCGGTGGGAATCGCACTGTTTCGTATGACACGTTTGTGTCGTGGATCAAAGAGGGCAAAGTCAGGCAAGTGGTGATCACCGAAAATCGGGTGGATATTCAATTGCAAGTGCCCGAAAAAGCGACCACAACCGGTGGTCAAGAGGTGGCGGCAAGCTCGAGTTACACCGCAACCCTGCCACCAGTCGAGGCTCGAGATGCCGATTTGATGTCGAGCCTAATTAAGGCAGGGGTCAAGATTGTGCCGCAAAACCCCTCGCAGTGGCTACCGCTCTTGAGTGCCTTTTTGCCAGTGCTGATCATGCTCGGCTTTTTCTGGTTTATCTTCATGCGAGGTCAGGGCGGGCAAGGGCAGGTCATGCAGTTTGGGCAATCTCGAGCCAAGCAATACGGCAAGGAACGCAAGGTCAGCACCACCTTTGCCGATGTCGCCGGACACGAAGAGGTCAAGCGCGAACTTGTTGAAGTTGTGGACTTCCTGAAAAACCCAGGCAAGTACCACGCCATCGGCGCGGAAATTCCAAAGGGCGTGTTGTTGGTCGGACCTCCTGGAACGGGCAAAACCCTGCTGGCTCGAGCCGTCGCGGGTGAGGCTGGCGTGCCGTTTTTCACGGTCAGCGCTTCAGAATTTATGGAAATGTTCGTCGGGGTCGGCGCGTCAAGGGTTCGCAGTTTGTTCGACGACGCCCGCAAAGCTGCACCTGCCATTATTTTTATCGACGAGCTTGACAGCATCGGTCGCAAACGCGGCGCCGGCATCGGCGGCGGTCACGACGAGCGCGAACAAACCCTCAATCAAATTTTGACCGAGATGGACGGCTTTGACAAAACCACCAGCCTGATCGTGATGGCAGCCACCAACCGCCCAGACATCCTGGACTCGGCGTTGTTGCGTCCAGGTCGTTTTGACCGCCAGGTCACGGTCGGATTGCCGAGCCTGAAAGAACGCGAGAGCATCTTGCAGGTGCACATGCGCAACAAACCCATCGACTCGAGCGTCCAGGTGCCGCAACTGGCACTGATGACCCCGGGCATGAGCGGCGCAGACCTGAAAAACCTGACCAACGAGGCGGCGCTCGAGGCGGCACGAAAAGCCAAGACCACGATTGGACAAGACGATTTTGGACGCGCCTTTGACAAGATCACTTTGGGCTTGGAACGCTCGAGCTTGATTTTGACGCAAGAATTCAGGAAAATGACGGCATACCACGAGGCTGGACACGCCGTGATCTCACAGGTGCTCGAGCATTCGATGAAGCCCATCAAAATCAGCATCGTGCCGAGGGGTCGAACCTTGGGCGTCGCCATGTACGCGCCGATGGACGAATCGCAAACGCTCGACATTTCCAAAGAACGCGCCGAAGCCATGCTGACCAGCGCCTTTGGTGGACGCGCCGCCGAAGAGGACTTTATTGGCAGCGTTGGTGCTGGCGCCAGCAACGACTTCCAGCAGAACCTCAACCTCGCCCGCCGCATGGTGCTCGAGTGGGGCATGGGCGAACGCCTGAAAAACATTGCCTGGGGCAACGGTTCGCAGTCGCCAGTCTTTTTGGGCGAGCAAATCATGAGCCGCGCCGAGGTCAGCGAAGAGACGGCACGCATGATCGACGAGGACATCCGCGACATCCTCGAGCGCACCTACAAGGACGCCAAACGTATTTTGCACGAGTACGCCCAAGCCATGCACGACGTGGCAGCCGCGCTGCTCGAGAACGAAATTATTTCTGGCGATGTGGTTCGGGATGCGGTAGACCGCGTTAAAAGAACGATTGATGTGAATTTGACGCCAGCTTAAATACGTCAAAACCGATTGCGCTCCTCTCGAGGGGCGCATTTTTTATGGTTTGGAAGCTCGAGCATTTGAGAAACCAAAGACTGAGAATCGCTCGTTTTGCCAAACAGCATTCAAATCCTCGCCATAAAGCAATTGAAAGTTTTGCTCGAGGTAGCCAATGTCGGTATCGCGTCTGGCGTTGAAGGCTTGCACAAACATATCTCGACATGAAACTTCACAGATGGCGTCAAATTGGAATAAACGATGCAAAATACCATTGGGTCGCCAGGGTTTCTCGAGCATCAAGGCTTGCATTTTTGATTCGGTGAAGCTCGAAGCGTAAAAACAGCCAGCGATCAACAACACGGCAATGCTCGAGAGGCTGATCTTGCTGCCCCAACCTTGCCAGTTGAAGACCTCGAGGTGGGCGCTGAGTTGCCCCAGGAAGGCGAGCAAGGACGCGGCGGGGCTAATGCCGCAACCCGCCAAAGCAAGCAGTGAAATTGCACCTTTTAAATCAAAATAGGAAACCAGCCGATGCCCAAATCCGACCAAGGAGAAAAACGCGAGCGGAACTGAAACAAGACTCATCAGCAAGGTAAACAACACCGCAAACGCCAACCAGGGCAACACCAAAAACCGCAAAACTCGAGCGTTCGCATTTGAGGCGATCAAAGACCAGAACAGTGAACTGGCAGAAAACAGCGCCGCGAACAACACAAAATGCCAAGGCAGCAGCAACGCCATACGGTGATAGACGACCAACAAAACGGTCGGGGCAACCATCCCAAAAATCACCGCGAACCTGCGACTGTGCAGCCAAATTTGCATCATTAGCTCCTGTTGCCAAACCTTAGCAGCAGTTTGATGAGCAAAAACTCATGAGGTCATGAATCAAATCGGCGTTGCTCGAGTAGGGTGCGCCGTGCGCACCAACAATACGTGGATGACGGTGCGCATGGCGCACCCTACCAAATTCATTTTTCGTTAAACCCCTCAAATTTATCGTTTCTCGAGCGCCAAATGAATCAACCTCGAGCACAATTCTGGGTAACTGATTCCAGCCGCCTTCCAAAGTTGCGGGTACATGCTGGTGCGGGTAAAACCAGGCATGGTGTTGATTTCGTTTAAGAACACCTCGCCAGTATCGGGCAGGTAAAAGAAATCGACCCTCGAGAGTCCAGCACAGTCGAGCGCTTTGAAGGCTGTGAGCGCCAAGTCTTGCACCGTTTTGGAAACCTCGAGCGGGATATTTGCTGGAATGTGCATTTCGGCGCGACCCTCGAGGTATTTGGTGTCGTAATCGTAAAATTCGGATTCAAACGTCAACTCGCCGACGGGACTGGCTTCGGGGTGGTCGTTGCCCAGAATGGCAACTTCAATCTCTCGAGGTTTCGCTCCCGCGCTGGCTTCGACGATCACCCGGCGGTCAAACGAAAACGCGAACTCGAGCGCGGCGATCAGTTCAGCTTCGGTTCTGGCTTTTGAAATCCCGACGCTCGAGCCGAGGTTGGCGGGTTTGACGAAGACGGGTAACTCGAGGATTTTGAGTTTCTCGAGCACCACATTTTTGTCACTCGAGAATTCTGAACGCGTCACGAGTTGATACAGCACTTGCGGAATGTCGTGCGACGCCAGGACCGATTTCATCATGATCTTGTCCATGCTGACCGCACTGCCCAGCACGCCAGAACCGACAAACGGAATGCCCGCGAGTTTCAGCAAACCTTGCACCGTGCCATCCTCGCCATTTGGACCGTGCAAAATTGGGAAGACCACATCGAAATTTTCGGCACTTGATGCGCTGTGAAGCACCAATTCGCCACCAGTTTCAGCACTCCCCTGCTCGAGCGCCAATTTGGTTTCGGAACTTGGAAGCCACTTGCCCTGTTTGGAAATGATGATCGGCGTGACCTCGAATTGATCGGCTGGCAGTGCCTCGAGCACGCTTTTGGCGGAGTTGAGGCTAACCTCGTGCTCTTCGGATTGACCGCCAGCCAGCAGCAAAAGACGGATTTTGGAGTTGGAATTCACTGTGACAGTCTCGAGTGAATACATGAAGGGTTTATGAGAAGCTAAGGATTGAGGCTTTCCTCGAGTTGCGCAAAATGGCTTTCATCGTGCTTGGTGACAAATTCTGCCCACGCCATCATTGTGAACTCGCCGTATTTGGGATGAACCGCCGTGCGTTCAAGTTGGGTGCTCGAGAGTAAACGCAACAATTCGACATTGCGGCTTCGCATCGCCGCAAAGGCTCTAGCCGAAACCATCGGATCACGCTTTGCATATTCGGTCAGCGTTGCCAAAGCATCTTGCTGAATCGGCACGATAACGGGCTTGTCATTGGTTAACATCGCCGGAAATCGCATCGAATGCAACACTTCGACATCTGCCAAGTGATGCACGATAAAACGCGGCGTCCATTTTCCCTCACTTCTAGGAACATCGAGTTTTCCAGCCGCCACAATACGCTCGAGCAAGACTGTGAGTTGTGCTGGTGATGCTTCAAAATCCGAAATCAAATCGCTCATGCCACAATTCTAACGCCCACCAGCCTTTGATCGCACACTCTGAAACCTCGAGCACACCAAACCGCATCAAGCGGCGTAAAATCAGTTCATGCAGCCTCGAGTCTTTCAAGTTGGAATCCTGCAACTCAAACCCAGCAAGGGCAAACGCGCCCAAAACCTCGAGCATCTGAAAAGCGCGATGCAAGAATTGCTGGACGCGAACGAAAAACCAGACGTGTTGGTGCTGCCCGAAGGCGCTCTGACGGGTTATTTCTTGCAAGGTGGCGTGCGCGAACTCGCCGTGACTCGAGATCAGTT
Source organism: uncultured Deinococcales bacterium (assembly GCA_964247135.1). Classification (GTDB taxonomy): domain Bacteria; phylum Deinococcota; class Deinococci; order Deinococcales; family JAAFIG01; genus JANXTZ01. The sequence continues at coordinate 1,927 of CAXTTL010000224.1, read as the reverse complement.
GTTTGAAGAACTCGAGGACATCTGGCGCGAAGTCTGGGATGCGCCGCTGGACATGGTGATCGGTTTTTTCGAGCGCTCCGACAACGATTATTACAACTCTGGCATGTACGCCCAATTTGGCGGCGAGCACCCTGGCATCAAACACGTTCACCGCAAGGTTTTTTTGCCGACTTACGGGGTTTTCGACGAGGAACGGTATCAATCTCGAGGTGGCAGTTTTGACGCCTTCGACACCCGATTTGGCACTGCCGCAATGGTGATTTGCGAGGATGCTTGGCACACGATCACCACCACGATTTGCGCATTAAAAGGCGCGGACGTCATTTACATTCCCAGCGCCAGCCCCGTGCGCAACCTCGAGGGTGAAGAACCCAGCAACGTGCGCTACTGGCACAATCTGGTTTCGGGCATCGCCGCCGAACATGGCGTGTTTGCGGTGCTCTCGAGCCTGCCTGGATTTGAGGGCGGCAAAGGGTTAATGGGCGCGAGTGCCTTGTTCCATCCTCGCGGGCATATTGTCGCTCGAGCACCGATCCTCGAGGAAGCCGTCGTCATCACCAGCATCAATCTGGACGAGATTCAACCTGCACGGTACGAAAACCCGTTGCTGTCGGATTTAAGGGCGGGATTGCCAGGGATGATCGCGTCGCTCGAGGAAGCGATTGGCAATTAGAAAGATTTCTTTGTGAATAGACCCGTAGGGGCGCTGCTCGCTGCGCCCTCCCCAGCAAACCCAGAATACATTTTAAACCAAAGGATTCCGACCCGATGAACATCATCAAACCAACCAACAAAGGCGAAAGCATCGAACTTAATTACGCACTGGTCGAAGCATTCCTGATCGAATTCTTGCGAGAAGAGGTGACTCGGGTCAAGGGTTTTAAAAAAATCGTGCTCGGGCTTTCCGGCGGTGTGGATTCGGCGGTCGTGGCGGCGTTAAGTGTCAAGGCTTTCGGCGCCCAAAACGTGATCGCCATTCGGATGCCGCACAAAATGTCCAGCCCCTCGAGCTTGTCTGACGCGGTGATTGTTGCCGAGAAGCTGGGCATCAAACTCGAGACGATTGACATCACCAACATGGTCGAAGGGTACGTGCAAGAAATTCCTGGCATGACCAACCGCCGCAAAGGCAATGTGATGGCTCGAGCGCGGATGATTGTGGGTTTTGACATGGCGGAAGAATTGGGCGCGTTGCATCTGGGTACGGGCAACAAAACAGAGCGGCTGTTTGGCTATTACACCTGGCACGACATCGCCGACACGGGTCCCGTCAGTCCACTCGGAGATTTGCTCAAAACCCAAGTTTGGGGGCTGGCAAAACACCTCGAGCTTCCAGAGATTGTGATTTCCAAAGCGCCAAGTGCCGACCTCGAGGCGAACCAAACCGACGAGAGTGATTTGGGCATCACCTATGCCAGGGCAGATGTCATCATTCACCATTATTTGAAGGCATACCCAGACCATTACATTGAAAGTTTGGGCTTTTCCAAAGACGAGATTGCGTTGGTCAAACGCAAAATCAACGCCACACACTGGAAACGCGCCCTGCCGATTCATGCGATGGTCTCGAGCACCGCGATTCACGAATTTTACTTGCGTCCAGTGGATTTTAGGCTGTGAACGTCTCGAGTTTGGGATTTTTTGAAGTGCTCGAGAATTGCAAAAACATTTTGATTGCAGGTGCTGGCGGTGGTTACGATGTGTTCTGTGGGTTGCCACTTTATTTTGCCCTGAAATCTCGAGGCAAAACTGTTCATTTGGCAAACTTATCGTTTGCAGATGTCTTGGGTTCAACGGGTCGCAAAATTGCAGATTCCTTGGTTGAAATCAAAGCCACCACTGAAGGTTACGGCTCCTACTTTCCAGAGTTGTACCTCTCGAGGTGGTTTGCAAGTCAAGTCGAAAAAGTTTCGATTTACGCGTTTGA
>CAXTTL010000223.1:0-7959 GCA_964247135.1 uncultured Deinococcales bacterium | reverse complement strand
TTGTTTGAGTTTGGTCACGAGTTGGTCTGCCGCCCAGGTGGTGAGCGCCCAGATTGCCAGCGTGGGGTTGATGCCAGGACTCGAGGGGAAGACTGCGCCGCCAAAGACGGACAGTCCAGGCGTATCGTGAACCTCGAGAAAACGGTTGACGACGCTTTTGCTGGGATCGTCGCCCATTCGTGCGCCGCCGAGGTCGTGCGAACTGCCCACCCCAGTAAACCGATGTCCGCGCCAGGTCTTGCTTGCACCCATGCGCTCGAGAACCTCTTGGGCTTTGGTTTCCATAAATTCGGCGAGTTTGTGCTCGTTGTCGCGCAAGTCAAAGGTCACCCGAATTTTGGGCAAGCCCAGCCCGCTCGAGTCGCGGTGTGTCGGGTCGAGGTCAACAAAGTTTGATTCCATCGGCAGGTTGTCCGGTTGAATCCGCACGATGCCCCAACGTTGCCAGTCTTTCAGGTGCGCCTTGTACTGGCTGCCCCAAGCCGGCACATCGTCTGGGAGTTTTGCCATGCTCATGCCAATCGGGTTGGCTTGATTTTCGGCGCTGAGGGTCGCACCACCAATAAAACCGTGCTCGAAAGCGTTGAAATCGGCGCTGAGATAATCGTCGAGAATCGAGCATTGGTAGCACGGACCCGTGTGCAAATTAAAATTTCGATCTGGGAAGTAACCGCGCACGTCGGTCAGCATCTTGGACATAAAATGCTTGCCAAGCTGCTCGCCAGTGTTGCCCAGACCATTTGGGCGCTTAACGTCGCCCGACAAAAACAATAAGCGCAAGTTTTCCCAGGTGTAACTCGAGAGAATGACATGTCTGGCTTTTTGAACGCGCTCGAGACCGTTCGAGTCCACGTATGCCACACCGCTCGCGCTGCCGTCTTGGTTGGTCAACACTTTGGTGACACGGCAACCAGTCCGCAAATCGAGATTGCCAGTCGCCAGCGTCTCTGGTACAAGCTTGTGGGTCGGATGCCAACGGGCGGGATCAATCGGACCCATGCCATTTGCCCAGGTGGTGTACGAGGCGGCGGGGCGACCATCGTAAGGAATGCTGTTCGCGCCGACTGGCACGGGGTAGGGGTGCAAACCCATTGCTCGAGTGGTATCCGAAAAAAGATTGCCCAATTGATACGGGCGCATTGGCGGCATCGGCAGGGGCGTGCGTTGCGGCACGAACGGGTTGCTGGCGCTATCGCCCGAAATTCCAACCAGCGCCTCGAGCCGTTCGTAATAAGGCTCGAGTTCGCTATAACTGATTGTCCAATCGGCGAGCGTGCAACCTTCTGGAAGGGCGTTCTTGCCGTAACGCTCGAGGGTGTGGCTGTGCATTCGGTAATGGTGCGGGTGAAAACGGCGTAGCCACGCCCCGTAGTGCATGACCGAACCGCCAACCGCATTGACCATCTTGCCCAGCGAAAAGGTTGCTTCCTGGGTCGGTTCATCTGGATTCTTGCGCCAGCGCGGAATTTCCTTGTTAAACTTGACCGCACCCATGCCCGCCCGAGTCCAGTAACCCGTGCCGAGTTCGTCTGGCACAAATTCGGATTGTTGCCGCCACGGTCCAGCCTCGAGCGCCACCACTTTTAAACCGGCACGGCAAAAAATCGAGGCAATCATTGTACCAACCGCACCAAAACCGCAGATCACAATGTCGGCGTCCTGGCTTGGTGCTCGAGCGCTGGCTTGCGGGTCATAACCTGGAATTGGGGCATCTTTCCGAGCCGCCAGCAGAGGTTTGATATCCACGAGCGAAAGAATCTTGTCGCCCTTGGTGACGGGTTCGGTGGACAGGTTTTCTTCGGCAGAATTCTCGAGGTACGCGCCAGTAAAACGCAAGAATTTCCAGCCGAGCTTGTCGCGGTTGCCACCGTAAGCGGGGTCGGCGAACAACCCCTCGCGCAAGTGTTGCAACAGCAAAACAAAAAATTCTTGTTGGTTCGGGCGCACGAAATTCTCGAGCTTACCCGTTTGCATGTTCGTCAGCAGCGCGTCTTGCTGCGCCGCCGCACAATCGGCGAACGCCAGACCATGCTGTTCGCTCGAGATGCGATTCAGTGCCTCGAGACCATCGCGGTAGGTCAGGAGGTGATCGCTGTAAGCGCCCGCCAAAGCATGATCGAGGTATTGATATGCCCCGATTTCTCGAGCGCCAGGATGTTCGGCATCGCTGGGGAAAAACCGCTCGAAGATTGCCGCGACGGTAAGGCTCTCTTCAAAGGTCAGTGCAAGCAAGTTGGTGATGTCTTCCATTCGGTTGAACTCCTCGAGATTCAGGGCGTCGTGGGTGGCTGCTCCACAACGTTTGATGATGGTTGTTTGGTTTGTTCCTAAAACTTAGCATGTTTTGTTGCACGTTGTCAAACATTATGCAATTTATATTGCATTTCGCCTTTTGGATTTCGTCATTTCTACCAGAGACACTCACAACATCCTCCAATTGGAGGGGTCATTTTTGAGTTCGCGCAACAAAACCACATGACGCTACTCAAAAGCTGGGTACGTTTAAGAAACTTCAGATTGACGTGGTAAAATTCGATCATGAGACAGTACGCTGACATTTTGGCTTTCGATAAAAATGGGCAATTGGCACTCGTTGCTGAAGTGAAAAACAAACTCGGAACTTCGAGCGATTGGGCTGCAAAAATGCGTCGAAACATGTTCGCACATGGCTCAGTACCCAATGCACCGTTCTTTCTGCTGGCGTTGCCTGATTCGTTCTACCTTTGGGAAAACACAGATCGAACTTTAGAAATCGTTGAACCAACCCAAAAAGTTAACCCTAAACCTTTTTTACAACATCTTTTTGGTTTAACGGATAGCTCGTATCGGAATTTAACTGGAAAAAGTTTTGAATTGGTCGTCACATCATGGCTAAACCAGGTTCTTCAAGCACAACGTCCAGAAGATTTACTCGAGGACAACCAAGATTGGCTGTTGAGTTCAGGATTATTTGAGAAATTAACAGGCGGACACCTGGCATTGGAAGCTGCGGCTTGAAGTAAATGAACGTATATGTCGAAACAAATTTTGTTCTTGAATTGGCTTTGCTTCAAGAACAACATGAAAGCTGCGAAGCCATCATGGAACTGTGCAGAACCAATGCCATTCGCCTGATTTTACCGGCTTACAGCCTGGTTGAACCCTACGAAACGATAGTGCGATACGCCAAAAATAGGACTCGAGTGTCCAACGATTTGGATGCCGAGTTGAGACAACTATCACGCTCTAAACCTTATCGTGACGAAGTAAACACCCTGCGAACGTTAACAAGTGTCCTGGCAACAAGCCAAGCGGAAGAAAACCGTAGACTTGGTAGCATTATCGAGGATTTAATCCAAATTTCAGAAATTGTTTCATTGGACAAAACCATCCTGAACGAAGCCAAATTCCATCAGATTGAGAACAGCATGTCCCCTCAGGATGCCATCGTTTATGCCTCGGTACTTCAACATCTGGACATGCCAGATTCGAGCATGAAGTGCTTTCTCAACCGTAATTCAACAGATTTCGATGATCCAGATATTGTAGCTGCCTTAAGTCGTAAAAACTGCAAGATGCTCTTTCGTTTCGATCATGGGTATCAGTACATTGCAAGTCAAGTTCGTTCTCAGTGAAAGGCACAACTCGAGGCACACCGTCTTGAAATATTTGCTGCAATCCGATTTACAGCATAGATGGTTGAAATTCAGCCCAGCCTCGAGTCACAACCTCGGCACACTCAACCCACCATCCACATGAATCACCTCACCAACGCTGAACCCCAAGTCACCACCCGCCAAAACCGCCACGGCACGCCCCACATCTTCGACCTGTCCCCAACGTGGCATGGGGGTCAAACCGTTTTCAATCAATCGGTCGTACTTGTCTTTTGCCACCGCCGTCATCTCGGTGCGAATCACCCCAGGGCGCACCTCAAAAACCCCAATATTGTGTGCCGCAAGCCGCACCGCAAAAAGTTTGACCATCATCGAGAGGCTGGCTTTGGAAATGTTGTACTCGGCACGGTCTACCGAGACCCCCACGGCATTAAAGCTCGAGATCGTGATGATGCTACGCGCTGGATCGCTCGAGCTTCGGTGTTCGGTCAGCATTCGTTTTGTCACGGCTTGGGTCAAAAAGAACGTGCCGCGCAAATTAATGCCCATCACACGATCAAAACTGGCTGCTGTCACCTCGAGCAAATCGCCGCGTTGTGCCACCGAGACGCCGGCATTGTTGACCAGGCAATCAATCGTTCCAAACGCCTCGAACGCCGTGTCCACAAGTTTTTCATGACCCTCGAGATCGGAAATATCACCCGCAACAAATGCTGCACGAGCGCCAAGATTCTGCAAGTATTCCAGGGTTTCCGTGGCGGTCTGATCGTGCTCGAGGTCGTTGAGAACAAGATCAAAACCTCGTTCAGCCAGCGAAACGGCAATCCCCCGTCCGATGCCACGCTTTCCGCCCGTGACCAGACCGACTGGACGACGCGACATCAAACTTTTCCTTCGCTTCTAAAATTCGTAATCTGCGCCGCCGAATAACCCAGTTCTTCGAGTATCTCGGTGGTGTGTTCGCCAACCAGTGGTGGGTGACGGCGAATGCTGGGCTGATGATCGCTGTAAAAGACTGGATGGCGCACGACTTTCAACGTTCCTGCTGTTGGATGCTCGAGTTCCTGGATCATGCCCAGGTGCGCCACCTGAGGGTCGTCGGCAACCTCGGCAAGCGTTCGGACTGGTGCACACCAGATGTCGGCTGCCAGCAACTCCTCGAGCCACTGGTCGGTGGTCTTTAAGCGCATCACTGGTCTAATAATCTCGCAAATGCGTTCCTTGTTTTCCCAGGCATCCATGTTGACTGGGTAATGCTCGAGTTCGGGTAAGCCCAGCAAGGGCGCGAGTTTGGGCAACGGATTTTGGGACAAGGCAATCCAACCGTCTCGAGTCTCGTAAACCCCGTAAGGTCCAGGGTGAAAGCCACTGGCAAGTCCAGCCTCGCTGCGCGTGCCAATTTTTGCGCCGTTTAAAAAGTACGTTAAAGGTTCTGCCAGCAAATCCAGCGCCGAGGAAAGCAAATTGACCTCGACCTTCTGCCCTTTACCCGTGCGGGTTCGATCAAACAGTGCCGCCAGAATGCCAAAGCCGATCAATGCCGCCGAGTGCTGATCCACAGGCGCAAACCCTATCGGTGTCGGCGGGTCGGAGGCACGCCCTGACATTGACGTGATGCCACTGATGGCTTGCGCCAGCAAATCCTGCCCTGGACGCTCGAGGTACGGACCGCTCGAGCCGTAACCCGAAGCCGCGCAGTACACGACCTTGGGGTTGCGGGCGTGAACCGCCTCGAAGCCAAAACCGAGACGATCCATCACGCCAGGGCGGTAATTTTCGACCACGACATCGGCTTGGTCAATCAACTCCCAGATGATTTCGCGCCCCTCTTCGGTTTTCAGATCAACCGTCAAGCCGCGCTGATTGCGTCCAGCGGCGATCAAGAGCAGGCTTTCACCGCCGACCCAATGCCCGCCGCCAGACCAGGCACGTTCCCACGCACCCGCGCCAGGACGCTCGATTTTGATGGTGTCTGCACCCAGATCGGAGAGCAGTTGAACGCCCGCCGGGGCTTGCAGGAGTTGGGCAAAACTGACGATACGGATTCCTTCGAGCATACGTTGCATGTGTTATTTCCTCTCAGAGCAAATGCGTAAATATTGCAAAATCCTTCGTTTCAGACATGAATAATAAGTCGTTAGTCTACCCTCATCCCCGACCCTTCTCCCCGCCAGGGAGAAGGGAGTTTGATTCTTCTACACGTGTGGCTCGAGGTCTTTTCCTTCTCCCGCTTGCGGGCTACGGTTTGCACACAAATATTCCGTTGATTCCGATTTATGCGAAAGGATGCAGCAAGCAGCATCCCTACAAACCCTGTTTTTTGTCGTAGGGGCGCTGCTTGCTGCGCCCTGCCTTTGCAGCCTCGAAACGGTGCTGATTGTTCACAAACCAAGATTTTTGATTTTATTGTGGCAATGTAAAAAATATGTCCAGGAAAGATTTTCTCGAGATGTGTGCAAATCGTAGCGCTTGCGGGAGAGGGTAGCGAACGCAGCGAGACGGATGAGAGCTTCAGGCGAGTAATGGTTTGACTATTTGTGTGTGACATAGGGTTTTAGCGTTCTCGAGCCTCGAGTTCAGATTTTTGTTTCGGTGTCGTCCTGCGTCTCGAGCCAGGCGGTGGCGGTCGCCACACGGTCTGTCCATTCGTCACGTGCCAGCAGTTCGATCATGCTCGAGACGGCTTCTTTGGCTTGATCGCGGTATTTCTCGAAGCGGTCACCGAGACGTGTCGCCACGGCAAACAAGAAGGCATTGGTCAGCGCAATTGAACCTGCGTCACTCGAGAGCAGCCACAATGGGTTATGAACGATTAACGCATGGTCTGAGACTCGAGCGGCGGGCGCGAGGGAATCGTCGGTCACGGCAATGGTTTTTGCGCCGCGATCACGGGCGAACTCGAGCAATCTCACGGTGTTGGCGACGTAAGGGCTGTACGAATACGCGACCAGTGCATCTTTGCTCGAGATTGAAAGGGCTTGATCGGCGAGGTCAATGAACTGGTCGTTGAGGGCGTACACGCGGGGGCGCAGATAACGCAAGCCCGTCACCAGTGCTGTTCCGAGCGCCGCCGAGGCTCGCATTCCGACCACATAAATATGATCGCTATTGATGACCGTTTCGACCGCCGCCCAGAAGGTGCTCGGCACGATGCGCGAAAAGGTGCGTTCGGCATTTTGCATTTCGCTTTTGAAAACGCGCTCGAGCAATTGGTCTTGGTCGCCGTCAATACCACTTAATTTTGCGCTGAGGTCACGGGCAAAATTGGCTCGCTCGAGCGTGTCCTTGCGGCGCAATTGGTTTTCGCCGACGCTTTGCTGAAGTTCTTTTTGAAGGTCGGACAAGCCTTCATAACCGAGTGCCTGGGCAAAACGTACCACCGTGGACGGGTTGGTCTCGAGTTGCGTGCCAATGTCGGCGGCGGTGAGGGTTGCCGCCTGCCAGGGTTGATCTTGGAAGAATTTGGCGAGTCGTTTGTGACTGGCGCTCAGTTGGTCGTAACGTTGTTTGAGGCGGTCATTGAAGTGGCTTGGATTCATGTGGTTTCTCCTGGACGAATGAACAATGTGCTTCCAGCTACTGATGCAATGAGTATTGCATATTTCTTGACTTTCTGCAACGTACCATGCTAATCTCGAGCCATTAGTGCAAAAAACACCTCGGGTACGTTGCAACACGCTCGAGTTTGAAATTAACATTTTTCAGTGCCGTACTTTAATTCTCGAGGATCACACCATGAAAGCCGTTTATCTTCCAAAACCCCAAACCGTCAGCCTGATCGAATGCCCCGACCCACAACCAGGTCAGGGTGAGGTGCTGATTCGTATTGTGGCGGCTGGAATTTGCGCCAACGACATTGCCCTGATCGCGGGCAACAACTCTATCGGCAAGTTCCCGATCATCCCAGGACACGAGTGTATTGGAATCATCGAAAGCACCGGATCACACGTAAACCTCGAGCCTGGAACTTGGGTCACGGTGTACCCAAGTGTTGGTTGCGGACAGTGTCAGGCTTGCACGGAGGGGCGCATCAACCACTGCCCAAGCTTTCGCGTGCTCGGTATCGATCTGGATTCGGGTTGTTTTAGCGAAAAAATGTTGGTCAATGCCAATCAACTCCTTCCCGTTTCCAAGGCGTTACAAAACGAGTACGGCGCACTGATCGAACCAAGCGCCGTTGCCGTTCACGTCAACAAACGCGGGCAAACCAAAGCCGAATCTCGAGTGATCGTCATTGGGGCAGGTGTCATTGGTCTGTTGACCGCACTGGTCGCTCGGGCGCTGGGCGCAAGTCGGATCACGCTGGTTGACAGGCTCGAGATACGGCGTGAGGTTTGCCACGAACTCGGTTTTGAAGAGTTTC
>CAXTTL010000222.1:0-8167 GCA_964247135.1 uncultured Deinococcales bacterium | reverse complement strand
GTTACCGCGATCCGCTTGGAGTTTCTCGAGCACGCGAAAAATGTATTTCGCCTTGATGCTCGCCAGACCGCCGCCCGCATTCTCGAGCACGGTTTGAATGCGCGATTGTCCAGCCTCGAGTGCGTCATCCCAAGTTGGGAATTCGGCTTTCAAAGCCAAATACATGCGGTGCGTGACCACGCCAACGTTTTGCTGCGACAAAATGGTTTCGATCAAACCTTCAATCGGGTCTTCATCGGACTGTTTTTGTTGTGGTGCATGTTGCCCGTAACGTTCCAAGAGCTTTTTGGAAACCTCGAGCAAACGATGTTCGGTTTCGGTCATGGGTTTAATCTAGCCCGATTTGCAATTCTCGAGTGCGGTCTAAGCTTTGTTTGGCACGGTTTAAATCTGTTCAGACTTGGTTCAGGGGGTGACTCGTATTGTGATTGCACAGGAGGATTTTATGAGACGATGCGCATATTACAAACGGGCGGCAAAAAAATTCTTGGCGGGCACACGGTTTAAATCCCCATTCGAGGCGGTCATGGCGGGCGTCAAAACCCTCGAGGATTGGGCTGACACGTTAACCCTCGAGCGTGAAATCGAAGAGCAGTACGACCAGGAGCGCCGTGAGAAACGCAAACAACGTCACCCGAGGAATCATGCTTCACCAATTTTGAAAGCCGAGTTTCAATCGTTTGCCTGATGGCTGGCGGCGCTGACCCACCAGTTTGGATGCTCGAGTTTGACTCGAGCCGCAATCTCTCGAGCGCTGTCGGCGGTTGTTGCCAACCCGAAACAGGTTGAACCGCTGCCGCTCATCAGCACACCGTACAAACCCGCTTGCTCGAGTGCGGTTTTGACCGTGCCAACGATTGGGTACGCCTCGAGAACAGGTGCTTCCAAGTCGTTGCGATACGGTGGAATCTCGAGATTGGACAGTGCTGCAATGATCTTTGGTAACTCGAGTTTTGTGCCGTATCTGCCATTCAAACCAAGGTAAGCCTCGCGTGCGGTGATGCCCACACCAGGGTTTGCCAAGACAAGATGAATTTCGGGTAGCTTCACAGGTTCGAGCACTTCACCAAAGCCTTGCACCCTTGCTGCGCCGCCAGAAAGCAAAAACGGCACATCCGCGCCCAGTTTTTTTGCCAGTTCAAACAAGTTTTGGTTTGATGGGTACAACCTCGAGATGCCTCGCAAGGTCGCGGCGGCATCGCTCGAGCCACCACCCAAACCAGCCGCAATGGGCAAAATTTTCTCGAGTCTGATGTTGACACCGCCAGGATTTCCCAGATGCTCGAGGTACATTTCCGCAGCGCGGTAGACGAGATTTTCGCGGTTTGTGGGCAAATCCAAACCAACAATCTCGAGTTCAATCCCCGAATCTCGAGGGGTCAAGGTCAGCGTGTCCCCGACATCGAACGTCACAAACAACGAATCGAGTTCGTGATAGCCATTCTCGAGTTTTCCTAGTACCGCCAAACCAAGATTGACTTTGGCTGGCGCAAATTCGGTCACACTCATCGGTTTTCAGCATCCCAAACTCGAGCAAACGCCTGTGCCAGCGCCCAATCGCCTGGTTTGGTGACTTTAAACAATCGTGGATCACCGTTGACAAGCGCCACAGGTTTTCCAAGTCGCGCTACCAAACCTGCGTCATCGGTGGCTTCCCAATGCTCAGTCAAAGCCTGCTGATGAGCCTCGAGCAGCAAAATACGGTTGAAACCTTGTGGGGTTTGAACGGCACGGACTTTGCTGCGGTCAATCAACATTTCCCAGTTCCCATCTTTCTCGATCACCAGCGTATCGGCGGCAGCCAGCGCCGCCGTGCTCGCCCCGAACTCCTTGGCGGCAGAGAGGACATTGTGCGCCACCTCGAGCGGCAAGAAAGGACGTGCGGCGTCATGCACCAGCACAAAATCGGCATCGGTTGCCTCGAGAAGACGCTTGACGGTTTCCTGACGGGTGGTGCCGCCAGCAATTTTTCGCACGACTTCGGGCAATTCAAAACCCAGTTGATCGCTTGGCAACGCCACAACCATTTCGTCACACAGCGGCGCAAGGCAACGGATCGCCCGCTCGAGCAAGGTAATGCCGTTTAACTCGAGCAGGGCTTTTGCGCCCATGCCGAGACGTTCGCCACTGCCCGCCGCCGGAATCAGCGCGGCAACTCGAGCGCTCATAAAGATTTACCTTTGAAAATCACGCTCAGCAGTTTAACGTTAATCGGCATCCTCGAGCGGGGAGGCGTCCTTCCAACGCTTGGCGCGGGTGTTGGCAATGCCAAACTGATCCAGAATTCTGGCGGTCACAAAACCCAGCAAATCCGAAATTTCTTGTGGCGCATGGTAAAAACCAGGACTGGCAGGCAGAATCCTTGCCCCAGCATCAAACGCTTTCAACATCGCCTCGAGCATCGGACGGGAGTACGGCGTTTCCCTTGGCACAAGCACCAAATTGCGGCGCTCCTTGAGATGTACATGCGCCGCCCTTGTCGTTAGGGTGTCACCGATGCCGTGCGCAACTTTAGCCAAAGTGCTGCTCGAGCACGGCACGATCACCATGCCAAGCGTGATAAAACTGCCGCTGGCGATACTCGCACCCACGTCGCGGTCATCGTAAACCACGTCCGCCAACGGCTCGAGGTCTTTGGCACTTTGGTTCATTTCGGCGGCGATCACACGTTTTGCGCCCTCAGAAATGACCAAATGCGTTTCAATGGATAAGTCTTTGAGCGTCTCGAGCAAATCTCTGGTGTACGGAGCGCCGCTCGCGCCAGTCATGCCGATCACCAGACGCGGTTTGAGAAGGTTCATGGATTCAGTCTGTCACGAATTTCAGTTTTGAATTGAAGCCGCACTCAATCTTTGACTCGAGCCACCCCGAACGGCATCGGGCGCAACAGATGATCCAAACAATTCGTGTAATCCACGCCCTGCCTGGCGTCCATGACCAAATCCGCCACGCTCGTATCCTCGAGCACCGCCAGAATCGCATCCCGAATCCGAATCCAAACCCGACTGCGCACGTGACAACGGCTCTCTTCAACGCAATCCTTATGCCAGTTGCGCGAACTGCAACTCAATGCCGCCACAGGACCGTCGATGGCTCGCATCACATCGGTCAACTGAATCTCCTCGGGGGCTTTCGCCAAACAATACCCGCCGCCCGCGCCCTTGCGCCCAGTCACAATGCCTTGGCTCGAGAGTGAAGCCAGAAGGCGCACCAGGTACGGTTTGGGAACGCCGGTGGCTTTGGCAATTTCTTCACCGTGCGCGATGCTGCCCTGTGGCAACGCGCCCAAGTACGCCAGCGCCTTAAACGCGTAGATGTCAGTATTTGAGAGTCTCATTGGGTTCAGCATAGCGTAGGGTGGCATGGCTGTGTAAGGTCAGTAGGGGCGCTGCTTGCTGCGCCCGCCAGAGTACGGTAGTTTTTGAATAGACAAGCAATGCCAAGATTCTTGGCTTTCATCTCGAGATTCCAAAAAAGCAAAAAGACGCGAGGTTTTTGCCTCGCGTCTTCGTTTAATGGCAAAGGGCGCATTTCCATGCGCCCCTACAAAAAACTTATGCCAAATGTGTGGTGCGTAAATTAAATGACCAAGGCGTTTTGATCGGCGTTTCAGGGTCTTTAAACCGCGTCAGCAACCACGGTTTGATGTCCCGCGCGGCGGCGTAACGAAGCTCGAGCGGCACGGTTCGGGCGAAAGAAAAAAGCCCTTCGGCAAGGGCTTCGACCACTTCAAGGGGCGTATGGGCAACCTCCCAATTGGCAATAACGGCTTGATTACTCGAGAATCCGCGTGTCGCAAGCATTTTGCGGCTTTGCTCGAGGGCGAAGGTGTGCGCTCCGCGTTGCACGATGTGACCGCGCTCTTTTAACGCTTCGCACCAGGCGTCCTGAATTTCGCGTTCGGCGCTGATGGTGTTTGGCGCATCCCAACCTTCAAACAAAAAACCACCAGGTTTGATGACACGGGTGGCTTCGCTGACGGCACGCTCGAGTTCTGGAATCAAATGCCAGATATGCACGGCGATGACGGCATGAAAGCTCGAGTTTTCAAAAGGCAGGTCTTGCACGTCGGCTTCGACCAGTTTGGTGCGCCTCGAGACGCCCGCAAACTTGGCACGAAAGAGCTGCATCATTTCGGGGTCAACGTCCACGCCGGTAAACGAATGCCCTCTGGCAACAATTGGCATTCCAATTCGACCCGTTCCAGAACCAACCTCGAGAAAACTGGGTTCCTTAAAAGCGCGTTCCACGGGTTCTACGATGGCTGTAGCGATTTTGCCGGACACCTCGGGCGGGTGATAACGGTTTCGGTCGTAAGCGTGAGCAACACGCAAACTCAGCATAATTGTCGCCTCCGAAAAGGATATTAACAAAGCATTTGTTTTGTTACAAGAGGCACAAATGAAAGTGATGTCCTGGACGGTGTTTCTGAATGTCATTTGAACGAAAGCGTTTACGGTAAAGTTCTATTCGGGTTGTGAAAAATGGCGAAAACGCCGAAATCGAATTCGGCACTGGCGTTCAAAGCATATTTTGTAAACTCGAGATGCAAAGCACCACCGCTTCACCCACAGGACTGAGGCGATGCGATTTTTTGGCTTCAATCACCACCGATTCGCTGTTTCGCAAATGCACGAACTCGAGTCCAATGTCAATCACCACTTGCCCCTCGAGCGCCAAGTACATGACCTCAACTTCAACGGTTTCCTCACGTGAAGCACTCAAAAACCAAGTTTCGACACGGGTGTTCTCGAGCGGAACCGCAAAACCTTTTTGCTGTGCTTTGGTCACTCGAGCCAGGTGCGTGCCTTTCAAAATGTCCTCGTCATGCCCCAGATTACCGTGTTGTGCCTGATGATTCCCTGATGCCGCTCGAGATATGCTGCAAGTCGTGAACATACAAGCGCTTATTTTTGATTTTGACGGTACCATCCTCGATACCGAAACCCCAGAATTTCAAGCCTGGACGGAACTTTATGCCGAACACGATCAAACTTTGGATATTCAACGCTGGGGCGTCGGCATTGGCACGTGGGGCGCTTTTGACCCCATCGCCCACCTCGAGGAACTGACGGGTCAAACTTTTGACCATGCCATCATTCACGCCCGCATTCGACCACGGGTACTCGAGTTGATTCGCGCCTCCAAACTGCTGCCAGGCGTTCTCGAGACACTCGACCAAGCCAAAGCGCTGGGGTTGCGTTTGGGACTCGCCTCGAGTTCGGGCAATGAATGGATTTACGGCTGGTTAAAGCATTATTCACTCGAGGATCGTTTTGAAGTTGTGAAAACCAAAGACGATGTAAGAGCCGTTAAACCCGACCCAGAATTGTACTTGGCTGCCGCAACTGTCCTCAAGCTCGAGCCGCAGCTTTGTGTCGCCATCGAGGATTCGCCAAACGGTTCTAAGGCGGCGCTGGCGGCAGGAATGCACGCCATCGCCGTACCAAACCAGATCACCCAGTACCTCGAGTTTCCAAACGGTGTGTATAAAATCTCGAGCTTGGAAACGCCGTTGGTAGATATTCTTGAGGGACTCGAGGGTTGAGTTCTCAGATGTCTAAACTCGAGCGATCACTGTCCCACAGGGCGAACACAAGGTTCGCCCCTACATTGCATTGAATTTTAGTGGGACATTCCTCGAGAGATTCAACGTTAAGGTTCAAATCGCCCGTGGCATTCGGTTGCGGAGTTTCTAAAGTTCCTCGAGGAGTCACCATGAAAATATCCCGTTCTATCGCGCTGAGTGCGCTTTTTGCTGGACTTGCCCTTGCCGCCCCGTTGACCATCCGTGACGCCCTTGGTCGCAGCGTGACCGTCAACGCACCAGTCAAACGTGTTGTGGCATTGTCCCTGACCACCACCGAAATCATGATCGACATTGGTTTAAACCCAATCGGTCGCCCCTCGAGCGCCACCTATCCCGAAGCCAAAGTCAAAAGCATTCCAGAGGTCGGCAGCGCCTACCGTCCCGACATCGAAAAAATCTTGGCACTCAAACCAGATTTGATGCTCGGCAGCGTCGGCACCACCGCCGCCCAAGCTCGGGCTTTGGGCGCTCTCAGCGTGCCATTGATCGTGACCGCAGACTCGAGCCTGAAAGACGTTTACGACAATTACACCCTCATTGGGCAACTCACCAATTCCGAGACTCAAGCCAAAGTTGGGTTGCAATTCTTGCAATCCAAAATCAAACGTGTGATTGCCAAAGTGCCCAAAACCAACCATCCAAAAGTGCTGGCGTTGCTGGCGGCTGGCGGTCAGAGCTTTAGCACCACCGACGAAACCTACATCGGTGATCTGCTCGAGAAACTGGGCGCAATCAACGTCGCCAAAGGCACACCGAGCGCCGACCCGCGTCAACCAGGCTTTGTGGTTTTAAGCCTCGAGCAAATCGTGGCTTCAAACCCCGACGTGATTCTGGCATTCCGTCCACGTACCGCCACGGGTGCTTATGCCCCAAGCCCACTCGAGAAACTCGAGACGCAACCCGCCTACCAAAACTTGAATGCCGTCAAGAACAACCGCGTGCATTTGCTCGATGCCGATCCGTTCGTGACCGCCCCAGGTCCACGCGCTGCCGAAAGCATGAACGTGTTGCTCGGTTTGTTGTACCCCAAAAAGTAAAGCACCGAAATTCAGGTTATCCTTTGGGAACGGGTTCAAATCCGTTCCCAATTTTTAGAAACCTCGAGGCAGCCAATGATTGAACCCGTCAACCCTCAACAATCTCGTTCTGTGCTGCCGCTCGAGCGTGGCATGGTTATTTTTTGGTTTGTGTTGCTGGTTGCCGTGCTGGTGATTGTGATTACCATTTCACTGGTGGTCGGTTCGTACCCCGTCAGCCTGCAAGACGTGCTCGAGTGGGTTTCAGGACGCGGCGATGCGACCATGCGGCAAATCATGGGTGAAGTTCGCGCCCCTCGAGTCTTCTTAACGGTTGTCGTCGGAGCTTGCCTGGGTTTGGCGGGACCGCTCCTGCAAAGTAGCTTCCGCACCAGCCTCGCCGACCCGTACTTGCTCGGGCTGGCTGGTTTTGCGGCATTGAACGCCGTGCTGGGGCAGGTTGGTGGTTATGCCGGTTTTGGTACGCCCGTTCTGGGCTGCATCGGCGCACTCGAGGCTGCATTTCTGGTGACTCGCTTGGCGCAGGACACCTCGAGCGAACGCCGCGCCTTGGTTGGCGTCAGTTTTGCCTCAATCAGCGTGGCGGGACTGGCGTTGCTGCTGGCGCTCGGTTCGAGTCCCTCGAGTGCGAATGTGATCGGTTGGGTGGTCGGCGGCTTTTACGCCCAAGGCACACCGCAACTGAATGCCCTGTTGCCAATTGCCGTTCCCGCCATCGTGATTGCCTTTTTGCTCGGACGTGCCGCCAATTTGGTGCAACTTGGCGATGATGTCTCACAGAATCTGGGTTTGAACGCTCGAGTTGCCCGAAACGGTTTGATTTTTCTGGCAGCCATTCTGACGGGCGTTGCCGTCGGTACAAGCGGCTTGCTGGGCTTTGTTGGTCTGATTGCGGCAGGGCTGGCTCGAGCCTTGCTCGGCACAGATTACCGTCGTTTGCTGCCTGCCGCCTGTTTGATCGGCGCGATTGCGGTGTCACTCTCGGACTTGCTCGGACGCACTTTGCTTGCTCCCAACGAAGTTCCCGCAGGCGCATTCGTCACCTTGGTCGGGGGCGTTTACCTGATCTTCCTCTCGAGGCGAGCGCAATGACCACCCTCCTCGAAGCCAAAAACGTTCGCGTCCGTCGAGGCTCGAGGGTCATCGTCCAAGAGGTCAACCTCGAGTTTAGAGCAGGCGAAATCACCGCCATCATCGGCGCGAACGGTTCAGGCAAAACCACACTCATCCGAGCCTTCGCAGGACTTGCACCGCTCGAGCTTCACGACGGCGAAATGCTGCTCGAGGGCAAACCCATGACTGGTTTTTCCAAAGCTGGCATCGCCCGTCGTCTCGGGTTTTTGCCCGCGCACTCGAGCGTTCCATTTCCGCTGACCATTGCCGAACTGATCGACCAAGCCGAACCCAAATTTGAGGCTCGAGCCGCCGCCATACGCGCCATGGAACTCGAGAGCCTGGAGTTTGTCCCCATGACCAAACTGAGTACAGGCGAAGCCCGCCGCGCCTGGATTGCCATGACCTTATCTCGAGAAACCAAGAT
>CAXTTL010000221.1:0-8177 GCA_964247135.1 uncultured Deinococcales bacterium | reverse complement strand
AACATCCGTGCTTGTGTGATTAAGGTTTGACCTTGCTCGGGTCGGGCACGGGTTCGCTCGTGCTCGAGGATTGAAACACGATTTCAGTTGTAAACCGTTGGGCTGACCTGAAGTCGGGCACGGGTTCGCTCGTGCTCGAGGATTGAAACAGCATTAATAAGCGCTTGAATTACATCAGACATTGTCGGGCACGGGTTCGCTCGTGCTCGAGGATTGAAACGGTAATGCAGATGCAGAATCAAGAGAAGGCGAAGAAGTCGGGCACGGGTTCGCTCGTGCTCGAGGATTGAAACTCGAGAGATGATGCAATTACAGGCATTTGCGCCTCGAGGTCGGGCACGGGTTCGCTCGTGCTCGAGGATTGAAACAAATACTTCGTGAGATACGAACCCGAACCCATGTGTCGGGCACGGGTTCGCTCGTGCTCGAGGATTGAAACACGGCGGGTCATGCAGGACAACGATTACGCCACCTGGGTCGGGCACGGGTTCGCTCGTGCTCGAGGATTGAAACACAATGCAGGACTAGAAAAAAACCGCACGTACCATGTCGGGCACGGGTTCGCTCGTGCTCGAGGATTGAAACAAAAAGACATGAAGGCAATGATTGACCGCGAATTGCAGTCGGGCACGGGTTCGCTCGTGCTCGAGGATTGAAACGTAATGACCTTCGACGAAAGCCCCGTCTCTTTTGGTCGGGCACGGGTTCGCTCGTGCTCGAGGATTGAAACGATGTGATCGAACGAACTAAACCGTTTGCCGTATGTCGGGCACGGGTTCGCTCGTGCTCGAGGATTGAAACAAAACTCGACAAAGCAATTTCAAAATCCAAGATGTCGGGCACGGGTTCGCTCGTGCTCGAGGATTGAAACCTCTTCCGCGAAATCCTTGGCGTATTGGTCAAGTCGGGCACGGGTTCGCTCGTGCTCGAGGATTGAAACAAATATCTCTTAATGACAGCGTTGTGATCGTATTTGTCGGGCACGGGTTCGCTCGTGCTCGAGGATTGAAACTCTCGAGCCATTCCATTTGGTGAGAATCCTACCGTCGGGCACGGGTTCGCTCGTGCTCGAGGATTGAAACTCTCGAGCCATTCCATTTGGTGAGAATCCTACCGTCGGGCACGGGTTCGCTCGTGCTCGAGGATTGAAACAACGGTTGCGCCAAGCTCGAGTCTGGAATGGTTGAGTCGGGCACGGGTTCGCTCGTGCTCGAGAGGTGATGCAAGGCAGTTGATCTGAAACATTCGAGCATCAGAAAATGAGATCGATTGTGCTCGAGCTTCTCCAGGTAACAATTCAAGAGCAAGGCAGACCACACACCCAAGCAAAATTATTGCCTACTCTAAATTCATCGCGTATTCAAAACGCCCTGGCGTGCAACTAAACAATGCACTTCGGAGCTTTTGGGTGACTCGAGCTTTCAAGGAGGCAATTTATGAAGATCAAATTGTTGTTGTCCGTTGGTTTGTTGGGTCTGGGCTTGGTTTCGTGTATGCCCAAAGCTGCATCGCCCGCCGCGACTGCTGCCCCTGCCACCGCGCCCGCGATGGCAGCGCCGATGCTGGATATTGTGGATACGGCTGCCGGTAACAAGGATTTTTCGACTTTGGTTGCTGCGGTTCAAGCCGCCGGTCTGGTCGAAACCCTGAAAAGCAAAGGTCCTTTTACGGTTTTCGCGCCGACCAATGCCGCCTTTGCCAAATTGCCCGCCGGCACCGTCGAAAGCCTCTTGAAGCCAGAAAACAAAGCCATGCTGGTTAAAATCTTGACCTATCACGTGGTGTCGGGCAAGGTTCTGGCTGCCGATGTGGTCAAACTCGACGGCAAGATGGTGAAAACCGTTCAAGGCAGTGATGTGACCGTCACCGTTGCGGGTGGCAAAGTCAAAGTCAACGATTCCAACGTGATCGCCACCGACATCGAAACCTCAAACGGCGTGATTCACGTGATCGACACGGTTTTGTTGCCCAAGTAAAAATCACTTTTGTCTTGAATCCTCGAGCTTTAAACTCGAGGATTTTTGGTGGCTCGAGAAACCATTGTTTATCCTCAAATGCCAAAGCTTCATGGAAGGGTGTTTAAAATAATGGGGTGATTGCCGACATCCACGAAACCATCAAGAACCTTTTGTTTGAACACGCCGGGTTTTCGCGCAGGGACGTGGACATCGATTTTGAGATTCCGAACCGAAATTGGATTGGCACGCTGACCCGACCGACCATCAATTTTTTCTTGTACGACTTGGAAGAGGACACCAAAAACCGTGGCAGTTTGGACAACGCGTATTTTCAGCAGCGCAATGATAAATCCAACACCGCCAGGTCCAGACCGCGCCGCATGAACCTCAAATATCAGGTCATGGCGATCAGTCAAGACACCAGGGATCAACACGAATTGCTCTGGCGGGTGCTGGCGGTCTTGATGAAATTTTCGACCATTCCCGATAACGTGTTGCCCAAAAGCATCACCGAGTTGGGCATGAGCGTGAACGCCAGGGTCAGCCAACCCGACGACGGTCCGCGTCCGAACGAGTTCTGGAATGCGCTCGAGGTTCCACCGCGCCCGTCGTTGTTGTACGTTCTGACCGCGCCGCTGGATTTGGATTTGATCACCCAAGAGCCGCTGGTCTTGACCAGAACCTTGCGGGTGTTCGACACGCAATACCCAACTCCAGACGAGGTGCGCGGTTTGCGCCGAACGATTGGCGGCATCGTCAAACGCGACAATCTTGCCCTGTCAAATGTGACCATCTGGCAAGAGAACAGCGCGGCAGCCGGCAGCATCAGCGACAACGACGGGCGTTTTGTGCTCGAGGGTGTTCCCGATGGTGCAGTGGCGTTGCGGGTGGTCGAACCTGGCGGTCTTCCAGTGCGGGTCGTGTTGCAAGTCCCAAACGACGATTACGACATTCACCTCGGGCAGCAAAACGTGCTCGAGGTCAAACCGAGGAAAAACCAATGAACGCCTTCGTCAACCAAACAGATGGCAATGAATGGTTGTTCGAGAGTGCCGGGCATTTGCGTGAATTGTACGCGCCGTTGCGCAAGAAGCTCGAGCACCTCGAGTTGGAGGAGGACAGCGAAATCGAAAGCATCGAAGTCAGCCGTCGGCGCCAAAGTGCTTTGGGAACGTTGTGCTCGAGTTTTGGCTTGAGTCGTTTTGAACGCGACGCGCTGGTGATCCTCGCCATGATGAACCTCGATGCGGGTTTGCCATCGATTTTTCTGAGCGCTTTTTCGGACGGTGCGCCGTCGGTGACGTTCTTAAAATTACTTGAAAGTTTTTCGATTGCCACCCACCTCGATCAAGTTTCGTTCGCGCCCGAAGGTCCCTTGCGGCGCTGGGATTTGGTAAAAGTCAGTGACAGCCTCAGCTCGAGCGACGTGGCGCTGAACGCCCGAACGCTTGTCCTGGACGACTGGGTGTACCTCTACCTTTCTGGGGTTCAGACGCTTGACGGGGTATTGCAAGGCGCGATTCAAAGACCGAATCTCGAGCGTCACTTGACTTTGACCCAAGCGCAACAGGGCATCAGCAAACACGCCAGCCAGCAGTTTGGTCATTGTTTGCTGCAAATTTGGGGCATCGAAACCGACATCAAAAGCAGCCTCGCCCGCGAGATTGCCCGTTTGCATGGGGCGCAATTGTTCAGTTTGAACGCCAACAATATTCCAAGCCAAGCCGAGGCATTAACGCGGTTTACGGTTTCCTGGAACCGTTTGGCGAGGGTCACGCCAGATGCCGCCCTGTGGATCAACAGCGACGACCTGAGCGCTCTGGACCCAAGCCAGACCGAGCATCAAGCTCGAGCGATTGGGCAATTCATCTTGCGTTGCGAATGCCCAATCATCTTGACCACCCGCACCCCTCGGGCGTGGGGCGTTCCCAGCGTCAGTTTTGAGGTCAACAAGCCCAGCGCCAGCGAACAACGCGAACTCTGGAAGGCGTACATGCTCGAGCATCAGGAGGTTCGAGATGCGGACGTCGCTCAACTCGAGCGCCAGATTGCACAACTTGCCAGTCAATTTCATTTTTCGGGCACCATGATCGAACGCGCCGTGTCCGAAGCCTTTGGGCAGCTCGAGCCTGAAACCCCGCCCGAAAAGAGGCTCGAGCGTTTGCAGCATCATCTGTGGCACGCCAGCCTGACCTTGACCCGTCCGCCGCTCGAGGGTTTGACCCAGCGCATTGTGCCAGCCGGCAGCGCCAGTTGGGACCGGTTGGTGCTGCCCGAGACCGAAGCCAACATTTTGAAGTCGATGGTGGCGCACATCAACCAGCGCCAAAAAGTTTTTGAAAACTGGGGCTGGGAGGCGGACAGCTCGCGCGGTTTGGGCATCAGTGCGCTGTTCAGCGGCTCGAGCGGTACGGGCAAAACCTTTTCTGCCGAGATCATTGCCAAAGAACTTGGTGTCGATTTGCAACGCATCGACCTGCCGAGCGTGGTGTCCAAGTACATTGGCGAGTCCGAAAAAACCTTGGCGAAAATTTTTGACGCCGCCGAGTACGGTGGCAGCATTTTGCTGTTCGACGAAGCCGATGCCGTCTTTGGTAAACGCAGCGAGGTCAAGGACGCCAACGACCGTTACGCCAACCTCGAGGTCAGTTATTTGCTGCAACGCATGGAATCGTTTCGCGGTTTGGTGATTCTCACCACCAACCAGGAAACCAGCATGGACACGGCTTTTTTGCGGCGCATTCGGTTTATCGTGCGCTTTCCGACGCCAGACAAAAATGCCCGCAAGCTTTTGTGGCAAACGATTTTTCCGACCGACACGCCAAGGCATAACCTCGATTTTGACAAACTCTCGCAGCTCGAGGTTTCGGGCGGTAATATTCGCAACATTGCGCTGGGTGCTGCCTTCATTGCTGCCGCCGAGGGTGATGCCGCACTGGGCGTCAACATGGGGCATTTGTTGCAGAGCGCCCAGGAGGAAATTCGCAAGCTCAAACGCCTGCCGCGCTCAGGTGAGTTGAGCGCCTGGGTTTAAGGGCTTTAAACTTCGAGCCTGATTGATACAGTGTCTCATTATTTTGCCGTTTTTGATTTCACGAATCGCGCTTGCGTCACGTACCAGAGCTGTCTTTCATAGAACGTTCAGTCTTACTTGGACAAATTGCAGTAATATAGCAAACATGACGCTCGAGCATTCCAAAAAACCATCCCAAGTGGTGCTCGAAAAGGGCAAGCCAAAACCTGCCGACCAAACACAAACGCCAGCGCAAAAAACGCCTTTTGCACCCATGTCAGCCGCGCAATTGCAACGCGCTCGAGCCAAATTTGACCGCGACACGGCGGCGTTGCAGCGCAAAGTTACGCCCACCGTTTCAACGCCGGTCAAGCAAATTCCAGATCAAACGCTAGCGCCAACGATTCAAGCCAAACAACAAGACTTTCACTCGGCTTTTGTCAAAAGCCCAGTGCAACGCAGGTCGCTCGAGAACATCAAAAACCAGAGCATTCAAGCCTCGAGCTTGCGGGCACAATACCAAGCCGCGATCATGCCCGAAATGGTGCAACGGCTGGCGGACGAACGCAGCACGCGGCAAAGCCAGGAAGCCCGAGCCTCACAAACACCGAACGCCTTAAATGCGCGTACAGATTGGTTTAATTCCGAATTGCCAGTGCTTCGGGCACGTCACAACAACCCAGACCAAGCCGAGTTTGACACCGCCAGCGTTTTTACCCAAAGCGACGCTCGAGCGCGGGACTTGGGGAAAACCTATGTTGCCCAGCGCCTCGCCAGCGGCTTAACCGCCAACGATGCCGCCAGTGCCATTGTGAACATTCAACGTCAAAGAGATCGCAACAATGCCCTCAAAGGTGTGTTGAGTGCGATTCGACCGCAAGATTCGGATTACGCCAGAATCCAGCGCCTTGTCGCCGAGAAAGAACGGCAACTCGAGCTTCAACGCCGCGCGATTGAAGAGGCGGTCACGCCACAAGCGTTGCAGTTGGCTCGGGCTGAAGCCAATCCAAGTCAAGCCAATTCTGGAATTGGTGAAAAGATTAAAGCCAAATTGGGCAGCGGAAGTCCACTCCCCGAACACCTGCGGTCGCAACTCGAGGCTGGTCTAAATTCTGATCTGTCCAAGGTTCGCATTCACACCGATTCGGAGGCAGATACGCTCGCCAAGTCGGTCAACGCGATTGCCTTCACCAGCTCTCAAGATATCTTCTTCCAAAGCGGCAAGTTCGAGCCGAACACCAAAACGGGTTATGAACTGATCGCCCACGAGGTCACGCACACGATTCAACAGGCGGGCGGTCAAGTCAAACCAGGCATCGACAGCGACCCAAGCCTCGAGACGGCGGCGCAGGATACGGGCGCAAAACTGGCGGCAAATTTTGATCCAAATCACACTGCGCCAAAAACAGAATCGGCGCCGCTTAAACCTGCCCCAAAGGCTGGTGGCTCGAGCCAAGCCGCAGTGCAACGCCTCAGCGACACCAGTCAATTGAATCAACCCCTGCCAACGGCTGACGGAAAACCTGAGCAAATTCCTGGTGCAAAACCCGATCAAAATCTTAAAATCCCCCTAACTCCAATTCCCAGCGAAGCCAAAGTGGTCAACGGGCAAAAACCGCAAACCAAACCGAGCCTCCCAGCGAAAGCACCAATCAAAGCCAAAGCACCAAAACCCGTTTCCAAACTGAAAACACCCAAAGTCGCTCGAGTTCAACCCAATGCCCACAAACTCCCAGCCGCCATCGTTAAAAAACCAGTCACCCCAAAAGCCAACAAACTCGAGTTTCAAGCGGACATCAAGCCAAGCAAACAAACGGCTCCAACGGCGCTCAAAACCAATGTCAACACGCGCAACATTGCGTTTGCGCCCATTCCCAACCTCGAGAAAACCGACCCGAGCGAACAAGCCAAACTGCTTAAACAACAAGCCCAAAGTACCCAAGCCGCCAACTCCACCATCCAAAACCTGCGCAAACAGGCGCAAAGCCTCGAGCCTCACGGTGCAAAACTCGCGGCGCAGATCACCAAAGCCGCCACGGGTGCCAAAAACCTGGTGACCCAAGCGGGAGCGCAACAAAAGGCGCTGGTCAACTCGCAAATCTCTGCCCTGATCGCCCAGGCAAAAAGCAAAGGGCAAGCCAGCATTGCCAAGAACAACAGCGATGCCAAAGCCAAAATGGCAGCCTTGCCAGGCATCACCAACACCGCCAAACAAGCCATCACCGCCGCGCATCAACAAAAAATTCAGGCTTTAAAGACCAAACTCGAGGCTCAAAAAGCCTTGATTGGCGCCAAATACGATGCCAACAAAAGCCATTACGAAAGTGCGGCTCAAACGGCTGGCGGCGCGGCAAAAAGTGTGGCTGCCGCCAAAGCCGAAACCTGGCGTGCGGGAAAAACCCATGAAAGCTGGTGGGACAAAACCAAAAGCTATGCCGATTTTGGTGCGGGACCTCATCCCAATGATGTGAAAGATGCCAAAGCCGATGCCGACATTCAAACGGGTGACGGTTACGCCGGTGGCGACGGTTATCCAAAAGAGGCACTCAAAGCCTTCGAGGAGTCCAAAAAAGGCATTGACCGCGATTTTGAAAATTTCAAAACCGAGATTCATGACCCCTTAAAAAAAGGCTTGGACAGCCAAAAAGACAATGCTTTGAAGCAATTGCAAAGCAGCGAAAAGACTGCCAAGCAACAAATCGAGCAAACTCGAGCGCAGATGGAACGCGCCATGAAAGCGCAATTGGACGGCGTGCTGCAACAACTGACTGGACAAAAAACCAGCCTCAGCGCCACGATTGATGCCGTCATCAAGCAAAGCACCGGTGGCATTGACGCCCAAAGCAGCAGCCAGATCAAAGGCGTACAAACCGCGCTTAAAACCGCCGCCACGGGCATTCAAAGCGGCATCGGCAAGCTCGAGGCTCAAATGGGTGGCAAGAACGCACCCAAGCCCGAAGTGCTGAAAAAAATGCTTGGACAGATCGAGCGCAGCATTGCCAACACCGTCAAACAAACCCTGGGGCAAACCAGCCAAAGTGCCAATGCCAGCAGCAAAGAATTTAACAGTCTGGCGCAAACCGGCATTACAGGAATACGCTCGAGCACCCAGCAAGGCATTCAAAGCGCCAAGCAAAGCGAACAACAACTGATTCAAAGTCTGGCGCAACTGGTGCAAAGTGCCTCGAGTGCTTACACCAAATTCC
>CAXTTL010000220.1:0-8296 GCA_964247135.1 uncultured Deinococcales bacterium | reverse complement strand
GGTCAAAAGTGGAGTCCTCAGCATCGAACAAGCCGATGAGGTGATCGATGCACTACAAACAGCGAATCAACCAGAGATGCGACCTTCAAATCACGAAGAATTTCGGATGCCTCAACCGCCGCGTCCGCCAAGACCACCTCGCGCCCCTCGAGCCAGCGGCGGTGGAAAATTTAGTTTCGAGCAAATGATCGAACTTGAAAATCATGGAATCAATGCCAACTTCATCCGCGAACTCGCCAATGCCGGACTTGACAATCTAACTTGGGACGAAGTGATCGAACTTGGAAACCATGGCATTCGACCGGAATATGTCAAAGAACTCAAGCGACTGGCGGAAGAACTCGAGATTGAAGAATTGAGTGTGAATCAGATCGTTGCCCTAGGCAACCACGGCGTAAAACCGAAAAATGTGCGCGAAATGCTCGAGAGTGGCTTGTTTGACCTGACTCAGACCAGAACCGGAGTCAGTCGAGATCGAATTCGAGAAAAACGCGATTTGTTGCAAGCCAAACACGACAAGATTCAAGCCAAATACGATAAAATTCGAGCCAAACTGGACAGAACTGAAAAAGAACACGAACGCGAGAAGTTAGAAGAAATGCGTGATGACGTTGAAAGCGAACTCGAGGACATCAAAGACGAACTGACCGAGTTGCTCGAGGAAGAAATTGAAGCCGAGGATTCATGAAACGACGTGAACAATACCCGCTCATCACGCACGACCCGTTTACGGGTGAAGAATTGACCGTCACGCGGCTCGAGAACAAGGCACGTGGTTTGGTGCTCGAGGGCGAATTTGGCTTGGGTTGGATTGCCAAACTGAGTCCTGAGCAACTTGAGTTTGCTGGTGTGTTGTTACGGTATCGCGGCAACGTGCAAAAACTGGCATCCGAAATGGGGGTGGCGTACAACACGGCACGCTCGAGGTTGGATGACATCGTGGAGGCACTCGGAGGTTCGAGTGATACCGAACCGACACTCGAGAAAGCCAAAGTCAATGCCAATGAAATTTTGAGCAAACTCGAGGCGGGTGAACTCACCTATGATCAGGCGATGGCAGCGTTAAAGAAAAGCTAAAAATCATTTGATGGACGTTTGATCTCGAGCGTTAGAACGGCTCGGGGTCTTTCTTTACAACTTGACCTTTTCCCATTTTTGGTATACCATGTGGTATTCCGAACTCGAGGAGTTCAAGATGCCAGCCAACCCAGAAAACACCATCGCCACCTACGAAAAACTGCGCTCGAGCATTTTGGCGCTCGAACTTGAGCCAGGTGAAAACCTGACCGAACGAAGCCTCGAAACCATGCTCGAAACTTCACGCACCACCGTTCGCGCCGCACTGCAACGGCTCGAGGGTGAAGGCTTGGTACAAAAATCTGGACGCGGTTTTATTGTCAGCCCAATTGACCTCGAAGAAATCGAACAGGCTTGCGCCTGGCGCGAGGTGATCGAAGTCGCTGCCGTCAAAGAAGCGGTCAAACGCGCCACCAAACCCGAACTCGAGAACATTCAAAACGCCATCTCTCAAAATACGGTTCATTTACCGCTCGAAGAGTACATGAGCGGCGCGACCAACTTTCACCTCAGCGTGGCGCGACTCTCGGGCAACGCGTTTATTGTCAAAGCCCTTGAAGATGTGCTGACACGTCTCTCGAGAACCCGTTGGTTTGAGGCGGGCAGCGACCAGGGACGCGAACGCGCCGCCATCGAACACGCCCGAATCCTCGAGTTGATCGCCAACCGAGACGGGAATAAGGCTTCTCGAGAAATTGCCAACCACCTCGTCCGAAGCGGTGACCGACTGCTCGAAAACCTCAAAAGTGCAGGCTCGAGACTCCAAATTCGGGGTTCACCGTTGGGACGTAAAATCTGAGATTGACACGTAGTTGAAATAAAATTCACTCACAAGGGTGAACACAAGGTTCACCCCTACAAGAACACCCTCGAGATTTAAAAGGAGTTTTATGGGCAAAACATTATTTGAAAAAGTCTGGGACGCACACGTGGTCGCCCAAGACGAAGGCGCTCCAGCCGTGCTCTACATTGACACGCACTTGATTCACGAAGTCACCAGCCCGCAAGCCTTCTCGATGCTGCGCGAACGCGGCTTGAAAGTCCGTCGCCCTGAGCGCACCTTTGCCACGATGGATCACAGCATCCCAACCCGCATGGCAAACGCTACCGATGTCATTCCGCTCGAGATGTGGGGTTCGGAGCAAGCCACCCAAGTTCAGACTTTGCGCAAAAACTGCGCCGATTTTGGCGTGACGCTTTGGGACATTGCAGGCGAGGTTCAAGGTGTGGTTCACGTCGTTGGACCAGAAATGGGCATCACCCACCCAGGAATGACCATCGTTTGCGGCGACAGCCACACCAGCACCCACGGCGCTTTTGGTTCACTCGCGTTTGGCATTGGCACGTCCGAGGTTGGACACGTTTTGGCAAGTCAGTGCTTGTTACAAAGCAAACCCAAAACGATGGCAATCAACGTTTCAGGGCAACTGGGCGCAGGCGTGACTGCCAAAGACATTATTCTCGCCATTATCGCACAAATTGGTGCAGACGGCGGCACGGGATACGTCTTTGAATACCGTGGCAGCGCCATCGAAAAACTGAGCATGTCTGAGCGCATGACCATCTGCAACATGAGTATCGAAGGCGGCGCTCGAGCGGGAATGATCGCCCCAGACCAAACCACGTTTGACTTTATCCAAGGTCGTCCGTACGCACCAAAAGGCGACGACTGGACTCGAGCCGTCGAATACTGGAAAACACTTCCATCTGACCCCGACGCGAAATTCGACCGCGAGATTCATTTGGATGCAAGCAAACTCGAGCCAATGGTTACCTACGGAACGAACCCAGGACAAGGCGCAGGCATCACGGGGCATATTCCCAAAGAAGTAGACCTCGAGAATCCCGCCCATCAACGCGCCCTCTCGAGCGCCCTCGAGTACATGGGCTTGAGCGAAGGGCAAGCCATCAACGGTTTGCCCGTGGACGTGGTGTTCATTGGCAGTTGCACCAACGGACGGCTCGAGGATTTACGTCAAGCCGCCAGCATCATTAAAGGCAAGCACATCTCGAGCGGCGTGATGGGCATTGTTGTGCCAGGCAGCAAAGACGTTCGCAATAAAGCCGAAGCCGAAGGGCTGGACAAGATTTTCACCGACGCCGGATTTGAATGGCGCGGCGCGGGATGCAGCATGTGCCTCGCCATGAACGAAGACAAAGCAGGCGCAGGGAAGTACGTCGCCAGCACCAGCAACCGAAATTTTCAAGGTCGTCAAGGTCCAGGCTCGAGAAGCTTGTTGATGTCCCCACTGATGGCGGCAGCAGCGGCTGTTTCAGGGCATGTGGTTGATGTTCGGCAAATGCTTTAAGGAGTTTTTATGGATTGGCTCGAGCGACTGAAAATACAGGCTCATGATCCAGATCGTGCCGTAGAAAATTATGTGCGCAAAGAATTTAGAGATCGAAATAAAGATCGACCTCAAGCTACGGCAAAACCACCAATCACGCTCGATCTGCTTCAGGATTTTGAAGAAATAGCAGAAATACTTTTCCCAAATGATTTAAGCCGTGTATATCTCGAGGTTGGAAATGGTGGTTTTGGTCCAGGCTATGGTCTTCTGGGGTTCTCAAATACTATCAATATGGAACATGATAGTCGAAAGCGATGGGATACTATAGATGACTATTACTTGGGGCATAAGCATTCTAAAGAAATGGGTTATGGACGAGATTGGTCTGAATATATTTTACCAATTTGTACAGGCGGTTGTGATTGTTTAGGAATCGTTGATCTTCGTGATGAGCGAGTTGGCTTTGTTCAACATGAGTTATTTGAATTTCTTGAGCCACTCGAAAACATTATTGAATGGAAAGCAATATCAGTAAAATCTTGGTTTGAGGCTTGGATGAATGGCGAACACTTGATGGGATACAGTGAACAGTTTCAAAAAAATACGATTGATGAACTTTTTAACAAACATTATGCTTCCTGATGTGTTAATTGGTTAGTGGTTTTTAGACTCGAGGTGAGGACATGGGAAAACAACTTGAATCAATTTCACCAGTGTTAAACGACTTTATTCGCAAGCAACACATGTTTTTTGTTGGCACGGCTGCCAGTGATGGTCGCGTCAACATTTCACCCAAAGGCATGGATTCACTGCGCATCACCAACCCAAACCAAGTCGTCTGGCTGAATTCCACTGGCAGCGGCAACGAAAGCGCCGCCCACATCCTCGAGAATCCCCGCATGACCATCATGTTTTGCGCGTTTGAAGGTGCGCCGATGATCTTGCGTTTGTTCGGTAAGGCTCGGGCAGTTCACCCTCGAGATGCCGAATGGGAAAGATTGTACGGTCTGTTTAACCCCCTCCCAGGTGCGCGACAAGTCTTTGTGCTCGAGATTGATTTGGTGCAAACCTCTTGCGGCATGGGCGTGCCATTTTACGATCACGTTGCAACTCGAAAGGATTTGAACAATTACTGGGCGGCAAGAACTTCAGAGCAAATCACCAGTTACCACCTCGAGAAAAATACTAAAAGTATCGACGGCAAACCCACAAAAATATTTGAATGAATCTCCCTTCTCTCGATGTTGAGAGAAGGGTTGGGGATGAGAGCAGAGCAAAAACCCATCCCTCGAGCATCCAAAGGAGCACATCATGGCAGAATTTAAAACCCTCACCAGTACCGCCGCGCCGCTTCGGGTCGAAAACGTGGACACCGACCAAATCATCCCAGCCAAGTACTTGACCGCCGTGACCAAAGAAGGCATGGGTTTGGGTTGCTTCAGCAATTGGCGTTACCTTGCCGATGGTTCGGACAACCCAGAGTTCAGCCTCAACAAACCGCAATATAAAGGCGCAAAAATTTTGGTCGCAGGTCGGAATTTTGGCAGCGGCTCGAGCCGTGAACACGCGGTTTGGGCGCTGACGGATTACGGTTTTCGCAGCGTGATCGCGCCCGCTTTTGCCGATATTTTTTACAACAATTCACTCAAAAACGGTTTGCTGCCAGTTGTTCTTCCCGAAGACGTGGTGCAAAGCTTGTGGGCGACGCTCGAGGCGAACCCCAGTGCAGAAATCACGGTTGATTTGCCATCGCAAAAAGTGAACTTGCCTGACGGCTCGAGCGTGGATTTTCAAATTGATCCATTTCGTAAACTCTGCTTGCTCGAGGGCGTTGATGACCTGGGTTACATCATGAAACGCGAAGCCGCCATGAACGAGTACGAAGCGAAACGACCTTACTGATGCGCCAATCTGCCTCTTCAGGTTCACCACTCGAGCCGATCATTGGCATGACTCGAGCTGTGAGAATTGGCAACATCGCGGCGGTGGCTGGCACTGCGCCAATTGGTGCTGACCGCAAAACCGTTGGAATTGGTGACCCAGCCGCGCAAATGCGGCGTTGCCTCGAGATTTCCCGTGATGCCTTGGCAAGCCTTGGCGTGCCGCTCGAGAATGTCATTCGGACGCGAATTATGCTGACCAACATTGACGATTGGGAAGCCGTGACCAAAGTCCACGGTGAGTTTTTCTCGAGCATTAAACCAGTTACGACGGTCATGGCAGTTTCGAGGTTCATCAACCCCGAATGGCTTGTGGAGACCGAAGTCGATGCGGTTGTGGATTCGGAATAAGCTCGAGGTTAAGTTGTGGGAAACCCAGTCGAAAGCCTGAAAATCTCGAGTTCCAAATCGCAATTCGATGCGAACGCGGGTCGGTATGCCAACTCGAGCGTGCATCGTTTTGGTCCGAGTTTGCCCGTGATGTTGAACTTGGCAGACCCAAATAAAAATGATCTGGTACTCGATGTTGCCACGGGCACAGGAAACACCGCGTTGGCTTTCGCGCCCTTGGTCTCTCGAGTGACTGGCATTGACATGTCCGAAAAAATGCTCGAGCAAGCCAAGTCTCGAGCGGGTTCTGAACAAATCCTGAACGCCGATTTTCTCGAGGGTGATGCCGAAAACCTGCCATTTGCCGACTCGAGTTTTAGTATTGTCACCAGCCGTCACGCGCCGCATCATTTTCATGACGTGCCAAAATTTTTATCCGAGGTTGCTCGAGTTTTAAAACCGCGTGGGCGTTTTGTCATGAGCGATCAGATTGTGCTGCATTCCGAGGATCAAGATTGGGTCAATATTTTTCAACGCACCCGAGACCCCAGTCATTATTTGCAACGCCTGGTGACCCAATGGCAAGATTTGATGCACGATGCAGGCTTGGTTTGGATCAAAGATCAACTCGTGCCCTACAAACTCGAGTTTGACTGGTGGATTCAAATGGGCGGTTGTAAACCCGAGCAAATTTTGAAACTCGAGCAAATGGCATTCTCGGCAGAACAAAGCCGTCGAAGCCGACTAAAACTCGAGTTTGATGTGAACGGACGAATTTCGAGTTTGATCGAACCGATGCTGGTCGTGAAGCTCGAGAAGCACTAAAAAATTAAAGGAGTTTCATGCCAAAAGTTGTTGTTTTACCAGGAGATGGTGTCGGTCCAGAAGTCGTTGCGAGCGCCATCGAGGTTCTCAAAAAAATCGCGCCCGACCTCGAGTATCAGGAGTTCGCCTTTGGACTTGCGGGCATTGAAAAGTATGGCGTGCCACTGGCGGACGAGGTGCTCGAGGCGGCACAAAAGTCTGATGCTGTTTTAATGGGTTCTGTCGGCGGGCTTCCTGGCAGTACCGAAAATGTCCCCAGGGAAATGCGTCCAGAGTCAGGATTGCTCAAACTTCGCAAGGGTCTTGGTGTCTATGCCAACCTTCGCCCAAGTTCGGTCTACGAAGGACTCGAGCATCTTTCACCCTTGAAGCCCGAAATTGCCAAAGGTGTCGATGTTTTGATCTTGCGCGAGTTGCTGGGCGGCGCGTACTTTGGCGAACCGCGCAGCATTTCCGCCGAAGAGGGTTACAACACGATTCGTTACAATGTGAACGAGGTGGCTCGAGCCGCACGTTGGGCGTTTGAAGCGGCACGAACCCGCAAAAATCGTGTTTGCAGCGTGGACAAAGCCAACGTCATGGAAGTCTCGGAATTCTGGCGGCGCGAGGTGCAAAAAGTGCATGACCTCGAGTTTCCCGATGTCGAACTGACGCACGAGTACGCCGATTCTTGCGCGATGCTGCTGGTCAAAGACCCGAAACGTTACGACGTGATCGTGACCGAGAACTTGTTCGGCGATTTCCTTTCTGACCTTGCCAGCGTGCTTCCAGGAAGTTTGGGCTTGCTGCCCAGCGCCAGCCTCGGCGACGGTACGGGTTTGTATGAGCCGATTCACGGTTCTGCCCCCGATATTGCCGGAATGGGTGTTGCCAACCCCGCAGCGACCATCCTGAGCGCTGCCATGATGCTTCGATACAGCTTCAAGCGTCCTGATGTTGCGGCTCGAGTTGAGGCTGCGGTCAAAGCGGTGTTGTTCAGCAATCCGACTCGAGATTTGGGTGGTACGGCTGGAACTCGAGAGTTTACCGATGCAGTGTTGAAAGCCTTGGCTTAATTTAAAAGTTCTAAATTCACATCGAAAAGCCCGCACAACTTGCGGGCTTTATTTTTGAGGACTCGAGTTTCAGTTTTTTGAGGTCGTATCTGCGGCATCGCGCATGGCATCACCCGCAAAATTAAATGCCAAGACCGACAAAAAAATCATCAATCCAGGCGTCAGCAACCACGGGTATTGCGCCAGGTTACTTAAATCGTTGGCATCCGCCAGCAACAATCCCCACGAGGTCATGGGTTCTTTAACACCCAAGCCCAAAAAACTTAGACCACTTTCGCCCAGAATATAACCTGGCAGCGCGAGCGTCCCCGTCACAATCAAATATGAGGTCAAATTTGGCACGATATGCCGCAAAATAATGCGCAAATCACTTGCGCCCAAAGCTCGAGCGGCTTGCACGTAATCTTGATCTCGAGCGGCGAGAACCTGCCCGCGCACCACCCGCGCCAGACTCGCCCAGCCGATAAAACTTAAAACGGCGACAATGCCCAGATACACCAAACTTGATGGCCACTTTGCGGGAATCACATACGCCAGCGCCAGCAAGATGGGCAGGCGTGGGAACGAGAGCAAAATTTCGATCAGGCGTTGAATGGTGCTGTCGATCCAGCCGCCGTAATAGCCCGAAATTCCACCCATCAAAATGCCGATGCTGAAACTGATGAGGATGCCGATAATCCCGACGGTCAGGGAAACTTGCGAGCCGACCAGCATCCTCGAGAGCAGGTCGCGCCCGAATTTGTCCGTGCCGAGCGGGAAGAAAAAACCGTTCTGCACG
>CAXTTL010000219.1:0-8324 GCA_964247135.1 uncultured Deinococcales bacterium | reverse complement strand
GGTCGCCGCACCGCCCTACCAAACTCGAGAATCATGATTCATCAAGGCTCGAGCGGCTTTCGGGGCAACACGCCCGACGTTGAGGTGCAAGCCAAAGAAATTTTTGCGCTCCGCGAAATCATGACCAATTTGTACGTCAAACACACGGGTCAACCCGCCGATAAACTGACGCACGACATGGAACGCGATTTTTTCATGACCCCGCAAATGGCGCTCGAGTACGGTCTGATCGATGAAGTTGTCGAAATCATGCCCAAAGTTGTTGCCGAAAGCATGAAGGGTTTTGACGAATGATGTTGAAATTCATCTCGTACACCGTTTCGCCCTCAATTTCCGTAGGGGCGCACGCGACGATGCCCGTAGGTGCGTTTTATGGTCAAGACAGCCGTGCGCCCATTTCGCACGACACGATGTCGTTTTCACAATACCTCAATGATTCTCGAGCCTCAAATCAGGTGAACCCATGATCTCGAGATGCAGTTTTTGCAACAAAGCCGCCAACGAGGTCGAGCATCTGATCGAAGCGCCTTCTGGCACGGCTTGGATTTGCAACGAGTGCGTGGGTAAAGCCGCGTCGATTCTCGAGGCTGGGAAGAAAACCCAAGCCCAAGCGGTCAGTAAGCCTTTTGTGCTGCCGAAATTGCCGCCACCTCGAGAGATCAAGGCACACTTGGACGAGTTCGTGATTGGTCAGGACGCGGCGAAAAGGGCGTTGTCGGTGGCGGTCTTTAACCATTATCAACGTTTGTTGCATCCCGATGCTGATTTGCAAAAGTCCAATATTGTCTTGATCGGTCCGACGGGAACGGGCAAAACCCTGCTGGCGGAATCCTTGGCGAAAATGTTGCATGTGCCGTTTGCGATAGCCGATGCGACCACGTTAACTGAAGCGGGTTATGTCGGTGACGATGTAGAAAACGTTTTGGTACGCTTGCTTCACGCCGCCGACATGGACATCGGCGCTTGCGAGCGCGGCATTATTTACCTGGACGAAATCGACAAGGTGGCGCGGAAGTCTGAGGGCACAAGCATCACCAGAGATGTCTCGGGTGAGGGTGTGCAGCAGGCGCTTTTGAAGATCATTGAGGGTACGGTGGCGAACGTTCCGCCGCAGGGTGGGCGCAAGCATCCTGGTGCTGAACTGGTGAAGATCAACACGCGCAACATTTTGTTTATTTGCGGTGGGGCGTTCGATGGCTTGCAGCAAATTGTGGCGGCACGAACCGATCAAAAAACCGTCAGTTTCTCGAGGGTCAACGCGCTTCAAGATGTGGCGGTCGTGCCTGAAGATTTGGTGAAGTTTGGTTTGATCCCAGAATTGGTCGGGCGTTTGCCGTTGGTGGTTCAACTTCAACAACTCGATGAGGAGGCTCTTGTCAGGATTTTGACCGAGCCGCGAGGCGCAATTGCCCGTCAATATCAGACCTTGTTCGACCTTTCTGGCGTCAGCCTCGAGTTTGCCAGCGACACCTTGCGCGAGGTGGCGCGGCGTGCCTTAAAGCGCGGTACGGGCGCTCGAGGTTTGCGGGCGGTGCTCGAGGGGGCGATGACCGATTTGATGTTCGAGTTGCCACGTGACGGTTTGAAGTCGGTCAAACTCGAGCCTGCACATTTGGATGCGCCACTCACAGCCTTAAGCCCCATTACGTTAGATGCACCCGAGTTGAGACTTGAGTCTAATGCACTCAAGAAGTCCGCCTAATCGTTACTCAAGATACATAAGGTTCTGGCTAGAGGGGGTTATTCTTTCTCTAGCCAGTTGTTTGATTGGTGCATTCGAGGATTCTAAAAGTTCCATCCTGCAAGCTCGAGTGCAATCTTGGCGTCAGAAATCTGTCATCCTTGGTATGATAGCTTCGAGTTAAGATTCTAAGCATCAAACCCGCAGGATTTAGGTACAGCATCACCTCAAAGCGTGCTGGGGTTCGACACCACCCGTCAAAGTGTGCCAGCGCCAAATTCCCGAGACACGGGTTGGCAAAAGGAGAATTCTATGCGTTGGGAATTACCTGTACTGGCACTTCGCAGCCACGTTTTACCACCAGGCACCACTTTGAGCGTTGCCGTCGGTCGCGCCAAATCGCGCCGTACCGTCGAAGAGGCGCAAGCCGCCGACCGCCGCGTGATTTTATTAACGCAGCGCGACAGCACCAATGACGATCCAGCAGGCGAAGACCTGTTCGAGATCGGCACGCTCGCCGCCGTGAAGCAAGTTGTGCGGATGCCAGACCAAACTTTAGAGGTTTTGGTCGAAGCCCTCGAGCGCGTGATTGTTTCCGATTACCTGCCCACGCCGTATTTACGTGCGGTCGCCAACACCCTCGAGACGACCGCAGGCGCAGACACCCATACCCTGCGCGTGTTGGCGGACGAAGTTCAATCCAATTTTGACAAATACGTTGGTCAGAACAAAAACTTGCGCCTCGACAACATTCACCTCGAGCACCTGCGCGGTCTGACCGACGCTGGCGCGATTGCCGACACGGTGTCGTTCCATGCCATGTGGGAAGTGAGCGAAAAACAACAAATCCTCGAGACGCTCGATTTGCGAAAACGCCTCGAGCTGGTCTTACAATTCTTAAACCGCGACCTCGAGCGTTTCGATCTTGACAAAAAGATTGCCGCAAGGGTCAAAGAGCAGATGGATCAAAACCAACGCGAGTATTACTTGCGCGAGCAAATGAAAGCCATCGGCAAGGAACTCGGCGGCGGCGAAGACGGTCCAGCCGAAGTCGAAGACTTGCGCGAACGCATTCAAAAGGCGGGAATGCCCGAAAAAGTTCTCGAGAAAGCCTTAAAAGAATTGGCACGTCTCGAGCGCACCCCAGGCGGCAGCCCAGAGACCACCGTGGTTCGCAATTACCTCGACTGGTTGCTCGATACCCCCTGGAACAAGCGCGACGAAGAAATTCTCGATATCAAACGCACCCGCGACATTCTCGACGCCGACCATTACGGTCTGGACGATGTGAAAGAACGGATTCTCGAGTTCCTGGCGGTGCGTCAGTTAACCCAAGGCATGGCAGATGCAGGCGAAGCTCTTAAAAAAGCCGAACTCGAGCGCCGTGATGCCGAAGATGCCGCCAACGGTGTTGTGACTGAAGCCCCTAAAAAGGATGCTCCGAGCGCCCAAGACAAACCAGAGGACGGCGAACTTCGCGCCCCGATTCTGTGCCTTGTCGGACCTCCTGGCGTGGGCAAGACCAGCCTTGGCAAGAGCATTGCCAGAAGTCTGAACCGTCAATTTGTGCGCATGAGCTTGGGTGGCGTGCGTGACGAATCCGAAATTCGTGGACACCGCCGCACCTACATCGGATCAATGCCCGGGCGCATCATTCAAAGCATGAAAACCGCAGGCGTGATCAACCCAATTATCTTGCTCGACGAGATTGACAAGATGAGCAGCGATTGGCGCGGCGACCCCAGCAGCGCCATGCTCGAGGTGCTCGACCCAGAACAAAACCACACCTTCCAAGACCATTATTTGGAAGTTCCATATGATCTGTCCAAGGTCATGTTCATCACCACCGCCAACAGTCTAAACACCATTCCACGTCCATTGTTAGACCGCATGGAAGTCATCGAAATTCCTGGTTACACGCTGAATGAAAAAATTGAGATTGCCAAGAACTTCCGTCTGCCGCGCCAAATCAAATCGCACGGCTTGGAAAACAAACTCGAGCTGACAGACGACGCGCTAACCCGCATCGTCCAGGAATACACCCGCGAGGCTGGCGTGCGCGGACTCGACCGTCAAATCCAAAAAGTCACCCGCAAAGTCGCTCGAGAATCACTCGAGAAACCCTGGGAGGGCATGAAACAAGTCAACGGTAAGAACATCGAAGATTACCTTGGCGTGCCAATGTTTGAAGTCGAAACCAAAGAAAAAGAATCGCAAGTTGGCGTTGCCCAAGGTTTGTACTGGTCAAGCGTCGGCGGTGGCTTGTTGGTCATCGAATCGCTTGCCACACCAGGCACGGGCAAGATCAGCTTCACGGGTTCGCTCGGCGATGTCATGAAAGAATCCGTGCAAGCCGCGATTGCCTACCTTCGCGCCCATGCCACGACCTACGGCGCTCACCCAGATTTCTACAAGAACCTCGACATTCACGTTCACTTCCCATCCGGCGGCACACCCAAAGATGGTCCGAGCGCGGGCATTGCCATCGCCACCAGCGTCATCAGTGCCATCACCAAACGCCCCGTCCGTGCCGACATTGCCATGACCGGCGAGATTTCCCTGCGCGGCAAAGTCCTGATCATCGGCGGCGTCAAAGAGAAACTGCTCGGCGCGTACCAAGCCGGCATTCGCAAAGTCATCATTCCAAAAGGTGACGCCCCGTACCTGAAAGACGTTCCAGACACCATCAAAGCCGAACTCGAGATCACCCTGGTCGAAGAGGTCGCGCAAGTGCTGGACATGATGCTCGAGCCTCAACGCGAAGAGGACAAGCTTGCGATTGAACAAGCGGTGAGCATCACGATGCCACCCGCGAGTCAACCCACGCAGCAACCAGGCGTTTAAGGTTTAAGAAATTCAAGAGGCTCGAGCGTAATGCTCGAGCCTCTTTTTGGTCTATCAAAAATCCCGAGCACCGTGTACAACGCCAATGATTTCTACTTTTTCACGTTCGATACGGTAGAAAATCCGATACGGCGCTTCACTCAATTCTCGAACGGCTAACTCCTGAAGTTTAGGATTGATACGACCCATCTCGGGAAAATCACCAAGCACATCAGCTCGAGCCACCAAACGATTGATAAGGCGCTGGGCGTACAATTCCGATGTTCGAGATGCAAAATTAAAAATAGCCTCGAGTTGTTCTTTCGCCTGATCTGACCAGATCACCTTCATTGTTTTGAAAGGTTGAACTGTGCTCGAATAGCGTCCGAATCGTGAACTCGCCCTTCATCAAGGTCTTTGATGCCAGTTTCGACCATTTGACGAATGTAGATTTCATACATCAAATCGTCCCAAGTGGAATCTTCTTTTAACGCGTCCACCAAACGGTGTGCTTCTTCTCGAATGTTCATGCAAAACAGTGTAGCCGAATTTGAAAAATAAGTCGTGAGTTTTGATGACTTTTTCTCTGTATGGGAATCTCGAGTTTGAAATACGGCTTGAACACGATTTAGTTTTTGCTCCTGGGAGTCGTTTAATATTACAAGTTGCTGGCTCGAGGAAGTTTAAGGAGGCTCAAGTTTGAGGCTCGAGCCTCCTTTTTATATTTTGCTATTCAACTGATATTGTTCTCGAGTTGCAACAATTTTCTCAAAATAATCTGCTAAATATTCCCAAGAGTTACCATAAAATCTTAAAAAAACTGCGAATTTGCTAAGATTATTGGAGTTATCATCGAGGTAGATCAGCTTTTGGTGTAAGTCACATTTAATATGAAATGGAATCAGAAGATCGTAATCTATCAAAGCAATGGCGCTAACAATCTCATCACTTGATGCCTTTTTGATTTCAAAGTAGAAAAGATATTCTATAACTGTCCATTCATTTGAAGTGAGTGATTTATCGGAATGTATGAATTCAATTACTGCTTGAGTTGCTTCTACAATGCCTTCAGGTTCTTTCATTTTGATTCTCTCCACAGGTACAAATCGTACTCGAGATTCTACCCTCATCCCTCTCGAGTCACCTCTATCACCATCGAAGCGCACTTCCCCCCAAACCCAAACGAGTTTTTTAAGGTTCGCAAGGTTTTATCACCGCCAAAACTGGTGGGTTTTAAGTTCAATTTCCCTTCGGGTTTTAAAAAGTTGCTCGAGTTAAAATTGTGAATGTGTGGAATGACGCCGTGCCGCATGGATTCTATGGCGTAAATCGTCTCGAGAATTCCTGATGCCGCCAGGGTATGTCCGATCTTGCTTTTTGGCGCGTAAATCGGAATGTTCGGAAATTTTTGGCTCAAAATTCGGTATTCCACCTCGTCACCAATTGGCGTCGAAGTGGCGTGGGCGTTGATGGCATAAATCTCTGGAACGTGTTTTAAGGCTTTGTCCATTGCCAGAATCGCGCCGCGCCCGTCAAAGTGCGGTGATGTGGCGTCGTAAGCGTCGCTTGCCATGCCAACAGGGTACAGCGTGGCGTAAACGGTGCTGCCGTATTCTTTGGATTTTTCTGGACTTTGCAAGATCAGTGTTCCTGCACCTTCGCCCATGCAGAACCCTTCTCGAGCCTCGTCGAACGGCGTGCTTTTGTTGCCCAGCGCGTTGATGGCGGCAAAGTATTTCATGCTCATCTGAAAACAACCCGCGTCGGCGGCGCCAACCACCACGTAATCGTATTCCTCGAGCAATTTCATGGCGCTGTCAATCGACATCAAACCTGTGGCGCAAGAGGCGAAAAGCGCATACGAAACGCCGTGAAAACCGTAATGGCTGGCGATTTGGTTGCAAGCCATGTCGGGAAGGCGGTTGACGACTGCCCTGGGGCTGACGCGCCGATTCTCGAGGAGTTTGGGGAAGACTTCCGCGATACATTCGGAGTCGTTGCTGACGGTGGACATCAGCACGGCGACATTTGTGTTATGCGGCAGTTTGGCGTGCTCGAGTGCTTGGGCTGTGGCATGAATGGCAAGGCGTTGGGTGCGCGTAATGCCCACGTCTGAAAATCCTTCGGGCAGCACCACCGAGCGTTGATCGGCTTGGATTCCCTTGGTGATTTTGCCATTCACAAAGAACTCGAGATCAGTGACGTAATCGAGGTCATTTAAGAGGTTGTTAAAACATGTTTTTGGGTTGTTGCCCAATCCGTCGATCATGCCGTATCCGACAACGTGTGCAATCATGGTTTCTGTCCAAAGTGGTTTATTTTTGTAAGCATTGTTGGGGGCATCATATCGTGCTCTCGAGAAATTTTAACTCGAGCGGCTTTGGGAAACGAAAAGCGCGTTGGTTGAATTCAGTTTCCTGAACCGTCCAACGCGCCGTTTTGAACTTTAATTTTACTCGAGAATCGCGCCGTATTTTGCGCTCGAGACGCCACGTGCATAACGTGCGAACAAACCTGTCTTAAATTCAATTTCGGGGGCAACCCATTTGGTTTTGCGTTCCGCCAGAATGCTGGCGTCAACCATCAACTCGAGCGTTCCCGAGTCACAGTCAATGCTGATCGTGTCGCCCTCTTCGATGAGTGCAATTGGTCCGCAAACTTGGGCTTCAGGTGAAACGTGTCCGATCATCAAGCCTTTTGTGCCGCCTGAGAACCGTCCGTCGGTGACCATCGCCACGTCTGCGCCTAAACCTTCGCCAACAATCGCGCTGGTGACCGAAAGCATCTCGGGCATTCCTGGAGCACCTTTTGGACCTTCGTAGCGAATGACGACCACATCACCAGCCACAATGCGTTTCTCGAGCACGGCTTTCATGGCACTCGGTTCGCCATCAAAAACTCGAGCAGTGCCGATAAATTGTTTGCGTTCTGTGCCAGCCAGTTTGAGGACTGCGCCATCGGGGGCGAGCGAGCCGTGCAAGACCAACAAGCCGCCCGTAGGTTTAAAAGCCGTCTCTCGAGTCACGACAACTTGCTGCCCTGGTGTTTCCACAGCACTCGCGGTTTCTTCGCGCAGGGTTTTGCCCGTCACGGTCATTTGATCGCCGTCAATCAAACCGCCCTCAATCAAGCGACGAATCACCAAGGGAATGCCGCCCGCCTCCCAGAGTTCCCACGCGGTAAATTGTCCCCAAGGGCGC
Source organism: uncultured Deinococcales bacterium (assembly GCA_964247135.1). Taxonomy (GTDB): domain Bacteria; phylum Deinococcota; class Deinococci; order Deinococcales; family JAAFIG01; genus JANXTZ01. The sequence goes on along the minus strand of CAXTTL010000219.1, from coordinate 620 downwards.
ATGTCGGCAATCACAGGCGTCGCTCGAGACACGGTGTCAAAGTCGGCTAGCTCGAGGTGAATATCGGCTTCCCTGGCAATCGCCATCAGATGAAGCACGGCGTTGGTGCTGCCACCCGTCGCGGCGACGGCGGCAATGGCATTCAGAAAGCTCTGACGGGTCAAAAAGCTTTTGGGTGTACGGTTGTGCTTGATCGCATCGGCGAGAACGCCTGCCGCCGCTTTGGTCGCGGTCTTTTTCTCGGGTGTCGCAGCAGGTATCGAGTTGTAGCCGATGGGGGAGAGTCCCAGCACCTCGAGCGCCATGCTCATGGTGTTGGCGGTGTACTGACCGCCACACGCGCCAACACCAGGAATCGCGGCGCGTTCGACAGCCTCGAGTTGCGCGTCATCAATTTTGCCGGCGGCGTGTTGCCCAACGGCTTCAAAGACGCTGACCACCGTCAAGCTTTTGCCATCCAATCTGCCTGGCGCAATGCTGCCGCCGTACAAGACCAGCCCTGGAACGCCTGACCGAATCAAGCCCATCGCGCCGCCTGGGTTGGTTTTATCGCAAGCCACCAGCGCCACCATGCCGTCGTACATATAACCCTGCGCGATCAATTCCACGCTGTCGGCAAT
>CAXTTL010000218.1:0-8351 GCA_964247135.1 uncultured Deinococcales bacterium | reverse complement strand
GCATTGATTGACCTGCCAGACGAACCCACAACGGTCACCACAAAACTCGAGAAAATTGTCTTTCCAAAAACCCTGGGCGAACAATCCCAAGCCATCCGCGTTGCGCTCAAAAACGCGGGCAAACCACTCTCGAGCGCTGAACTTGGCGCAAGTATTAAGGGCGCAAAAAAAGACCGGATTGCCCAATTGCTCGAGTTGCTGGTAGGGCTGGGACAAGTGCGGATGCTCGAGGGAGAGCACTGGACGGTTTAAACGCACCCATCAACGCTATGGCTCTTTCGCAGGTTTAGAGGATTTCCCGAGCAGAAACTCGATTCCCAATTCCAAATCACTTTTTTCCATCACCCGATCAATGCTCCCTGCGCGAAGACGCTGACTGAGCGCCAGAACCGCCCTAGCCTTAACACGGTACGCCTCGAGACTCACCTTCAACCGTTGAACCTCGAGTTTTTGTTGATCGGTCAAAGGCTTTTGCAGCCAACGCTCGAGTTGCCAACCGTGCATGTTCAGATTATCGGCAGCCATTTCGCCGTAGTTGTGATCGATACGATCCAAGGTTTCATCGTCGAGAATATGGGGTTTGGGTAAGCTCTCCAACAAGGTCTTCTCGAGTGATCGCGCTTCCTCGAGTTCTTGTTGAATCATCTCAGCAATAAACGGCATATGCCCAATGGGATGGTCAAGTTGACCCGTCAACGGATCGCGCCAGCGCTCATCAATCCCCTCAAATCCAGTCAGCGCTCGAGCTTGTGCCTGAAGGGTCAGTGCAAGTTCCACACAGGCACTCAGAGTCGTTTTGTACTGCTCAAGCAAGGTCATAAAAAGCTCGAGTTGAAAGTTTTGCCCAGAGACTCCCGCCAGCCAAACATCGCGCTGCGCCTCGAGATCAAACACCTGACTTTGATACTCTTTCAAACCTTGAAATTCGTACAACAGTTCAGCCGCCGCCATTTGGGTTTTTGGTACTGGTCGGGTTTTCAAGCTCGAGACGTGCTTTCTAACACCGAGGATATTGCGCTCGAGCATCGAAATCATCTCAGGCAGCACCTCGAGCGGCAAGTCCAGCGGGTCACGGTCTGGCATGGATTCAGTTTAAGTCAATACACCAATTAAGAGTCAAAAACCAAAAACGCCAAACCCAGAAAAAACTCAAGCTGACGCTCGAGAACGCTGCAGCAACAATTCACAAGACGATTTCGCCGAATTTGACACCCCTCCACTGCCAAACGGTAACGTCATTTCAAAGAAGTTAATGCTTTGGAATTCACATTCACCCAGCACTTCCCCAAACCAACAGAAAGGAAATCATGTCTGAGACTCCCAAAAAATCCAAAGCCTTCGTGGTCACCAACGAAGATGACCATTCGAGCATTCAATTTGCCGAGCACAACGTGGTCGCACGGCGAATCGGAGCCGCCGAATTGAATTCAAATTTTGAATCGGTGCGCTGCACCCGAGCCGCTGAATTTGACAAATACACCGAACTTGGTCAAGTGCCAAAGCAAACTCTGTTTGAAGACCACGGTTGGTGGTTTGATTGCCACTGCAATCAAAGGCGTTTTGCTGACGACGAAAACACTCCCGAACTCGAGGAAGGTGTCAGCCATCCTCGCGCTTTTGAATTTGTTTGGTTTGAAAACCAATTGTTCTGCCACACCCAATGTCTCGAGCAGCATCAACAGCGCCAACGTCAACTTCAGGCGCAGCGGGAAACTTTAATCACAAGATTCAACCTCAAATTTCCAGACTGCACCGTTGAGTACATTGGAGATTTTGAGGAAGGTTTCGTTAAATTTCGCTTCCCAAACGGCAACCATATCGCGTACTGGACGAACAACGATACCCAGGTGACCATCGACCGCTCAGACCTCGCAGCCTGGACAACCTACCGCGCCGAGCATCCGGAGACGGCATGATTCGCTATGTGTGTTGCATCGCTCGAGATGTCGATGCCAACGGTCCATTTGTCATGATCGTCAAACAGCGCCCGGACTGGCAACAAAACAAAATCAATTTTCCAGGCGGCAAAGTAGAAGCGGGCGAAAGTGTGATTGAGGCAGCCAGCAGGGAATTTCTCGAAGAAACTGGCGTGAAAACGCGACTCTCCGATTGGCAAATCAACGCCTCTTTTGAAAAACGTGGCGCGGAAATCTGGGAAATCCATTATTGCCTTGCAAATATCAAAGATGTTCACCTTAAAGCCAAAACAACCACCGACGAACAGATCGTGCTGTTCCACCCGAACCAACTGCTCGAGCACCAAAACGACCTCATTCCCAATGCCCTCTGGATGTGTTTGTTCACATGCGATCCCGACCGCAAACACATGGTGGTGACGTACTGGTAACAACATCAAAAAAGAAACAAAAAACTGAAAGGACAAAGCCATGAATACCAACTCGAGCATTGAATGGACAGACAAGACTTGGAACCCGACCACGGGTTGCACTCGCGTCTCGCCAGGTTGCGACCACTGCTATGCGTTCCAGTTGCACGACCAACGACACATCGCCTGGAAAAAAGGAAATTGGACGAAAGCACCACTGCAATACCAAAAACCGTTCTCAACGATCCAGTTGTTTCCAGAACGTCTGAACACCCCACTGGACTGGAAAACACCCAGCACGATTTTCGTAAATTCCATGAGTGACGTGTTTCATGACGATATCCCATTTGAGTTTATCCGACAAATATTCACCACAATGCACGTGGCACGTCAGCACACCTTTCAACTCCTAACCAAACGCCCCGAACGCGCTCGAGCGTTTTTTGACTGGCTCTGGGATCAACAATTTGTCAAAATGTACCGTGAACCCGCCTGGGCTTGGCAGGGCTGGTATCCCAACGTGTGGTTGGGCACAAGTAGCGAAAATCAAGAAACCGCAAACTCGAGAATCCCCGAACTGCTGCAGATTCCTGGATTTACCCGTTTTATCTCGTGTGAACCTCTGCTCAACCCAATTGATCTTAGCCTTGTTCCAACCACAAACGACCAACCCGCCCTTGATGGCATTCACTGGGTTATCGTCGGTGGCGAATCGGGTTTGCACGCTCGAGCGATGGATGGCGATTGGGTTCGCAGCATCAGAGATCAATGCCAACAGCAAAATGTCCCATTTTTTTTCAAACAATGGGGCGGACGATTTGCAAAAAATGGCGGGCGGGAACTCGATGGTAAAACCTGGGATGAATTTCCAGCCCAACCTGTAAAACCCAACTCGAAATCACAGGAGGCTCAGCATCATGAGATTTGAACCAACCATCAAAACCACGCTCATCAAATATAGCCTTCACCACCACACATTTACGATTTTTACCTTGATCGCATTCAGCCTGCTCGCTCAAACAATCTCCCCAATTTCTGCGGCGTTACTCTTGATGTTTGCCGACCTCGTTGGACGGCTAGGGCTTCGTGGTGACATCAAAAAAGGCATCGATATTCAGCAACTGCTCAACGGTGTAAGCCCTGAATCCAGCGCCCAAGCCGTCGCACAACTACAGCACGCCAAAGTCTGGCTCGAACGCTTCAAGTTTCCACTCGAGACGTTCAGTGTGCCGTTGATCATCTTTGGTGATCTTTGGTTAATCCAACTTCAAAGCCCTTGGAAGCCAGTGATCTCAATTGTGCTGGTTGCCTTGACCTTTCAACTCCTCACAAGATTCGGTCGCATTGAACTCCAACACGCCATCGGGTTTCTAGAAGGTCACAAAACCCTATCGGCATTTGAACGACACCAGGTCAACAGCATTTTGGACATCCTCGAGCGTGGTGATGATCCAAACCAAAAGCTTTAGAACCTGGCAACAGGCGAAACCTTTCAAAGACCAAAAACAAGCAAGCTCGGGTCAAATCGAGCTTGCAGAAAGGCATCATGTCCAATCTTGAAAAAACCGTGCCGCTCGAGCCTAACCTTCAAACCTCGTGCGAACCTGGGACGTACTGGCGCTGTATCAAACCCTTTGAGCATTGTGATGCTGAAACCGTTTTGATGGTCTATGACGTGCTCTACTTTGAAGGGATTGAACACACCATCGAAATCCTCGATCACCCTCGGCACGGTGGCAAACGCACCTTCAAATTGCTGTACACCGACTTCCTGGAGCATTTCGAGTTCGCCTTTGATGGCGAAACCGTCCGCGCTCGAGAATTGGCAGCACTCCAAACTGCCATCAACGCCGCCCAAGCCCGCATTGATGAGGTCGACACGGTTGAAACCCAAACCGAATTGATGCTCGAACTCGAGCGCCAAGCACAAGCACAATCGATCCCAAACGACCTCAACGCCTTACCGAGCAGCGAAGCAGTTCCAGTTGCAACCTTGCTCGCCCATCCCAACCTGAATGGTTTCAACGCCTCTGCCAAGCGGCTCGAGTTGCTGGCAGAAATTCGTTCCAACTGGATCACCGCTCGGGTTGATGAATTGCAAAACCTGATCTCAAAATTATCTCCCTATTACAGCGAAAAATCCAAGCAAGCCCTGGCTCGAACCAAAGCCGTGCGCGAATACGCCAAAAGTTTGCAATCAGGCTTGCAAAGCCTCAACCTGTACACGCTCGAGGACGTTGAAGTTCAAATTATCCGCCAGGGGCGCTCAGCGCCTCCATCAACACCGCTTCATGTTTTTCAAGCCAAATTGTACGCCGAGGAAGAACACATCGTATTCCATGACGTCTCACCCAGCTATGACCATTACAACGACATCGATCAATTCAAAAACGACCTCGCCACCACCCCAGCCTTCCTCGAGCAACTCGCCCCGGCTGAACGCGCCGTGGTGGCCATTCAAACTACCCGAGACAACAAGACGTATCAAAACAAATGGGAAGACATCGTCAAAAACAATCTCAACAAACTCGTGTTCCTGCTCATCCGAAACGGTGAGAACGTTCACCTTGTGACCTCGAGCATTGAAACCCACCAACGCAGCGAGCGCCTGTTTCCCAAAACTCTGGAATTGGATAAACCGTTTCGCGGTATTGACGGCTCAAAAATCACCATCGACGACGTGCGTTTTGTGCCAAGCACGGAACGCGTAAACCTCGAGAAGCTGCATTATTTTCGTCTGTTGATTCTCATGTGTGGCTTAGACCATCACAAAAGGTTGTTTGGGAACTTTTACCCTCAAGAGCAAGCCTTCAACTTTCTTAATCCAGAATTCCAAGCGCAGTACATGCGGTTTGTGGCGGACGATGAGGACAAACAACTCGCCCAAGGCAAACCAAAGTTCCAGGATTGGCTCAAAACCCACCGCGACATCCTCGCCGGCAGCACGGTCTTGTTCGAGCGCGAAGCCCTGAACTACCGCAGTGTTCCCGGGATGGTCAAGTACGCCTCAGATCGCAGTTTTGGTCACAGAAACGAGTTTGTGGCAGAACCGGTCGAAAAGTTCCCCGTGACGGTGTTTGAATTCAAAGACAAACAACTCATCGGCAGCATCCAAGGGAAAGGCAGGTTTTGGCGCACCGATGCCAGCAAAACCCAGAATTACGCCGTGTACGCCGACAAGCTCGAGGATCAACATCATCTGGTGCTCGATCAAATCAGCAGCGACGACATCAAACACTTCCTGCACAACCGCCACGCCCGCTCGAGCAACCTCGATCAAATCCGCCTGCTCAAACACGCCCTGCCAACCGTGCTCAAACTCGAGCAGCAACGCTTCACCCTGGCTCGAGCGATTCACACCGCCCCGAATCACCCGCTGGTCGGCTGGTTACTGCGCCGCCACCCCGATGGCAAGATCAGCCCCGGCAATAAAGCACTTTGCGCCAACGTCCTCAACTGGCTCGAGAATCCAAATTTCATCACAGACCTTGAAACCTGGTGCTCAAAGTTCAACCTGACGCCAGTCTGCTTGCGCGTAAACGTGGGCAAACTCGAGTTGCTGGTCGAAACCCCAACCGAAGACCGCGAGAGGCGCATCAATTATTGGGCTTGGCTAACCTGTTTTGAAATCCCCAAGGGTACTGACTTCTCGAGCTTGACCAGCTTCAAAAAATCCTTTGTCTGGCTCACGCACACCAAAAGGTCCTGTTTTACACTCCAAGACTGGTCTTCCAAAGAGCACTTTCACGTCGAAGCCGAAAAGTTCACGCCCGATCAGCTTAACGACCAACTCGAGTGCCTTCAAAGCGCCTGGGCAGCCTTTGAAACCTTCAAAACAGGAACGGCAGCAATCAGCTTCGAGCAGATCGCCAACCAAGTGTTCGGCGCGATGAATCAAAAATCCAGCGGTTACATTTTAAACCAGCAACTTTGCATCCCCATCGGGTTGAAAATCCACCAACCCTCATCTTACAAAGCCAGCACCAACCTCGAGCTACTGGTGGTCACGGTCAATGCCGAACACCAGTTGCTGCAAATTGCCAACGAAACGCAGCGTAAAAACTTCCAATCTCAGTACATCAACCTCTACTGGGACAGGGACAAAGCTCGAGCCAGCTTGGAGGGATTGCCCAACTTAAGACTCGGCACGTTGCGGGTCAGCAACCCTGAGCGCACCGAACACATCATCGTGGGTCGCCCGTTGCTGCTGCATGACCAATCGTGGAAAATTAACCTCAACCGTTGGCTTAAAGATAGTATCACGCATCTCAGCCCAGCGGCGACCCAACTTCTCGAGGAACGGGGTTAACTCATGCTCTACGCCGTTACACTCACCCACCCCTGGCCCGTCGCTTTCCCGATCAAAACCGCCGAAAACCGTCCGCTCGAGCCTCCAGCGGACTTGACCTATCTGGCGATCCACGCGGGACGAAAACCAAATCGCACCATGCTCCAAAGTGTGCTCGAAGATACCGAATACATTGTTTACCACATCATTGATGACGTGGTAAACGACGTGGAACGAATTTTGTATGAATTCAGTCAAGAAACCCACGATGCCAATACGCTCGTGGAAATAAATGATGCAGTGCTCGAGGAAATCTATTGCCTCAGCCCCAACCCAACCCCTGCCGCGCGCCGAAAGTACCCATCTATCAGCAACGTACAACCGTATCGGCAGCTCGAGCGATTGTTGCTCGAGGGTTTGGACAAACCCGAACTGCTCTACCCCACCACCAGCGCGGTGATTGGTGTGATGAAAGTTGAGCAAATCCTACCGCCCATTTCCAACCCCGAGCACAAAACCAACCCGTGGCAATCCACAGGTTCATGGAGCGTCGTTGGTCAAACCATCATGCTCGAGCATCCAGTTCAGGCTCGAGGTAATCAACACTTCTGGAAACTACCACAAGACGTTCTCAACGCCGTTCGGGCTGAATACCGTCGCGCCACACAAATCAAACCAGCCAGTTGAAAGGAATCATATGCCCATCACTATCGATGTTGAAACGTCTGTTGGCTTTGATCAAGCTCGAGCCGCGACAAACAACAAATTTCTCAACTTAAACGTCATGGCAGAGCGCAATTGGATCGCCGTGACCAGCCAAAATGGCATGATTCGCCACTGGCGCAAACACCAACAACAAACCTTGCTCGAGTTTCTTGCCAGCGATGTCGTGAACGGCTGGAACGTGCTCGAGTTTGATGTGCCGCTGATCCAAATTTCTGCCCACCGCCCAGGCGCGAAATGGCACATCATCAAAACGGAGGATTTGTTCGACTTGGCTCGAGTCGGCTCGAAAAGTAAAGAACGACCTGGAGGGATTTTTTACAGCATGGACGAGGTCGCCCAATTGAATCTCAAACAAGGAAAGCTCATGCCCAGCGCCGACATTCCAGCCCTGTTTGCTAGCAATCTGCCAAAGGTTTTTGAGCAATGCCAAGACCATGTCAAACTCGAGGCAGCCTTGTACGCGTTGGCCAGTGGTGAGGGGCTGGTCTTGCCAGCCAAAACAGACGGCATCGGTACCTGTGCAAGTTGGACATTAAAACTGTCGTCGATCGAAGGATGAGCGTGACGATAACAGCGTCTTATAGGGGATACACCGATTTTTGCTTTGCACTCTAACGCGATCCCAAAACCGAAATGGAAACACTGCGGCAAATCAAAGCCAGTTGATAACGCTCCCGACAGACCAAAGAAAAGACAGAACCAAGCTTTGACTTGGTTCTGTCTTCTTAGCGATGCGCTTGATGTAGAGCTAAATGTAAACCAAAGAAAGGCACAAAGCTGTCTCAAATTGTCGGTAGCAATTTCGCAAAAAGCGCCAACCTAAGAATTCTAAGAATTCCACCAACTTTGTTTTGGCTTGGGATCGCCCGTCGATGCCCAAATAAAAGTACCAGCCAAAATCTGAGACTTGTCAACACTCGCACGAGCACTGACTTGCGATTGACCAATTGAAACACAACCGAACACCGCTGCCAAACCAAGAACAAACAACTTTTTCATAATTCCTTTCAA
>CAXTTL010000217.1:0-8395 GCA_964247135.1 uncultured Deinococcales bacterium | reverse complement strand
TATTGAACACGGTGTTATCGAAGATTGCTCGAAGATTTCCCGCTTTTTCTGACAATCTCGAGGTTGATCAACATTATTTGTGCCTCGAGTTCTGAATAGCGTTACGCGACTGAACTTCAATTCGTTCCCGCTCGAAGTCAACCTCGAACAACCGAACGAAGCGCTTCATTATAGGCTGCACACAGCGTGATTGAGCCTGCAAATGAACAATTTCGATGGTGATTATCTCAAACCATTTAAAAGTGGAATCAATGTCACCAGCCCAAATTGAAAACCGTTCAAGCTCGAGTAAGACAACTGAACTCCAAACGAAACTGGGGCGTAATATTGAAAAACGCCGTCCAGCAAAACTTGGGTTCCAAAAATGTAATTTGAGTTTGTGGTGAATTGGTACGCCACAAATGGCACGACGCTGAACCTGGCAATGCCCAACAAACCGTCGGAATTAAACCAATTGAGCTGAAAACTGTACTGACTCGAGGCTTGAATGCCAAAACCCTTTTGGGTCAAGCTGGCATCGATCACCACTGGCAAGCCCAAGCTCGAGTCCGCCAAGGTCAGGTTGACGCCGAAACGACCCGAACTCGAGAAGCTGGCGGCGGTCGCCCAGCCGCTCTGGGTGTAACCAAATTCGTCTTCAATCGTGGATTTGAAAGTGATACTCGAGTTCAATTCAAATCCTGAATTCGTGGCTCGAGCCGAGGCACTCAGTTTGTACCCGTAAACGCCCAAACCGATGGCTTGAGCATTGCCAAACCAAGCTGGATTAAGGGAAAGACTCCAGCCGCTCGAGTCGGCGCTGGCGCTGGCAGTCAGACTCCAGTTGCGCAGCGGTTGAAAACTGAAACTGGCAGCGGCTTCAAATCCAGGGTTGCCAAAGAGCGAATATCCAGCGCCAATCGTGTAATTGTTGATGCCCGCAGGGTCAGCGCCGTACAGCGTTGCGCCAACGCCAGTGCTCGAAAATGGAATCCAGAACAATGCGGCGGGCGCGGCATTGTAGGCTTCAATGGCGTACTCGAGTCCGTTCAGTGGCGCGAGCGCTTTTGGTTCTGAAAAAGCAAGCGTTTCAGGAATGGTTTTCTCAAGCTCGAGCGAGCGGGTTTCAAATCCAGTGCTGGTGTAACTGGCAAATGCCAGACTGCCGTTGGGCAAGACGCCAGCGCCGTAAACCCCACCGCTGGCGGCGCTGAGGCGTTCGATCTGGCTCGAGTTTGGGCTGATTTGATAGGCTTGAAACGAGCCGTTTCGATCTGAGGTGAACTCGAGTTTGCCATCTTTTAACCAAGTTGGAAATTGGTCTTGAGCGCGGTCTGAGGTTTGAAATTGGAGTCTCGCGTTCTCGAGGGTCGCAATGTCCAAAAAGCCGCCAGGACGCCAAACGGTTAAGGCAATTTGCCCAGTTTTGCTGATTGCAGGATGGAACAAATGCCAACCGAACGGGGCTGTGAAAACAACTTCCGAACTCGAGTCGCACAGTCTTTTCAAGCTCGAGGATTCGGTGTCGTCATGAACAAACAAAATGCAGTTGCCATCAGAAATGGCGTCTCTGGCTCGAGCGTTGTGCGTCAACTGGGTTTCATGCCAGTTTCTAAAACTGTCGCGCTCGAGTTTAAAAACCTCACCGTAACTGGTGTCGCTCATGTAAAGCAACCTCGAGTAAACCAAAGTGTCTTTGTTTTGAAAACTGAGTTTGTTGGGGCGGGTCGGAAGTTTAAACTTTTCATCGCTGAACTCGAGTTTGCCGCCATTCCAGATGCCGAAGCGAATCGTTGAACCCTCCAGCCAGGCGAGGTCATTGCCCAAAACGGCTGGTACGCCGCTGCCTGCGTACAAGCGTTTGCCAATCGGCAATTGGCTGGCGCTCAATGCCTCGAGTTCGATTTTGGCGCGTTGCACCTCGAGTTGCTGCCATTCGCTCCAAAGTTCGGTTAAACCCACATGATGCACCTCGAGCCAGGCGTCATCAAAACTGAGCGTGTGGTTAAAACGCTCGATCACTTTTTGAATGCCGGCATCGCCATATTTCCCGATCAAAAACGGCACAAAACCCGCCCCAAAAGCATAGCGGGTGTTGCCAAATGGGTAACGCTCGAGGGTGCCAATGCCAGCTTCGATGAGGCTTGGGAAATTGCCAGCCCTCGCCATCTGCGCCCGCAAGGTATTCACGCTGGCATCTTGGGAACGACCTCCCGATGTAAACCGCGTCTCGAGCGCCACGGCATAGCCTTCGGTGAACCAGGCTGGCGGAACTCGGGTGCCCAAAATTCCTGGAATTGCGCCAAAAATACCGCGTAAGGATTCTCGGGTTTGGTCGCGGGTGGTCAGGTGCGCCAGGTGCGTGAACTCGTGGGCGGCGAGCACCACCATGGCATCCTCCCACTGCGCACCAATGTCTGTTGGGCGCGGAAAGGTGGCGTTGATGGTGATGAAATTGGTCGGGTCGGGCACGGTCAGACCGTTTGCGGAGTCGGTGGCGTCGTTGATCAAAATGTAGGTGATGCCAGGGTCGTTGCCGACCGCAGCCGTGACAGATGCATGAATCAGTTCGGCTGCCGCCGCGACGTGCCGCGCAAACGCCTCGAGGTACGGTTGGTGCAAGACCCGAAAGTGCGGGCTGACCACAACATTCATCGGCAGGCTTGCGCCCTTCGCTCCGAGCAACTGAGCGTTGGCACTCGAGCCACACCAACAAACGAACCAAATCAACATGAATCTCGAGAAACGCGAAAGTGATCTCACAACAGCAGTCTATCCAGAATCTCGAAAAGGAATACAATAGCGCCATGCAACAAACCGATTGGCAAAAAACGCTCGAGGTGGTCGTCAAGGGATTCGTCGGAGCCATCGTGGCACTGGCTGGCTTGTGGGTGCTGGGCTGGTTGTTCACCTTTCTGGGTTCGATCTTGATTGGCTTGGCGGGCATTGTCGTGGCGCTCTTGAAGTTTCTGGTGCCGGTGGCGGTCATTGCGGCTATCGTCTATTTTTTTGTCTCGCAACTTCAATCGAGCACCACAAGCGTTCAAGCTCGAGTTCAGCCAAAACCCATCGAGCACGCGCCAGCGACGACCGTTGAGGTTGGGGTTGCCAGTCCAGATTCAAAAGTCGGCGTTGGAGCATCGACCAGCGAAAATCTGGACAAAGAAAAACCAGAGGGTTAAACCAAAGCCCGAGCATTTGATTGGCTCTCGAGCCACTTTTTTGAAACCCGACAAGCCGATCTTGATGGTGTTGTCACGGTTTTGACTTTTATTCCGAAGACCACGTTCAGCAATGACCCAAAACGGGTTATGCTAAAGCTCACATCACCAGAGGAGGAGATTTATGCGAACACGTCAGGCGTTCTCAGTTATCACCGTTTCAATCTTGGTCGCCACGGGTGCTTTCACCAGTGCAGCTTTGGCAGCACCAAAAATCGTGCCCGATTACAGCAAAATCGGGGTTGGCATTGGCAAACCGGGCGGCAGTTACACACTGGTGCTCGGCGACTCGCCGCAGAGTTTCATGTATTACGGCGCAATTGACTCGAACGCCCAATCGGTCACAGGTCAGATGTTCGACGGTTTGATCGAGTACAACCTCGCCAGCTACAAAATCGAACCCGCCCTCGCCGAATCCTGGACCGCCTCGAGCGACGGCAAGGTGTGGACCTTCAAGCTGCGCCAAGGCGTCAAATGGCAAGACGGCGTGGATTTCACCAGCGAGGACGTGGTCTTTACCTTCGACCAAATCATTGTCAACCCAGAAGCCAAGGGTGGCGACAATGACGCATTTAACTTTAACGGCGTTCGCGCCAAGTTTGAGGCGCTGGACAAGTACACCGTGAGGTTTACGCTGCCCGTCCCAAACGGTGCGTTCTTGCAAAAAATGCGCACGTTCATCTTGCCAAAGCACAAACTCGAGAAATTTACCGAAAGCGGCGGCGCCAAAAAAGCCGACATCAACGACGCCTGGGGCACGAATTCAAACCTCGATGACATTGTTGGCACGGGTCCGTACAAGTTAAAGTCTTACGTGCCAGGGCAAAAAGTGACATTGACCAAGAACAAGTACTACTGGAAAAACGATGCCAAGGGCAACCAACTGCCTTACACAGACACGCTCGAGTACCTGATTGTGAAAGGTCCAGACGCACAGGCGGCGCAGTTTTTGAATGGCACGCTCGACAGTTACAACATTTCGGGCGCTCAATTCCCAGATTTTAAAACCAAAGAGGCGGCTGGAGCACCATTCAAGGTGATTCGTTCCAACGCGCTGTTTGGCAGCCCACCACACCTGGGCTTCAACTGGAACGCCAAAAACAACGTACTGGCTCGAGTCTTCTCGGATTTGCGCTTCAGGCAAGCCATGCAGTTGGCGGTCAACCGCTCGAGAATCATCGACACGGTGTACAACGGCTTGGCGACCCTGCCAGGGCACGGCGTCGCACCGATCTCAAACTATTATTTCAACACCACCAAATACCTCGGCGAGTTTGATCTGAAACAGGCTGGCGCGACGCTGGACGCGATGGGCTTGAAAGACACCGACGGCGACGGCGTGCGCAACATCGGCGGCGGCGCGAACCTCGAGTTTACGCTCAATTACGGCGAGGACTCGAGCGTCTATAAACCCATGAGCACGATCTTGCAAAACGATTTCAAAGCCATCGGCGTGAAGGTCAACCTCAAGGGCATACCGTCCAGCACCCTGCTGTCCACGGCTCGAGGTCAGGACTGGGAGGCGACCCTGCTGGCGTTCGGTGACCAACCCGACCCCGATTTACGCAAACCCATCTGGCAACCAGGCGGGGCGCTTTATTACTTTCATCAAGCCACCCAACCTGCCACGCCAGGCGGCAAAGAGAATTTTGCCGCCATGAATGCCTGGGAAAAACGCGTCTGGACCATTTTTGACAAAGCCTCGCAAACCACCGATCAAAGTGTTCGTCGGTTGTTGTACGGCGAGTGGCAAGTGTTGTTCGCCAAAAACCTGCCCGTCATCATGATCGCCAAGGGCGCGAACGCCGCCGTGGTCAGCAACAAAATCGGCAATTTCGTCTGGAATCTGGGCGTGATCCCTGGTTACAACCCCGTGCCACTGATTTACAACAAGTAAGGCTCGAGCATCACCAGAATCTCGAGTGAAAAAACTTCGCTCGAGGTTCTGATTCAACAGGAGACGTATGAAAAAATTTGTTCTCGCGGCAATGCTGGTGTCTTCACTGGGGGTTGCGTTTGCAGCCGCCACCAACGGCGAACCTCGGCTCTCGAACATGCCCAAATTGGGCTTGAGCGCAGGCAAATACGGCGGCACGCTCACGCTGTCGTTGCCTGCCTCGCCAGGCAGTTTCAACTATTACGGCATCACCGACAACAACACCTACACCTTAATTGGCAACGTCTTTGAAGGATTGGTTGAGTACAACCTCGAGACTTACAAGATGGAACCGAACCTGGCGCAGTCCTGGACGGTTTCCGAAGACGGTAAAATCTGGATATTTAAATTGCGCAAGAACGTCAAATGGCACGACGGCGAAGCCTTCACCGCCGATGACGTGGTGTTTACCTACAACAACATTATTTTGAACACCGAAGCCAAAGGCAACAGCGCCGCCGGTTTTCCAAAAGGCATCAAATTTGAAGCGGTGGACGACTACACCATGCGCATGACCCTGCCCTACGCCTCTGGTGCGATCATTCAACAACTGCGCACCTTTATCATGCCCAAGCACAAGCTCTTAAAATACTCGATTGAGGGCGGCGCAAAACCAGCCGACATCAACACCCCCTGGGGTACAGGCGCAGACCTGAGCGACATCGTTGGCACAGGACCATTCAAATTCTCGAGCTACACCCCAGACCAGAAGGTGACCCTGGCGAAAAACACCAATTACTGGAAGTCGGACGCCTTCGGCAACAAACTGCCGTACCTCGAGAAGCTCGAGTATTTGATCCTAAAATCGCCAGAGGCGCAGATTGCCCAGTTCAAATCTGGTACAGTCAACGCCTTGAACATCACGGGGGCACAATTTCCTGATTTGAAGCAAGGCGAAGTGAACGGCGCACCCTATAAGGTGATTAAAGCCTTGGCGCTGTTCGGCAGCCCACCGCACCTGAGCTTTAACTTTGACGCCAAAGACGCCAGCCTGGCACGGTTGTTCAGCAACGACAAATTCCGTCAAGCGGTGCAACCCGCCGTCAATCGCAAGCGCATCATCGATGACGTTTTCAACGGATTGGCAACGCTTCCTGGGACACCAACCGCCCCAGTCTCGAGTTTTTATTTTGACACCACCAAATATCTGGGCGAATACGACTTGAACGCCGCCAATGCTGGTTTGGATGCATTGGGCTTGAAAGACACCGACGGCGACGGCATTCGCAACTTTGCGGGCGGTAAAAACATCGAATTCTCGTTGATTGCCCCAACCGACAACGCGTTTTTTGCGGGTGGACCAATCGCTACGATCATTCAAAACGACCTCAAAGCCATCGGTTTAAAAGCCAACCTGCAAACGCTGCAAAACAGCCTGGTGTTTTCCAAGCTGAATGCCGGCGACTTTGAAGCCGGCATTTACGGTTTCGGCAACCAACCCGACCCAGAATTGCGCAAAGCCATCTGGCAACCTGGCGGCGACTTGTACTACTGGCACCGTGCCATGCGAAACGCAACCCCAGGCGGCGCACCGAATTTCAAACTGATGAAAACCTGGGAAAAACGCATCTGGGACATTTTTGATCAAGCCTCCAAACTGACAGATCAGCGCAAGCGCGGCGCATTGTACGACGAATGGCAACTCTTGAACGCCAAAAACCTACCCGTCATCATGATCGCCAAACCCGCCAACATTGCCGCCGTCAGCAACAAAGTCGGCAACTTCGTTTACAACCTCGGACCGATTCCAGGCTACGTAACCAACCACATTGCCTACCTCAAATAGCCAATTTCAATACCTCGAGCCTGAATTTACAGGCTCGAGGTTTCACGCTAAAACCTTTTGCAACACACAAACCCGAGAATCATGTTTAATTTTATTTTAAAACGAACCCTGGTGATCTTCCCGACGCTTTTGGCGGTGTCCTTCATTGCTTTTTTTGTGATTCAATTGCAGCCAGGCAGTTTTCTGGACTCATACCTCGAGGACCCACGCTTTTCCCAGGAGACCGTGACCCGCATACAAGCACAACTTGGCTTGGACAAACCCTTGATCGTTCAATACGGACTTTGGGTTTGGGGAATCGTCTCGAGGGGCGATTTTGGGCAGTCGTTTACCGCCAACAGACCGGTGGCTGGTTTAATCGGTGAACGCATGTTCTGGACGGTAGAAATCGCGGCGCTGGCATTGATTTTCAGTTGGTTGGTGGCAATACCGATTGGCATTTTGACCGCCGTGCGGCGCAACGGGGTGGTTGACGGCTTGGCAAGCTTCTTGGGATACGCGGGTCTGGCGATTCCTGACTTTTTGCTCGGTTTGTTGCTGATTGCCTTGATCTTGAGCTTGAACGGCAAAAACGTCGGCGGCTTGTTCAGCAACGAATTTATTGACGCACCGTGGTCATTTTCCAAATTGCTCGACCACCTGGCACACTTGTGGCTGCCGATCATCGTGATTGGCGTCAACCACGTTGCCAGCCTGCAACGCCAAATGCGAGCCAATATGCTGGACGTTTTAAATCAAGATTATGTTCGCACCGCCCGCAGCAAAGGTTTACAGGAGCGCATCGTGATCTATCGTCATGCCGTGCGCAACGCCATCAACCCGCTGATCAGCATTGCTGGTCTAAGCTTTGCCGAGCTGACCAGCGGCAGTTTAATCGCCGCCACCGTGCTCGGGCTTCCAACCATCGGACCTTTTTTGTACGACAGTATCAAAGCCAAAGACCAATACGTCGTCATCACGCTGTTGTTACTCTCGAGCTTTGTACTGATGATCGGCAATTTGCTGGCAGACATTTTACTGGCAGTCGTAGACCCCAGAATTCGTTACGAATAAACCTCGAGAAACCATGACCTCAACCATTGCCGTAAAATCCGAAAAATCTGTCAATCCACTGCTGCTCGCTTGGCGGCGTTTTCGCCGCAACAAACTTGGCATTGCTGGTGGAGTGATCTTGATTGTGCTGTACTTGATCGCCATTTTTGCAGGCTTTTTATCGCCTTACGAAATCACAATTCAACACGAACAGTATCCATTTCAACCACCCCAAAAAGTACATTTGGTTCACAACGGGCAACTCAGATTCCCATTCGTATACCCCTATTCTTTTAAGCGCGACCCCATAACCTTTGCGAAAAAATACGTCGAGGACACCACACAACCCGAACCCATTCGTTTGTTCGTACAAGGCGAAAATTACAATTTGTTTGGCATCATCAATACCAACTTGCACCTTTTCGGCGTGCAGAACGGTTT
>CAXTTL010000216.1:0-8444 GCA_964247135.1 uncultured Deinococcales bacterium | reverse complement strand
CGAGGTTTTGACCGCCAAAACTGCAACTGCTGGGCTGGGTGACTGGCAGTTCGATCACGCGGTCAAGTGCGCCGTTTGGGGCAAACCGCGCCACACAGCCGCCATCCCAACGGGCATTCCATAAAAATCCCTCGGCATCGACGCTCGAGCCGTCTGGCACGCCGCGATCAAAGTTTGCGAACATCCTGCGATTTGAGATCAAACCCTGCTCGAGTTCAAAGTCAAAACAATCAATTTGGCTGGTCATCGAATCGGCAAAATACATGGTTTTGGCGTCGGGCGACCATGCCAAACCGTTGGCAATGCCAATGTTTGAAAGCATCTCGAGGCGGCTCGAGTCTGACTCGATTCGGAACAGCGAACCAGAAGATTGCGTGATCTCCTGAGCCTTGCCATTTGCGTCAAAGTTATTTTGCATCGTTCCCAACCACAACCGCCCCGACGCATCGCAACGCGCGTCGTTGGAACGGTTTTGCGGTTTTGAATCTGGACGGCACAAAGTCTCGAGCGCACCAGATTTGAGATCAAAACGTACCACCCGCTGCGCCAAGGTCAAGATCACACCACCCGAAGCTCGAGGCACAACCGCGCTGCATATTTCGGGCAATTCCCAAGTTTCAACGCCTGTTTGACTCAACCTGAACAGCCGTTTTTCGGGAATGTCCACCCAGTACAATGCCTGCTCTCGAGCCGACCAGGCTGGAGATTCCCCAAGCGTATTTCGAGTCTCAGAAACGATTGACAGCATCTCGAGCTTCAAGCTTTCATAAAGGCTGGCAGGTATTGCTGTTCGGCGGCGACAAGTTCCTCGAACATATTTCTGATTTCCGCAGGCGAACAGACCGCCGCCGTCAACGGGTCAATCAGGAGTGCATGAAAGGCTGCCTCACGGTTTTCGGTAAGCACCGCCGTCGCCATCAGGTCGTGCATGGCTTGATGCACTTGATCCAAGACCGCAAGTTGCGTGGGGAGCTTGCCGAAACGCGTCGGTTGAATGCCATTTTTATCGACCAGACACGTCACCTCGACGCAACCGTCTTGCGCCAGGTTGTCGATCAAACCGTGATTGATGACGTTGCCCGAAATCACTTGCGGGCGGTTGAAAACAATCCCCTCAATGATGTTCGAGGCAAACTCTGGGCTGCGCTCGAGCGAAATCGCGGCTTCACCACGGCGCTCACGTTCGATCAGGGATTTGACTTCATTGTCGTGGTCGGTGCGCCACTGGGGCCAATTGTTGGCATAAAAACTGCTCTCGCCCTTGTACTCGGCTCGGGTGTATTTGGCGAGTAAATCTTTGCGCTTCCTGAAGTAGGGCACGTACTCGCTAAAATGTCCGCTCGACTCGGTGGGAAAGGCACCGAAGTGTTTGAGCATCTCAAAACGAATGATGTCGCGCTCGTAAATTTCTGGTTTTTCTGTTAACTCGAGCAATTTGGGCATGATGTCAACGCCGTTGTGAAACAGTTCAAAAATCCAGGACATGTGGTTGATGCCGGCGCAACGATAGGTCAATTCCGAGGCGGGAAGCCCGAGAAATTCGGCAAGTTCGGCGGCGGTGTTCTGAATCGAGTGGCACAAACCGATCACGCTTAGGTTGGTGGCTCGAGCGGCGGTCAGAACCAAAGCCGACATCGGATTGGTGTAATTCATGATGACCGCGTTTGGTGCAAGTTTTTCGATGTCGCGCACAATTGAAAGCCAGGCTGGGGCGGTGCGCAGAAATTTCATCAAGCCGCCAGGTCCGGCGGTGTCACCGATGCACTGATCGACGCCGTATTTGAGGGGAATGTCGTTGTCAAAACGCACCGTCTCGAGTCCTGAAACTTCGATGGTGTTGATGACAAAATCGGTGTTCGGCAGTAAATCCAGGCGGTTGGTGCTCGAGTGAACCGTGAAATTTTTGTTGAAACGCTTGACGGTCAATTCGGCAATCTCGTGCGATTGCGCCAATCGCACGGGGTCGATGTCGATCAGGGCAAATTCGCCTTGGTTTAAACCTTCAATGTTGAGAATATCAACGATCATTTGCTGGGCAAAAACCGCACTGCCAGCGCCGATAATGGCGATCTTGGTCATGAAACTTCCTTTGGGTGTCAAGAGGGTTGTGGCAACATCCGCTCAAGCCGCGATGTTTGCCCCGTTCAATCGAACTGTTACGCTCGAGTGGCGGTTAAATCGAAACGGGTGGATTTAAGCCTGTGAGGTCTTGACCAGATTTTAAGGGTTTCATGTTTCACCTGTCGTTGCGTCCGAATCAGACTAGCACAGGTTGAAAGTTCTATTGCAATCCAATTCACGCGACATCACGTAGAATCTGTAAAACCCAACTAAGCTCGAGCGTCAGGAGATCATGTGATGAAAGCACTCGTTTGGGAAGGTCCTCGGTTGATGGTCATGCGCGAACAAGATACACCTCGAGCCGTAGCGAATGAGGTCGTGCTGCGCGTGGCGTTTGCTGGGATTTGCGGTTCAGAACTGAGCGGTTATCTGGGTCACAATGCGCTGCGCGTGCCGCCGTTGGTCATGGGTCACGAGTTTTCTGGCGAGATCGTCGAACTTGGCGAAACCGCGCTCGAGGTCAACCCGTCTCTTAAACTTGGGCAGCAGGTCACGGTCAATCCACTCTCGAGCTGCGGACACTGCGATGACTGCAAGGCTGGCTTGAATCACCTCTGCCCCTCGAGAAAATTGATTGGAGCGCACCGAGCTGGTGCGTTTGCCGAATTTGTCAGCGTGCCCGCCGAACTCGTTCACATCCTGCCAGCAGGCACCTCGACTCAAGTCGGAGCGCTCGCCGAACCTGTGGCGGTGGCGGTCAGAATCGCGGAGTTGGCTGGCAACGTTCAAGATCAAACCGTTCTGGTGATGGGCGCGGGTCCAATCGGCTTGCTGGTCTTGCAAGTGTTGAAAACCCGAGGGGCAAAACAGGTCTTTGTTGCGGATTTGGACGCCGAGCGGCTCGAGATGGCTGGTGTGTTCGGCGGCGAAATGCTCGACCCCAAAGCCGTCGATGTCGTTGCAACCGTGCGTGAAGCCACACGCGGCGTAGGTGCGGCACTCAGCGTAGATGCGGTGGGTGCGGCGGTCACTCGAGCGCAGTGCATCGCGGCGACGCGTTCGGCTGGAACGGTGATTCTTTCGGGATTACACGAAGAAACCAGTCAAATCCCAGCCGCTGACGTGATCCGCCGTGAAATCACACTCAAAGGCTCTTTTGCTTACACGCCCGCCAATTTTGCCCAAGGACTCGAGCTGCTGATTGAAAACAAAATTCATTTGACCAACATCATTGAAGCCCCACTCGAGGAGGGTGGCAAGTGGTTCGAGCGTCTCATTTCTGCCCCTGGCAATATCGCCAAAGTGCTGTTGATTCCAAGCTCGGGTTAACACTTTCCTCAAGATTCATTTTGCGTTGGAAGGAATTATTCATGGCAAAACCTCGAAAATTAAGTGCTTCACAAGTTGTTTTTGGTATCGGCGTGCTGATCTCGTTTGGCAGTCTGCAACTTCAATCCGACTCGAGCGCCTTTCCCGCCTACCGCGCGATGGCGGTCAAGCAACTGCATTTGGTCGATGAACGCGTCAAATGCACCTACTGTCACGTCAATGCGACTGGTGGCAACCCTTGGAATCCGTTTGGGCAAGAAGTCCAAAGTGCCCTGAGCGAAAATTTTCCGCAAACGCTCTATGAAGTCTTAAAAGAAAAAAATGACGCGGACGGTGACGGCTATTTTGACGCGCTCGAGGTTTTTGCGGGGTCACTGCCTGGAGACAAAAACACCACGCCTTTGGTGGATGCCAAAACCTTGCAAGGGTACTTTGAAAAGGCTGGTGGGTTCGAGTTGTACAAACCGCAGTAAAACAAAGTTTGGTAGGGTGCGCCGTGCGCACCAAGCAATTTGCAATGTGGTGCGCGAGGCGCACCCTACGCAGTTAATTTTGTTACGCCAGTTCTTCGATTGCGCCCAATTTGCGAAATCTTGCGGCGCGTTGTTGCATCAATTCTGAACTCGAGAGCGACTCGAGGTTTGAAAGTTGCTCGAGCAGCGCTTTCTTCAGGTTTTCGGCTGCCAGGTTGGCGTCGTTGTGGGCGCCGCCTTTGGGTTCTGGAATCACGGAATCGACAATGTCAAATTGCAACAAGTCTCGAGCCGTCAGCTTGAGGGCTTCGGCGGCTTTTTCGGCTTCTTTGACATCTTTCCAGGCGATCACGGCGCAAGATTCTGGGCTGATGACGCTGTAAACGGCATTCTCGAAAATCAGCACTTTGTTGCCCACCGCGATTGCCAACGCCCCACCAGAGCCACCCTCGCCGATCACCACGCTGATGACTGGCACCTTAAGGCGGGTCATGCGTTGAATGCTCTGGGCGATCAACCAGGCTTGACCGCGTTCCTCGGCGGCAATGCCTGGGTAGGCACCTGGAGTGTCGATCAACGTGATGATTGGCAACTCGAATTTTTCGGCTAAGTCCATCAATCGCATGGCTTTGCGAAACCCCTCGGGGTGCGCCATGCCAAAATTGCGCTGAATGTTTTCTTTGGTGTCACGCCCTTTTTGCTGCCCGATCACGACCACGCCGCGTCCCTCGAGCCTCGCCAGACCGCCAACAATCGCGGCGTCCTCGCCGATGGCACGGTCGCCGTGCAATTCGCGGTAATGCGTGAAGGTTTTGGCAAAATAATCGAGCGCCGTGGGTCGTCCCGCGACCCGCGCCAGTTGCACCCGTTGCCAGCGTGAAAGGGCATCGAAGGTTTCAGAGCGCAGCCGCTCGAGGCGTTTGGTCATCAGCTCGAGTTCGTCGGTCATGTCCACGCCGTTCTCTTTGCCATACGTCTCGAGTTCCGCAATGCGCGTCTCGAGTTCGATCACCGGTTTTTCAAATTCGAGTGCCATGCTTAACCACGCCTTCCGAACAGTCCGCCCTTGGCTGGAGGCGGGGTGACTTCGACCTCTATGGCTTTGACTTCGACGGCGGGTTGGTTGGTCAGGGTGCTGATGAGGTCAGCCAGCATTTGACGGTGTTCTCGGCGGTCGAGCACCAAGTCGATCATGCCGTGTTCCTCGAGAAATTCGGTACGTTGAAAGCCTTCGGGCAGGTTTTGTTTGATGGTTTGTTGAATCACCCGTTGACCCGCAAAACCGACCAGCGCTCCCGGTTCGCCAATAATCACATCGCCGATGGCGGCAAAACTGGCTGCCACGCCGCCGGTGGTTGGGTCGGTCAAGACCGTGATATACGGCATTTTTTCCATGCCAAGTTCCTCGAGCGCAAAGGTTGTTTTTGCCATTTGCATCAACGAAAGCGCACCTTCTTGCATTCGTGCCCCGCCGGAGGTCGCCACCAAAACCACCGCCCGTTTCTCTCGGGTCGCAATCTCGACGGCACGGGTGATCTCCTCACCCTCGGCGCTGCCCATGCTGCCGCCAGAGTATTCAAAATCCATGACGATCAACTGGATTCTCAAGCCTCCGAGCGTGGCTCGACCCGCCAGAATCGCGTTTTCACGACCGGTTTTTTTCTTGGTACGCTCGAGTCTGGAAGGATAACTTTCGGTGTCGGTGAAATTCAGCGCATCGACCGAACGCACCTTGCCCGAGGTCAACTCGAACGAACCAGCGTCGGTCAAGGCTTCGATTCGTTTTTTAACGGGCAAACGATGATGGTAGGCGCACTTTGGGCAAACCCTGAGCGCCTGCTCGAGTTCTTTGTTGTAAATTTGTGCACCGCAATTGGGGCATTTGCTCCACAAGTCTGGCAGGTCGTCGTTGGATTGTTCGCGTTTGGGTCCGCGCCGTTGAAAGAATCGCGCCAGGGTCATGAATCGCTCCTGAGGGCAATGCGATGTTGAAACAAAGACTTCACGCAAAGTATTCTACTTGTTCTGAAACAATTCCGTGTCACCCTAAACGCATTTGACATTGGCTGGGCTTGGTACAAAATGACGCAAACCCGCCAGATTCGGCACGAAACGATCTCGAGGTTGGCAAACCGTTTAAAACTCGAGATCGTTTTGAATTCGTCGGTTTAGGCTTTGCCCGCCGCTTTTTTTGCCTCTGCCTCGGGAATCCCACGCGATGGATCAGGTTGGCTGGCAATCGCGGCAGCATTCATTTCGCTGCGTCCACTGAAGACCGCCCCCGTTTCGATGTCCAAACTGGTGGCTTTGACATCGCCGATCAAGCGCCCCGTTTTGGAAATCGTGATTTTGCCCCGTGCATTCACGTTGGCTTTGATCGAACCGTGCAACAACAAGCTTTCAACCTCGAGCAGCTCACCGTCGATGCTGGCTCCAGCCGAGACCTCGAGCATCCCTTTGACACTGACATTGCCTTTGATTGTGCCGTCCAGGCGCAAATGACCGTTGGTGCTGAGGTTACCGGTAATCAATGAGCCTTTGTCGAGGTAGGTCATTCCTGCGGTTTGTTGAGGTTGAGCGGGTTTTGCACGTGAAAGCATGAGTCTCCTTAGAAATGCCATGTTGACCAGATCAAAGCCATCATGGTTGTAACGGTCCTGCCGGAATTGGTTTGTAACGTTCATGGTACAGGTAAGGACCTGGGTTGATCGGCGTGTTGTTGATGCGGACTTCGTAATGCAGATGCGGTCCGGTACTGTTGCCCGTCGAACCGACCAAGCCGATCACGTCGCCAATCTGAATGACACGCCCTGGGTTGACCAGCAATTTTGACAGATGCCCGTACAAGGTTTTGATGCCGTAACCGTGGTCGATGATGATGTGCAAACCGTAACCAATATTCGTCCAACCCGCCGTTTGCACGATTCCAGGCGCGGTGGCACGAACGATGGAACCCAGACTGGTGGCAATGTCCCAGCCCGTATGCTTCTCGAGCCGTCCCGTCCGAGGTCCAATACGGCTGCCAAAACCGCTGGTGATTCGTCCAGAGGTTGGAAACCCAGATGGTATCGCTTCTTCGTGGTGCAAAATGGCTTCCAAAGGTCCCAGGGTTCGCTCGAGGTTGGTGTCTGTAGTGCCAAGTTCAGACTCGAGCACCGCAAATGCCTCTTCGGGGTTGTCAATTTCGGTGTTGATCGCGCCGCCGCCCGGTCTGGTGCTGGCTGGTCGCACGCGGTCAATTTTGGCTCGGGTTTCGATGCTGGAGACTCGAGATTCGATCTCGAGTAAACGTCCCGCCATTTTTTGCGCGGTCTTGGTCAAACCTGAAACCCTGGCTTGCGAGATGTTGAGTTGGCGTTGTAAATCGGCTTTTTCGGCGTTTAACCGCGCGTTGCTGGCAATCATGCTGACATTGGCACGCAGGCTGGCTGCCAGCAAAATGGGTGCTCCAAACGCGCCCAATCCCACCGCAAAGCCCAACGTGGCAAGTCCACCCAACCACCACCAGCCGACCCGCAAACGCCTCGGGCCGCCAGCGTCGGGAATGACCAGCACGGTCATGCCCCTGGAATGATTGCGGTGGTTTGGCTTACGAAAAAAAGGAAACATGAAAGCTCCGAACAATGAGAGACACGGGTCTGTTGCTCTGACCGACTCGTAATTCTACAGGAATCCGAAGCCCCCGTGTGTTCAATTTAGAGATGCGATCTCGGGCGATCTCTGGCGATCAAACCCGCATCGCTTTGCTCGAGCGCCTTGAGAACATTTTGTTCGCTTAAGGCAATGTCCGCCGCCAATTCGTCCCGTACTTTTTCGATACGGACAATCAGCGTCTCGAGGTCACTGGAGCTGGCTCGGGTTGAAGGTAACGCAGGGTTTGACGGGGTTTCACGGGCGAACAGACCACCCAAAAAGCCGCCAGACTTGGGCGCGGGCGCACTGCCAGGCTCGAGACGATTTAACACTTCACGGAATTGCACCTCGAGTTGCTGCTCGAGCGCTTTGAATCGCCCTGCCTCTTCGCGGTTGAGGGTGTCGCGCAGGTTTTCGATCTTGTCGAACAGATCGGCGCTTTTGGCTTTGGCGCGGGTCGAACTGAGGCTCCAGAAGAGGCTGTAAATTCCTGCCAAGCCGACCAATGATAGCAAACCGAACAAACGCATCGGTAGGTTTTGCAAACCCATGAAAGGAATCACGATTTGCGTTGATCGCAT
Organism: uncultured Deinococcales bacterium; assembly: GCA_964247135.1. Lineage (GTDB taxonomy): Bacteria > Deinococcota > Deinococci > Deinococcales > JAAFIG01 > JANXTZ01. Next base: position 367 of record CAXTTL010000216.1, on the reverse strand, counting down.
CAGGGTTGAGGCATTGACAAACGAAAAAACCAGAACGGCGACCAACACCAAAAAGAACAAAATCCAGTACAAACGCATACAGCCTCCCCTGAACCGATAGCCCAGTCTACGCCAAAGACTTGCCCAATGGAATATTTCAAGCTCGAGCGCTCAAAAAAAGCGACCAAATTGGTCGCTTTTAAAAGATATCGCAAGATTATTTCTTGATCGGGTCTAAGTACACCGATATCGCACGGTTTTTTGGCAGGCTGGCTTTGCCATTAAACGTGCTGTACCCTGCTCGTTCAACGGTGTAACTGTACTCGCCAGAGGGCATGTTGAGCCAATTGGCAGCCGTATTTGCTTTGCTCCCCAGATTTGTGGTGTT
>CAXTTL010000215.1:0-8460 GCA_964247135.1 uncultured Deinococcales bacterium | reverse complement strand
GTGGATTCACTTTCAATGACGGGTGAAAATGATGGCTTGAACTGAACTTGAATATAAAAACCCTCGAGAATCTCGAGGGTCATTTTCTGAAGTAATGGTTGCGTTGCACCCCGTCAAAGCGTCCAGAGTGCATACAGCAGTTTTTGAAACCTTCGCCCGCTGTCGCAAGGGCATAAATCGTTGCGTCCAAGTTTCTCGAGCAATTCCTTGTTGCCATGCACCACGCGATGACCGCGTTTTACATTCGTTTCACTCGGGAATCCTTTGCGACGTTTGGCGATAACCTCAAAAACCCACCTGTTCAATCAAATCTCGTTTTCGCATGGGTCTGACCTCCTGATAAAAGTCTCGAGTATGTCTCGAGCGAGTTGAGATTACGAGAATTTAACCTCGAGCACATCGGCTGAAGCGCGTATTGCGTTTTTCTGAGATTCCAATTTTAAGTCGCATACGCAAAAGCGTTTTTAGAACACAATATTTTCGTCTCTCGAGATAACAATAATGCTCCCTTCTCTCCACGGAGAGAAGACGACCATGCCCGATAGGTGCGTTTTATGGTCAAGAAGGTTGGGGACAGGGCAACCGCAAAGTCCGAATTTTGCCCATTTTGTCGGAATTCTCGTTTGCTTGCGGGCGAAGACAAGCTTCGCCCCTACGAAAAAACATTGTCCTGTAGGGGTGAACCTTGTGTTCACCCTTGCGACGGGAAGACCTCCATACATTGTTTGGTTCATTGGTTTACGACTTTGCGGTTGCCCTGAGGTTGGGGATGAGAGGCAGACCGAGTATTGATTTTCATGGTTAAGCATGAAACCTTTTCGCCCCTCGAGTCGTAACATTGTTCATGCGCTTTTCCGTATTGCTGATGGTTTTGATCTCGAGTTTTCTGGTCGTTCTCGCGCAGGGCACTCCACAAAATGCCGATCAATGGTACGCGGCAGGACAAGGTTATTTCCAATCCAAAAATTTTAAACAGGCAGAACAAGCCTTTCAAAATGCGGTCAAACTCAATCCCAGTGCCGCAAACTGGCGTTGGTTGGGCGAGGCTCGGGTCAAACTCGAGGATTACGACGGTGGCAGTGCCGCGTTTGCCAAGGCGGTGGCGTTGTACCGCAGCATCAAAGGGCAAGAAATCACCGCCAACGCGCTCGAGAATGCCAGCAATCAATACCGTCAAGAGGGCGAGTTTTATTTGTTGGATCAAGCCGAACCGTTAAACGTCAAACCCGCCAAACTCGAGCCGCGTTCTGGGATGTTGCTGGGGTCTTATGTGGACGAGACGGGCATCAACAAACGCGATGGTCGGATCAACACGATGGAACGGGTGGGCATCGGTTTTGCAGTCTACTTTCGTTATTTTGATTTGATCGACCCCAGAAACGCAACCTTTGAGAAACCGTTCTTCCCGACCCGTTTTGCGGCGGCGATCAAACGCACTGGGGCTGCCATGCACCTCGCGCTCGAGCCGAAAATGCCGCTGGCACAGGTCTCGAGGGGTTTAGTCACGGCGTTTGCCAAAGAGGCGGCACGAAGTGGCGTGCCAATTTTCTTGCGTTTCGCCGCCGAGTTCAACGACCCTGCGAACGAATGGTCGAGGAATCCGAAACTGTACGTCGAAAAATTTCGACTGGTGCATGACATCATGGCGGCGTATGCGCCGAACGTGGCGATGGTCTGGATGCCGATGGCGAGTCGGCTCGAGGTGATCGATCAGTATTTTCCAGGGGACGCGTTTGTGGACTGGGTGGGTTTGAGTCTGTACAGTTTGCCGTTCGTCAACGGCAACGTGCGTGACAGCGGCGAACGCCTGAACCCACTCGATGCGATCAGGGGTTTTTACAGCAAATATGCCTCGAGACACCCGATGCAAATTTCGGAATATGCCGCCAGCCACCGCACGCTTGCCGCGCCAGGACAGACTTTTGATCTGTTTGCGCAGACCAAATTGCGCATGTTGTTCTGGGGCGCGTACCTGAAATTCCCAAGACTGAAAAACATCAATTGGCTCGATCTGGACATGATCGACGGTAAGTTTGTCGGCAGCCGTCAGATCGAGCGCCGCAACGATTACCGCCTGTTCGTTCCTGGCAAACGCGAGGCTTACGGGGAGCTGTTTTTCGAGCCGTACTTTCTGCCGCGTTACGATCTCAACTCGAGCGTCAAACGTCCAATGCCGATGCCTGAAGTCTTGAAGGTATACGGTATTTTGCGGCTTGGGGCGTGGATCAAAACCTTCGAGCCGTATATCGCCAAGGTAGGGTTCTGGCTCGATGGGAAGTTTATCTCGAGCGCTGACCGACTGCCGTATCGATTTGAATTGAACACCAACAGCCTCAAAGCTGGTCGGCACACGCTCGAGTTGCTGGCGTTTGATGCCAGGGGCAAGAAGTTGATCTCGAGGAAAAAGGTTTTTAAGTTGTTGTAGTTTGCCCTTAAGGGAGCAGTTGAATCAGTCCCATGAAAAATGCCAGGATTCCAAAAACCACCAGAATCCAGATGGTCGATTTTGGATTGGCAATCAAATACGAGTTTTCTGGATGTTGCGGGTCGTAATGCACCGGAACTGGGTTGGGCAAGCCATTGATGAGTTTGCGATTTTGCCAGTCGAGGTTGCCCGTCTGTTTGTGCAAGTACACTTGATTGTTTTGGTACTCTTTTCCAGCCACAGAGTAGCTGTACTGCACATTCGGGACATAACTGAAATTGATGCTTTTCATGGGTTCGCCAATGTCGCGCTCGAGGATTGTACCCATAACGGTCTGCCAGTGGCGGGTCTTTTGGATTTCTCGAGACAAGAAAGCCGCCATCCACCAAGCCAGACCCGTAAAACAGAATGTCAGGAGCGCCAGAATCATGGATGTATCACCTCGAGTTCGGAATTTTACACATCCTAGCGCAATTGAAACAAGGCTGTTCCAAGCCGTGGTGGCAATCAATTTTGATATGTGATATATTACTTTATGCCAACCGACAACCTCATACCGCTCGAGAAAAGCTTGATGCGCAACGATGTGTACGGGCATCTCAAAAAAATGATCGTTCAAGGGACGCTCGAGCCTGAGGAAAAACTGCGCGACATCGACTTGGCAAACAAACTTGGAGTCTCCAGAACCCCTGTCCGCGAGGCATTGCGGCGGCTCGAGGATGAGGGGCTGGTCGAAACCAAACACAACGCCTGGACTCGGGTTTCGCCCGTTCCTTTTGATCTGGCAGAACGAATTTATCCGATCATCAGCACGCTCGAGCCACTCGCGCTCGAGATGGCATTCGAGAGTTTAACGCCCGAAAATTTTACCCAGTTGCGCAATCTCAACGCTGAACTCGAGCAGGCGCTGATCTCAAACGATGCCAAAAAAGCCGCGCTGCTCGATTCGGCTTTTCATGACGTGTTTATTGTGGCGTCACGTAATCCAGAATTGATTGCCATTCTGAGCGGTCTGAAAACCAATCACATCCGCCTCGAGATCAAATACTGGCAGGCTGGTGTGAGCGCATTGCAAAGCGTGCAAGAACATGCACGATTGATTGCTGCCCTACAAAACGGCAACCTTGAGCAAGCCAAACGCGAACTGGCTTGGAACTGGATTCGGGCGCTCGACCGTTGGAGCAAACGCCTCACAGCCTAAACCTAGAGTCACATTTTTAAGGAGCTTATGAATCGCATCGCCGAATTGCGTCAAGCTTTGATTCTTCCCGCGTGGTTGGCTGGCATTCTGATTGTGATCGTCGGTTTTACGGGTTCGCTGGTCTTGACCTTCGACGTTGCCGAAAAGGCGCACCTCTCGAGCGCACAACTTGGCTCTTGGGTGCTGGCGATTACCGTGGGCAGCGGCTTGCTGATGATTGGCTTGTCATTTTGGTACAAAAAACCCGTCATCACCGCCTGGAGTACCCCAGGTTTGGCGGTGCTCGCCTCGAGTTTGGCGCATTATTCGCTGTCCGAAGCCGTTGGCGCTTATATTTTTGTCGGTCTGGCAATCGCTTTTTTGGGCTTCACTGGCTTGTTCGAGCGCGTCATGAAACTTGTGCCGCAAAGCGTGGCGATGGCGGTTTTGGGCGGCGTGCTGCTCAAGTACGGACTTGGACTTTTTGGCGCACTCAACCTCGAGCCTGAACTGGTCGGCGGCATGATTCTGGCGTTTTTGATCGCCAAACGCATCAGCCGCGTGCCGATGGCGTGGACCTTGCTGGCAGGGTTTTTGATTGCCATCATCCTGGGTAAATTTCAAGTTGCGGGTTTGAAGCTCGAGTTCGCCCAACCCGTGTTTATTGCGCCCTTGTTTTCAATTCGCGCCATTGTTGGTTTGGGCTTGCCACTCTTGGCACTGGCTCTTGCCAGCCAGAATGCCCCAGGATTGGCGGTCATGCGGGCAAATGGTTATGAACCCCCAGTCAAGGGTGCTCTGGTCAGCACGGGCATCGTAAGCGTTATTTTTGCGCCGTTGCTGGGTCACGGTTTTACCCTGGCAGCCATCACTGCCGCGATAGGCAACAACGAAAGTGCTCACCCCAACAAAGACTTGCGCTACGGCGCTGGCATCGCGGCTGGCATCATCAAAATTGCACTGGGCTTGTTTGGCACAACCATCGTGGCGCTGTTTCTGGCAGTTCCAAAACCCCTGGTGGCTGGCATGGCAGGCTTGGCACTTGCAGGCACGATTCAAGGTTGTCTGGTTGGCGCGTTTCAAGATTCTAAAACCCGTGACTCGAGCATCTTCGCGCTGTTGGTCACCGCCGCCGAGGTGCCATTTTTTGGGTTGGGCAGCGCCTTCTGGGGTTTGGTCGCGGGCGTGGTCGTGCATTACGCGCTCGAGCATCGGAGGACGGTATGAATGAAAGCGTGGCATTGCTCGAGGATTTGGTTCGCATCGATTCGGTCAATCCAAGCCTTGTGCCTGGTGGCGCGGGAGAAACCGAGATTGCGCGGTTCATCAAATCCTGGCTCGAGACTCGAGGGTTTGAAACGCACTGGCTCGAGAATATTCCAGGTCGTCCGAGTGTTGTTGGCGTACTGCAAGGCTCGGGCGGCGGCAAGTCGTTGATGTTAAACGGGCACATTGACACCGTGACCTTGGCGGGAAATCCTGACGGCATCAAACCTCAAGTTGAAAACGGCAGAATGTACGCTCGAGGTGCGTATGACATGAAAGGCGGTGTCGCCGCCATGATGGTTGCGGCATCTCGAGCCAAAGCTTTAAACTTGCGCGGCGATGTGATCGTGGCTTGCGTCAGCGACGAAGAGCACGCCAGCATCGGCAGCTTTGAACTGATTCAACATTTCAAAGCCGATGCCGCCATCGTCACCGAACCCACCGAACTCGAGTTGGTCACGGCGCACAAGGGTTTTGTCTGGCTGACGGTTGAAGTGCATGGCAAAGCTGCGCACGGCTCGCGCCCGCTCGAAGGTGTCGATGCGATTGCCAAAATGGGCAAGGTCTTGGTGGCACTCGAGAAAATGGATTTGAATTTACGTGCCAATCCAAGCCATGCTTTACTCGAGAGTGGCAGCGTTCACGCCAGCATCATCTCGGGCGGAGAAGAACTCTCAAGTTACCCTGCCCACTGCAAGCTCGAGGTTGAACGCCGCACGATTCCAGGTGAAACGTCGGCGGTGGTCGAAACGCAATTTCGCACCATGCTCGAGGGAATCAAAACCACCGATTCGGGTTTTCAATACAGCCTGAAGATGGGACTCGAGCGAATGCCGCATGAAGTTTCAGAATCCGAAGAGATTGTTCAAACGCTCTTCAAAAACGCCACAACAGTTCTCGAGAACCCCCCCAACATTCGCGGTGAGACATTCTGGACGGATTGCGCGGCACTCTCGAGCGTTGGAATTCCAAGCTTTTTGTTTGGCGCGGTTGGCGCGGGAGCGCACAGTGCCAACGAATGGGTGGATTTAAATTCGGTTGCTCAACTCGAGGAAATTTTATTTTCAACCATCAAGGAGTTTTGCGCGTGAGCGTGTCCATTGCCGCTTTTCAAATGCCATTCCCAAGTGCTGACATACTGTTGAATCTTGAACTTATTCAGCAAAAATTAATCTGGGCACAAACTCAAAAGGTACAACTGGCGGTGTTTCCAGAGTGCTACTTAACAGGTTATTTCACGAACACAACAGATGCACAAAAAGCAGCACTCGATTTTCAAACCAATGAATTTCAAAATATTCTCGAGCAATTTCAACCCTATCAATTGACTGTTGTTCTTGGTTTGATCGAACGCCAAGGCACTGCTTTGTTCAACACGGCGGCGGTGATCTCGAGCGGGCGTTTGCTTGGCGCATACCGTAAAACACACCCAAACGAAAAGTGTTTTACAGCAGGTCAAGAATACCCTGTCTTTGATGTACAAGACACCAAATTTGGCATTAACATTTGTTTCGATGCAAACTTTCCAGAAGCTGCCGCTCGAGTCGCTCAGGCGGGTGCAAAAATCATTGTTTACCCATTGAACAATGCCCTACCAGAAGATATTGCCGCCCGTTGGCGTGAAAAAAGTCCTGAAAATCTTCGGCTTCGCGCTCGAGAAACAGGTTGCCACATCGTTTCTGCCGATGTTGCTGGACATTGTGACTCTCACCTGAGCTACGGCTGCACGCAAATTGTCAATCCGGCAGGCGAAACACTCCATTCAGTTCCAGAACTCGAGATTGGTGTTGCCATGACATCGATTCTTGTTTGATTTCCAAATTTTTTCAAGGAGAAACCCATGAATCACCGCATCAAACTCGAGCACATTCAAGCCGCCATGAACGTCATCGACCCCGTTTTCTTGAACACGCCGCAATATGTCAACGAACCACTCTCGAGCGCATTGGGTTGTCGGTTGCTGACCAAAATCGAGACGCAAAACCCGATTCGGTCTTTTAAAGGTCGGGGCGCAGAATATTTTCTGTCCACGCTCGAGGCACTGAATCCACGCCCAAAAATTGTGTGTGCCAGCGCCGGAAATTTTGGGCAAGCGATGGCATTCGCGGCTCGCAAACGCGGCTTTGAACTGACGGTCTATGCCAGCGTCAACGCCAACCCGCTCAAGATCGAACGAATGCGCGACCTGGGTGCAAACGTGATTTTGGCGGGCGAAGATTTTGATGCCGCCAAACAAATCGCCAAGCAATTTGCGCTCGAGCATTCTGCGCTGATGGTCGAGGACAGCTTGCAAGAAGCCATCACCGAAGGTTCGGGGACGATGGGACTCGAGTTGCTGCAAAGCTCAGAAAAGTTTGACACGGTGCTTGTGCCGCTCGGCAACGGTGCGATGATTAACGGTATTGCAAGATGGGTGAAAGCCCACCGACCAGACATTCAAGTGATCGGCGTTTCCGCGAAAGGTGCGGACGCGATGGAACAATCTTGGCGTTTAAACAAAATCGTGACGCTCGAGAAAATCAACACGATAGCCGACGGAATTGGCGTGCGCTTACCAATTCCTGAAGCGCTCGAGGACATGAAAGGAGTGGTGGATGATGTTCTGCTGGTGGACGACAGTAGTATTTTGCAAGCCATGAAACTCTTGCATCAACACCTCGGGCTGGTGGTCGAACCTTCGGGCGCGGTGGGAGTGGCAGCGATTCTCGAGCAACCCGAAAAATTCAAAGGTTCAAGTGTGGCAACGATTGTTTGCGGTGGGAATTTGACGGATCAGCAGATGAAATTGTGGTTGTAAACCTAGAGCGTTGAATTCGTTGCTCAATACTTTTAAGCTTCTTCAAGAACAGGCTTTTTTGCAAAACGCTGGTACACCTGCGTTCCAAGCCAATCAGCAACAACACGTTGAAAATCGTTTTCGTTCATGAACCTAGCGAACAAGTCCTCGTTTGTATCCATGCGTTCAATAAACAGAGACTCGAGAATCTGACGGAACACCAATTGAAATTTCTCCACCGAGTTTGCACTTGCTGCTTGCTCGAGCATGTCCACACGCAAAGCTGCCTCGATAATTTGATCAAAAAATAACTGGTCTGCTTCGTTAAAATCTGTGCCAAAACGGTCATTGATAACATCAATTAACCTCGAGAGGGGAACACGTTCGTCGTGCAGTTTGCCGCTTCCAACTTCGCTTGGACCATCGAGCGGCTTTGCAATACCGTTAGACAAGCTGATTGAACCTTCACTGATTTTTTGCAGGCGGTAATACTCGAGTTGCACTTGGTCATCAAACTGGTACGCCGTGCCGCTCGAGCGTTTTGGTAACTTCAGTACCAGATGACGCAAGTAGGTGTGCAATCGCTCGAGGTCGCTGTCTTGATACGGAATGACTTGAGACAAGAAGACATAGACGTTGCGAAATGCTTGCGCTTGACCACGCCACAATTCGGCTTCGTCTTCGGAATTGCGTTGCAATGCCCGAAAACGATCTACGGCAGGGTCAAGAATGGCGTTGATGGCACGATGATCGTTTGGGCTTTGGCGTTGCTTGGGTTTGAAGTAGACCTCTGAAAAACGTTCGATTTCCTCG
>CAXTTL010000214.1:0-8468 GCA_964247135.1 uncultured Deinococcales bacterium | reverse complement strand
GACTTCATCGTCGTTTTTTAAATCTGCCGACGCGCCTTTGAGCGCCACCCGTCCAGTCTCGAAGACATAAGCCCGACTCGAGAGGGTCAGCGCCATGCGCGAGTTTTGTTCGACCAGCACCACGGTCACGCCATCTTCACGGTTGACCGCCAGAATCGCTCGAGCGATTTCGCGCACGACCTGCGGCGCAAGCCCCAAGCTTGGTTCGTCGAGCAGCAGCAAACGCGGACGCGCCATCAGTGCGCGACCCATCGCCACCATTTGTTGTTCGCCGCCCGAAAGCGTGCCTGCGAATTGTTTCATGCGTTCTTGCAAACGCGGAAAACGCGTGCAGACCCGCTCGAGGTCAGTGGCGATTTCAGCGCGGCTCGAGCGTAAAAAAGCGCCCATCAAGAGGTTGTCACGCACGGTCATGAGCGGAAAAATACGGCGTCCTTCGGGAACCATGCGAATGCCCAGTTCGGCAATCTTGTGCGGCGCTGTGCCGTCAATGCGCTTCCCATCAAACACAATTTCGCCAGCACTGAGCGCCACCATGCCCATCAGCGCCCGTAAACTGGTGGTTTTGCCCGCACCGTTCGAGCCGATGAGTGCCACAATTTCACCTTGCGCGGCATTGAGGCTGACGTTTTCGATGGCGCGAACCGTGTTGTAATTGACGCTCACGCGAGACCAGGCAATAAAGCTCGAGTATTGCGCGTTAAACCCCGAGTTCATCGTCTTCCTTTCCAAGATACGCCTCGATCACCTGTTCGTTGTTTTGAATCTCGAGCGGCGAACCCTCGGCAATTTTTTTACCGAAACTGATGGCAACAATGCGGTCTGAAATTCGCATCACGGCTCGCATGTCATGCTCGACCAAAACCACGGTCACACCACGTTCGCGGATGCCCCGAACCATCTGCACGGCGCGGTCGGTTTCGTCTGGGTTCATGCCCGCAAACGGTTCGTCTAGCAGTAAAACTTTGGGTTTTGCCGCGAGCGCCATCGCAATGCCCAGTGCTCGCAAATGACCGTGCGGTAAACTTCGCGCCGCCTCGGATTGCAAATTTCCCAAACCCAAATACCCGAGGATTTCTTGAGCGCTTTTGCGAAAGTTTGCTTCGTCCTGGTTGGCTCGAGGGCTACCCACAAAAATGCCCCAATTGCCCGCCTTGGATTGCAAATGATGGGCGATCATCACATGCTCGAGCGCCGTCATTTCCTTAAAAATGGTGGTTTCCTGAAAGGTTCTGACCACACCCAACCGCGCCACCACATGCTGCGCCTTGCCCGTCAAACGTTCACCCTCGAGCAACACCATGCCAGAAGTCGGCAATTCTGCACCCGCGATCAACTTGAAGAGTGTGCTTTTGCCCGCGCCGTTCGGACCAATCACCGTTAAAATTTCGTTGTGATGCACATCAAAACTGATGTCATTGACCGCCACCAAACCGCCAAAGCGTTTGGTTACATTTTTTACCTCGAGCAAGGGCACTCCAGAAGGCTCGAGGTTTTTGATTGAAGGCTCGAGGGTCGTCATGAAATCGGGGCTTTCTCTGATGAGGCTGCACGTTTAGGAAGGCGCAAACTCAGCAAACCATTCGGCAAAACCAACATCGCCAAAATCATGATGGCAGCATAAACCAGCGTTTGATACGCCCCAAACGGCGCGAGCAATTGAAAACCGAGAAACAAGACCAAAGCACCGAGCGTCGGACCAAAAACGCTGCCCAAACCGCCCAAAAAACAGTACAACATAAAATTCGTCGAATCGGTCACGGTGAACGACGTTGGGTAAATACTCTGCACGAACATGGTCAGCATCGAACCGCCCACACCACCAAAACCGCAGCACAAGGAAAACGCCAGCACCCGATACGCCGAGACATCCACCCCAAAACTCGAGGCGAGCGATTCATCTTGCTGCAACGCCCTGAACACCCGCCCCAAGCGCGTGTTCGTAATCCGCCACACCGCCAACGTCCCTGCAATCAAGAGCACCGCCGCGAACAAATACAACTCGAGGTACGAATTCTCGCCTTGAAATGGGGTTGGAATGTTCAGGATGCCACTCGCGCCACCTGTTAAATTTGTTGCGGTCAGTGCCACCAGACGCGTGGCTTCGGTTAGCGATAACGTCAGCATTGAAAAATACACACCGCGAAGCCGCAAAATTGGCAATCCAATCAACGCGCCAAGCAACGCCGCTCCCATGCCACTGGCAAGAATGCACAACCAAAACGGAACACCAAACTTTGATGCCAAAATCGCCGTGATGTACCCACCGATCAGTCCAAACGCCCCCTGCGAAATGTTGATTCGCCCAATCGCAAAGGTCAACCAGACGCCCAAACTCATAAAACCAAGAATTGCAGCGTTAATAAGCACGGTCATTGAATAACTCGAGGAACGAAAAACCAGTGGGACAATCACCAAAAAAACCAGCAATGCGAGCATGATTTTGAGGCTCGAGCTTTTCATGAAAGCACCTGTAAACAAGAGGCTCGAGTGTTTCTCCTCTCATCCCCGACCCGCCTTGCCCCTGAAAGCAGCACCTTCTTGATTCCAAAACGCACCTTCGGGCGGAATCGCTTCGGGCTTGGGGCGCTTCTCTCCCAGGAGAGAAGGGAGTTTAGGTCCTTTGTGGTGTGGCTGTACGGGAGGCTCGAGATACTAAGGATTTGTCTTGAAGTAGAATCCGCGATTGCAAGGGCGCAGCAAGCAGCGCCCCTACGAAAAAATGTTGTGCTGTAGGGGTGAACCTTGTGTTCACCCTTGCCACAAAATCGGGGAATTAGTAAATGCCAATTCCAAAATGTTTTATTTGGTTTGGAACTGATGTTCCTTCTCCCTGCGGGAGAGGGTATCGCGCAGCGACCATGCCCAAAGGTGCGTTTTATGGTCAAGAAACAACGGATGAGGGCTTCAAGCCCGTGAAACTCGAGCTTCCTGCTCTGTGCGTTTGGTGCTTGGTTTGCGTTCAAGTTCAACCCCATTTTTTTCCCATGATGCCTTGGGGTTTAAAAATCAAAAACACGATCAATCCAACCAATATCATCAGGTACGGTAAACTTCCTGGCATGAAGTAATAACCAATCGCTTCGGCAAACGCGAGCATGAATGCGCCTGCAATCGCGCCAGAAACAACACCCGCGCCGCCAATCATGATCATGGTGAAGGCTTTGATGCTGGCAAAACTGCCCGCGCCAGCGTTGACTGCTTCGGTGGTGACGAGCAAACCGCCTGCCAAACCTGCCAGCATTGCCCCAAGCGCAAAACCAAGTGCGGAGTATCTCGAGACATCCACGCCATGCGCGGCGGCGGTTTCGCGGTCTTGGGCGATAGCGCGAAGGGCGCGACCAGGACGGGTGTATTGAATGAATGCCAGAAAACCTGTTGCCAGGGCAATGGCAAGAAAAAACACGAGAACGCGCCGCCACGGAATGAACGCGCCAGCAAATTGCCAGACGCCTGAAACCACATCTGGTACGCCGCGTTGTTTCTCACCGAAAACCACCAATGCGACGCTATCCAGGAGCAATGCCGTACCCACCGCAAGCAGCATCGTGGTTTCTTCGCGGCTGCTGCGGCGCATGACGGGACGAAACAAAAAGCGTTCAAACAAAAACCCGATGACCGCCACCACAATTGCACTGGCGGCAAGCGCCAGAGGGTACGGCAATTTCCACTGTCCGAAAACGTAATACGTGACAAAACCACCAAAAACATACATTTGCCCATGCGCGAAATTCATCACGTTCATGATCGCAAAAATCAATGTGATGCCCAATGCCATCAGCATGTACGTCGAGCCGAGCAGTAAACCATTCACGATTACTTGGGTCATGTTTTAAGCCTCGAGACTTGGGGTTGAACTCGAGAAAACTCGAGTGTGAGTCAAAATGAATTCTTGATTTTTTGATTTTCAAAAGTATATCTCGAGCAAAACACGGGCGGGAACAATATTCCCACCCGTGCCCTGGGAGGTACTAAAATTTATTCGACGCTGCCGACAAAGAGCGTCGAGAAGCTGCCACCTTTGAATTCGTTGACGACCATTGGCACACCAATTTGACGTGGTTGCTTGAAGTACGCACTGCCGACAAATTTCAGGTCTTTGGTTTCTTTGAGGAATGGGTTCTTGATTTTAAAGGCTGCCATGGTTTTCTTGAATTCGCTGACATCGTTCATGGCTTTGGGATTCTTTTGCATGACGCGCAAGATCATCTCGAGGGCGTAAACTTTCGTGCCAGCCTCATCGTTCCATTCGCCCACTTTTTTGGTGTAGGCGGCAATAAAATCTTCCATGTACTTGCTGCGAATTTGGGCGTTGCTCGCGCCACCAACGCTGATGAAACCATCGGCTGCGCTGCCCGCCACTTCTTGCAGAACTTTGGCGTCTTGGGCGGTTTCGGTGCTGAACAAGCCCTTGTAACCAAGTTCTCGAGCGGTCTTAATTAAAAGCGGCGCATCGGCTGGGGCGACGCCCGAAAGCACGATCAAATCTGGGGCTTGCGGCACGAGGCTCGAGAGGACTGGGTTGAAATCGGTTGTGCCTGCCTCGTAAGTGGCATCGCTCGAGAGGACTTTCAAACCGAGCGCGGTGGCTGCCTCGAGTCCTTCTTTGCGTTGGTTGAGCGGGTCGGCTTCGTTGCGAGCCAGGAAGGCGATGGATTTCACGCCTTTTTTGTCCTTCAGGTATTTGTAAATGACCGGTCCCGCTTGGTAACTGGCGATCATGCCGAGTACGCTGTTGCCACGCGGAGGCAAGTAGAGGTCTTTGTTAAAGGCGTATGGGAAGTTCATGGCTTTGGCTTTTTCGACCACGGGCACAATCGCGCCCGCCGTGGTATCCACGTTCGGTCCAATGATGTACTTGATGCCCATGCCCGTCAGTTTTTCGGCGTTTGCCACGCTAATTTTCGGGTCGTTTTTGTCGTCGAGTCCGACCACTTCAATCTTGTATTTTTTACCTGCGATCAACCAGCCGCCTTTGGCGTTAATCATGTCGGCGGTGGTTTCGGCGCAGTATTTGTTGACCAGTCCCCAGGAGGCGGCAGGTCCGCTCATCACACCGTTGACGCCAATTCTGATGACTGGGTCAGCCGCGCTGGCGCTGATTCCGAGTGCGATCACACCGCCAGCAACCATGAGCGTCGATGCAATAAAACCGAATTTATGTTTTGCCATCCTCATCATCCTCCTCCGGAAAAATAGACGTTTTTCGCACAGCCTGTTCAATCCCAGATCGCCATGCGAATCACAACCATTCCCTGAAGCCTGCTGGCTCTTGGTGTTTATTTTGCACCAAGATTGTTCACAATGTCAATAGAAGATCAGAAATACGTTCTATAATTTAATAACAGATTACAATTAAAACTCGAGAATTGAGTCTAAAATTGAAAAAATTACGCAAAGCGTTCACATTTCTTGTAACAAACTGCAAATGCTGTAAATTTGACAGGTTCGAGCGTGATATCATCGCATTGCCCATGACGCAATTTCAAAAACCAAAAACAAACAGCGCACCTCGAGCAAAAAAACCAAGTGTGACCGTTGCCAAAAAAACCAGCGACACCAGCGAAATCCGCAACGGCTTGGCAATCGATCAACAAATCGTTGACCGCATTCAACGCGCCATCTTTGAGCAACGCCTGCCACCAGGCACACAACTGACCGAAGAACGCCTCAGCGAAGTCTTCAAGGTTTCTCGAGCGCGAATCAGACGGGTGTTGCTGCGCTTGACCGAAACCAAAGCCGTGGTCATGCACCCCAATCGCGGGGCGTTCGTGGCGCAACCCACACCCAAAGAAGTTCATGACGTTTTCGTGGCGCGTCGCATTCTCGAGGCGCAAATCGTGCGCGACGCCAGCAAACGCCTGACGAGCGAAGACCGCTTGAAACTCGAGCATCACCTTGACCTCGAGCGTGACGCTCACGACCAGAACCAAACGCACACCGCGATTCGTTTGACGGGCGAATTCCACCTCTTGCTTGCTGCCATTGCAGGGAATGACACGATTAGCCGATTTCTTGCCGATCTGGTCGCACAAACATCCCTGGCAATGGCATTGTACGGCGACCCGACGCACCCCGCCTGCGCCGAAGACGAACACGAATTGTTGCTCGAGGCACTCGGAACTGGAAACACCCAAAAGGTACTCGAGTTGATGGACACGCACCTTGCCAGCATTGAAAATTGGTTACGGTTCACACCGTTTCAACGCAAGGTTGTGAATTTGTTCGAGGTGTTCTCGAGCGAGGAAAAGTTATAATAAACCTGAACAATTCGATTGTCACGCAAAAAAGGCTGACCATATGAAACTGAACACCATCACTCAAAACTGGGAGGCACTTTACAACGCGCAACTGCACCCAATCGAATCTGAAAACCAGTATCTCGAGATGCTGAACTTCATGCGCGACTTAATGCGTCAGTCCAACACCACACTCGAGCCTCATCGGAGTTTATGGCGTTTGGCAGCACAATACGTTGCCGATTGGGAAACCGCACACGATGAACTGGCAACCGAAACCATTCACGGTTTTGAACTGCTTCGAGCACTCCAAGACAGTCATAATTTTACGCAGCAAGAAATGGCAGACAAGCTCGAGATCAATCAAAGCAATTACAGTCGGGTTTTACGTGGTGAACGCCCCATCAGTCGCAAATTGGCGGCAAGGCTCGAGCAAGTTTTTCGAGTTCCTGCGGATCAATTCTAGACTAATATCTCACTATGCCTTACGATCATTTAGACAGTGAATCAAGATAAAAATTCAACCATATTTGTTTGGCTTTTCTTCGCCTGGGTCATTGGGCTAGGAATTGTTCTAGCTATTGTGTCCCCAGGTAAAAGCTCGGATATTCGAGGTTTCTTGTTCATTGTTCTCCACTTTGTCTGGGCATTTATGTTAGCCAGTGGATACATTGGGGAATCGAGAAACTATAGAGGACCACCGAATCGGACACCATTACGAGCAGCCAGCTTTATAATCTTGTATCTATTTATTGTTGGAGCATTATTTTGGGTACTTGCTGAAATGCGAGGATAAAACCAAAAGATCAACAGCCAAATGCCATAAGATAATCTCTTTCACAAAACTCAAACCCCAGCCAGCGCTTGCTCGAGATCAGCAATCAAATCGTTCACGTTTTCAATCCCAGTCGAGTACCGCACCAAAGCCTCTGGAATGCCCATCGTTGCACGTTCCTCGAGCGTGCATTCGACATGGCTGGTCGTGGCGGGTGGTCCAACAATGGTTTCGACACTGCCCAAATTCGCAGCACGATGCGCCAGTTTCAGGCGAGGCAAAACGGTTTTGACCGTTTCGTAATCGCCTTTCATGACAAAACTCATCATGCCGCCAAAACCCCGCATTTGGCGTTTGGCAACCTCATGCTGCGCATGAGACTCGAGTCCAGGGTAATAGACTTTTTCGATGGCGGGGTGAACCTCGAGCCAGTGCGCGATTTTGAGGGCGCTGGCGTTTTGCCGCTCAATGCGCAGATCAAGGGTTTTCATGCCGCGCAGCAACAAGTACGCCGCGAACGGGTCGAGTGCCGCGCCCGTGATCTCGCGGTAATGGTAGACCTGTTGCACCAATGCCTTGCTGCCACAAATAATGCCGCCGAGCGCATCCGCATGACCGCCGAGAAACTTGCTGGCGCTGTGAAGCACAATGTCTGAGCCAAGCTCGAGCGGATTTTGATTGATCGGCGTGGCAAACGTGTTGTCGGTCACGACAATTGCGCCAACTGCATGACCTGCTTTGGCAAGGCGTTCAATGTCGATGACTTTGAGGGTTGGGTTGGTCGGCGTCTCGAGGTACAAGATGTTGCAACCTTTTTGAATCTCGAGTTCGATGGCGGCAAAATCGGTGGTGTCGAGCAGCGCGACCTCCACACCCATTTTTGGCAGAAATTCGGTGAAGATTTTGTTCGTGCCGCCATACGTGTCTTTGACCGAAACCACGCGATCACCAGGTTTTAAAAACGTGAACAAGGTGTTCGAGACGGCTGCCATGCCGCTGGCAAAACTGGTCGCCGCCTCGGCTCGCTCGAGAATCCGCACTTTTTCCTCGAAGGCATGAAGCGTCGGGTTGGTGTTGCGGCTGTAAATATGACCAGGTTTTTGCCCAAGCGCGACCCCGAGCCATTCGTCCAAGCCGTCATAACCGAAGGCAACGCTTTGCACAATCGGCACTTGGGTTGCGCCGTCAACCAAGTATTCGTCCTCGCCCGCCCAGAGTGCTTGCGTGGCGCGGGAAAACTGCTCTATGTCTCGAGATTTCATGATGTCTCCTGTCATTCAAAATAATACTTGAACGGCTCGAGATTCTGGTTGTTTGGTGCTAAAATCTTGGCATGAGTCAACTTGAAGTGGAACAAGCCGCCTTGCAACTCCCCGTGAAAGAGCGGGCGTTGTTGGCACAAAAGCTGCTTGAAAGCATTGAACAGCCCAATGAAGCCGAACTCGAGGAACTGT
>CAXTTL010000213.1:0-8482 GCA_964247135.1 uncultured Deinococcales bacterium | reverse complement strand
ACAGCGAAATTTTCGCCGATTTTGTTTTGTCAGAGGCAGGCTTAACAACCCACAATCCCAGGAACGTGAACGCAGCGTCCAAAACAGCCTCAAAGCCCACGGTATCGATTTACCGGAGAGTCATTTGCTGACCGGAAATTTTGAAGCCAGCAGCGCCAGGGCGGTGATGCTCAAGTTTCTAACAAGCCACCCGAACAGCGTCGATTGCGTGGTCTGCGCCAACGACGACATGGCACAAGCCATCATTCAGACCCTACAAGAACAAGGCATCCGCGTTCCAGAAGACATTGCCGTCACCGGATTCGACGACGTTCCAGAAAGCCATTACACCTTGCCCACCCTGACCACCGTCCGCCAGCCACTGTTTGAACAGGGCGTGGCTGCCGCCAGAATCTTGTACAACATGGTTCACGACCTGCCGCACGACAGGGACCTGAGTGCTGAGAGCCAGATGGTCGTCCGCGAATCGTGCGGCAAAAGCGCCAACCTCGAGCTGCGCTATGCTCATCACCAAACTTTTGAACTGCTGCCACTGTTCCAACGTCAGATGTACCACGAATGGATTGCCGACCTGCTCGAAACTGGTATTCAAGGGCAAAACTTCATTCGGCAAATGAAAACCCGTTTCGAACAAGACCTTCGACAAAACCAAGAATTGGAACTGTGGTACGGCGTTCTGGAAACGTGGCGACAAAAAGCGGTCAACGAATTGTCGGCAGTTGCCCTGGCAAAATTTGAAGCCCAAAGCAAAGTCATTTGCGCCATGCTGGTCAACACCATGAATCTGGCGATCATCCAACTTCGGGCAAGCCGTCAAGTCCAAACAATCTTTGAAAATCAGATTGCCATATCGCTCAGTGGTCACGAAACCCTGCAAGACACGATGAACGCCCTGAAAACCAGCCTGAACGGATTGGGACTGCGAAATCACATTCTGGTGCTGTACCAAGAATTTGGCTTGCATCCAGCCCCGACATCACGCATCTGGATTCATTCAGACCCCAAAAATGTTGACCTACAACCGTTTCAAACCCAGCACGTTCTGCCCGAGAGCCTGCGCGACCAAATCAGAACGGGCAATTGGAACATTCACCCCCTCTACATTCACGAAGAACATTACGGCTACATCATGCTCGATCAACCCGACTTTTGGGGTTACGACGGCGAGAGCCTGGCGCACCTGATCAGCCAAGGCATTCATGAGGTGGTCAAAACCCAATCCTTAAAAGAGTACTCTCAGCGGCTCGAGCAACAAGTCCGAATCCGCACCGAACAAATCGAACAAGCCAACCTCAAGCTTCAACGGTCCCTGCTGCTCGACGGTTTGACCGGCATTTACAACCGCGCGGCGTTCGACGATTACCTGGGGCGCATGTGGGATCAGCACTGCAAAACCCAAACGAGTTTGAGTTTACTGATGTGCGACGTGGATTTCTTCAAAAAATACAACGACCGTTACGGTCACTTGCAAGGCGATTATTGCTTAAAAGTGATTGCCAAAACCATCGCCGAATCCGCCCCGCGCCCCAGAGATTTTACGGCAAGGTACGGCGGTGAAGAATTCGTGGTGGTCTTACCCGAAACCGATTACAGCGGCGCAATACGGGTGGCAGAACGAATTCAAAAACAAGTCGCCCTGCTGTGCCTACCTCACCAGGGTTTAGAACACTTTGACCTTGTAACGCTCAGTATTGGAATTGAAACCATGATCCCAAGCGCCTCCTCGAGCAAAGAAATTTTGATGAAACGCTCAGACTTGGCGTTGTACGAAGCCAAAAAACACAGAAATCAGATTGTCGTCGCCGCGTAAAACAGATGCATCAATCAACCTAAGAATCTCGAGCAACACAACATTCGAGATTCTTTTTTGTCCTCAGCGCAGAACAAAAAGCTTGCTGCCAGCATTCATTGCTTGTGCTCGGATTTACCGCAATCCATAATCTGTTTCCCAGGTCAGCGAATGTGCTTTACCTCGCCTGAAGCCCTCAAACAACTTCTAGCCCCCGACGGCATTACCTTACGAGTATCATGGCTTTCCCCACAGGAAGAACCGAAAACCTCGAGCCACACGTGTAACCTAATCAAACTCCCTTCCCCCACTTGTGGGAAAAGGGTTGAGGATGAGAGGGTGAATGACAATTGCTGACTGTTTTTCAACAGAATATGAACTCAATACTTTGGAAACTTCTCCTCTCAGCATCAATAATCTCTCGTTACTTAGGGCGCAGCAAGCAGCGCCCCTACAAAATCAAATTGCGTAACCAACGCGAAATATCGAAAGCATTCCAAACTATTGTGAATTAAAATCAAAGCAAGAATTCAACAACTAAAACCTCGAGATACGAGTTGTTCGTATCTCGAGGTTTGCCAAAACCATTTTTACAGATTGCTGACGTCTTCAATATGTCCGTTGATCTCGAGCAGAAACCCGTTGCTGGCAGTATTCTTGGCAAAACCTTCGGCAGCGATCATGCTGGCGTTGCTGACTTGAAAATCGATGACCTTGCTCGAGATTTGATTCAAGGTCAGTGTGCCCGATTGCGAGTCCCAAAAAGCGCCTGCGGCGTTGGCGGTTGACGCGGTCACGGATTGCTCAAAGTAAGTGATCGAAGCCGTTCCTGCGCCGCCAAAATCCTTGTTTTCAACGAGCTGATAGGTTTTCCCTGGCAAATAAGGGGCGCTCAGACAAATCAGAATGCTTCTTTTGTGATCGCTGGTCATCACTTGACATTGGCTGCCCTTAAAATTCGCGTAGCCGATCTGAGATTGAAAAACCGACTGGTTTGCGTTTGAATCTGTGCTGCCAGAAAACACCGCACGAATGTTACTGCCGTCGTGAACACTATTGGATTCCATGATTTTAAAGGTCGCAAAGCTTTTGGTTTGACTCGAGTGACCTTGTACCGTGATGACCGAAGCTGCGGCGGCTTGAAACGAGGTCGTGGTTTTGATCTCGAGTTCGACCTGGCTGGCATCGCTTGGAATGCTGACCGGTTGCGCCGTCACACCGCTGGGCAAGTTGACCAGTTGCACCAAAATACTTTGGTGCGCTTGTTCTGGATGCTCGAGTTGGACCGTGATCTTGGCGCTCGAGTTTGCACTAAGGTTCAGTTGGGCGGGCGAAACGCGGATTTGAAATTCGTTTGACGGTTGATTCAAATCGTTAGATAGGGTGCTTGGGCATGAGGTGAAGCCAATGGCAAGTGCAACGACGCTGGCAAATAGACCAAACTTTTTCATGGTTTACCCTTTCAATACAAAAGGGTAAACGGGGACTTGATACCTAAAAACGTTCAGTCTGAACGGGTTTTGATACAAAGTTTTTGGGGACGGTCGCACCACTAGCTCCATTCACCCGAGGTGCCCGATTTACAAGGTGAACTTCAACGCTTCCCGCTGCCGCTTAAGTACAAGATGAATGGTAGCGCAACTCGTCCGAAAAGTCAAGCGATTTTATCACTTCTATCAAATTAATAAGAATTGCAGATTTTTTCAAAAATTGCTGGTGCAGCTTCACATTCCAAAATTGAGCAAAAAGACAATCCGTTCCCAATTCTCGAGCGGGGATACTCAACGACATGGTTCTTTCTCGTTCAAACTTGTTCGATCATTCGCCGCAATGTTGCAGCGAAAATGCCGTTTGGTTTCGTCATTCAAGGTATGACTTCATCCGCCTCAAGTACTCACCTGCCACCTCGAGATGGTCTTTTTCCCACAACGTATGCCCTAAAAATTCTCCCGAATAACAGCCATCAAACCCCGTGGCTTGCACCGCATCCACCCAGTCTTGAATCGGGATTTTACCGTCACCAACAAGCACATCGCGCAACAAGGTTTCATCGACCCAGGGTGCGCCAATGTCGGGTCTAAAACCATCAGAAATATGCACCGCGTAAATCAAGCTCGAGTCAAGTTTTCGAATCTGTTCTGGCGTCGCCCCTCGAGCCGCCCAGAAATGCCAGAAATCGACCACCAGCCCAAGGTTGGGCATATTCACCTCCTCGAGCAAATTCTGACATTGCTCGAGCGTGTGAATCGGCGTCCAAGCCGCCGCCTCGAGTTGAAATCTGATGCCAAGCTCGAGACCAATATCGCAAATCTGAGCCATATTTTTGGCGGTCAGTTTGATTTGCTCGCGTTCAGAATATTGCTCGAGTTCGGAAAAAGGATTGAGTTGAATGGTCTTGCAGTCAATTGCGTTGGCAAACTCGCAAAGGACTTTGGTTTTCTCGAGGATGGCTTGAAAAGCTTGAACATCTTGGGTTTCGACCGCGCCGATAATGTCAATCCCACTGGCAATAATCCCGTGCTCCTCGAGTTTTTCTGCCAAATATGCAGCGCCCGAACCTGATGCGATGTAACGGTCTAACTTGTCGGTGTGAAGCTCGAGCGCTTCATAACCCGCCTCTTTTGCCAAGCGAATATCGCTGATGATGTTGGAATAACGAACGGTTAAACCGTGAAGGGCGTAAATCATTGGGGAATTCCTTTCGGGTGATTCAGTGTATCGTACAAACAATTTGGGGCGCTCGAGCTTGGTGGCGGAGGTATAAATCATGAATTGGACTGCGAAAGATGTTCCCGATCAAACTGGGAAAACTGCCATCGTGACGGGTGCAAACATCGGCATTGGACTCGAGACGGCTCGAGCGCTGGCGGCACACGGCGCAACCGTGATTTTGGCGTGTCGTAACCTCAAGAAAGCGAACGCTGCAAAAACCGAAATTCAACAATCCGCTCCAAACACCAAGCTCGAGGTGATTCAACTCGATTTGGCGGATTTGGCTTCGGTGCGTCAATTCGCCTCGAATTTTTCCAGTAAGTTTGAGCACTTGAACATTTTGGTCAACAACGCTGGCGTGATGGCTCCGCCGCTCACCAAAACCAAAGATGGTTTTGAGCTGCAATTTGGCGCAAATCACTTGGGTCATTTTGCTTTAACGGGTTTGCTGCTCGAGAACATATCGCAAACCCCTGGCGCTCGAGTGGTCTGCGTTTCAAGTGCCGTCGAGCGCGGTGCAAAGATTGATTTTGAGAATTTGAACGCCGAGAAAAATTATGTGCCGTTTGGGGCATACGGACAGAGCAAACTCTCGAATTTATTGTTTTGTTACGAATTGGGACGGCGCTTTGAGAAAGCCGGCGTCAACGCCATTGCCACCGCCGCGCACCCCGGATGGACGGCTTCAAATTTACAACAGAACTCGCCACAATTTAAATTTCTGAACCCAATTCTTGCCCAAACTCCGACTTGGGGCGCACTTCCCAGTTTGTATGCCGCAACCGCAGGCGACGTGAAAAATGGCGATTATTTTGGTCCAAACGGCTTTCTCGAGATGCGTGGTAGCCCCAAATTGGTGAAATCCACGCCAAGATCGCACGACCTCGAGTTGGCAAAAAAATTGTGGGACGTTTCAGAGAAATTGACTGGTATCGCATTTTCGGCGCTTCAGACAAGGTGAATTCACATTCTCGAGCGTAACGGCACTCAGAAAAATGCGGTAATCTCGAGCCATGAAACTTAAAATCTTGATTGCCTCTGCACTAGGATTGGCTGCCTTTTCCTGCAATGCCGATACGACAGCCATCTCGAGCGGTGATGTGTTTGCGACCAACAAATTGCTGGCAAAATCCATCAACTTCGGCAATGCGCTTGAAGCCCCAACGGAAGGCGCGTGGGGCATCGTGCTCGAGGAAAGTTATTTCGAGGCGATTAAAAATGCGGGTTTTACGGGCATTCGCTTGCCAATCAAATTCAGCAGTCACGCTTTGGCTGCCGCGCCGTTCACGATTGACAAAACCTTTATGGATCGGATCGATTGGGCGGTCAACAATGCCACCTCTCGAGGTTTGGCAATCATTGTGGACATGCACCATTACGACGAATTGATGACCGACCCTGCTGGGAATAAAGATCGATTCTTGAGCATGTGGCAGCAAATCGCCACGCACTTTAAAGCTGCACCCTCGAGCGTGGTTTTTGAGATTCACAACGAACCGAACGGCAACATCGAACCGCTCTGGAACGAATACGCGGCGGCAGCGTTAAAAGTGATTCGGGAATCCAATCCCACTCGAGCCGTCATTGTTGGTCCGAACGGTTGGAACAGCGCTTGGCGTTTGCCCGAACTCAAGCTGCCAGATGATAAAAACCTGATCGTGACCTTTCACAATTACGAACCGTTTGAATTTACGCATCAGGGCGCGGAATGGGTCAGCCCTAGCCCGCCAGTCGGCGTGGTGTGGCCACAACCTGAAGCGGTACTTCGCGCACCGTGGCAGAACTGGTCTTGGGACACCACGCTCGAGCCTAACGGCGATACGGCTTTCAACATCACGTACAACAAAGGTTATGCCGGTGCTTACTTTCACCGCGACACTGGCGCGAGCGGTTTCTCGAGTTTAAAAATCAAAACCGATCAAGCCGCGAATTTACACGTCCTTTGCCTGGAAAAAAATCTTCAGGGCGCGAATCCTCCAGGCAGGAATGTGCAAACCCAAGCAGGCGTAACGCTCGAGGTTTCGCTCGCCAGTTGCGGCACGAACACAACTTTGGGCGATTTGATGCTTCAGAACAACACCAGTGCCGCCGTGCCGACCTTTAAACTCGAGCAACTTGAACTCTCAAACTCGAGCGGCAGTGAATCGTTGTTCTCGAATGCGCAAGACAAAGCCGCAGCCTATCTCGAGTATGCCGCCGGGTGGGGCAAAACCAACAACCGTCCGATTTTTATGGGCGAATTTGGCGCTTACAGTAAAGGTGATTTGGCTTCTCGAGTTCGTTGGACGACCTTCATGCGCTCCGAATCCGAAAAGCGCGGCATCGCTTGGGCATACTGGGAATTTGGCGCTGGTTTTGGCGCATATGACCGCACGGCGAAAGCCTGGCGTCCAGAATTATTGAACGCTTTGATTGGCAAATAAAGCAACTTCAAACCGAACGGCTGAGACTCGAGTCCCAGCCGTTTTCATTTCGCAACAACCGAGCCATTTGTTGCTTTGATTTATTGAACTAACTTGTCTTTCTCGAGCGCCTGAGCCACCTCGAGCGCGGCACGTTCGCCGGCTTCGATGGCGCCCTCAACGTAACCGTAATAGTACACGGCGGTTTCCGTGCCAGCCCAGTGCAACCTGCCGATGGGTTCGCGCAGTTCGTTGAAACCGCCCGTCATGACGCCAGGCGGGGCATAACATTGGTATCCACCGCCAATGAACGGTTCGGTCAGCCAGTCGTGATCAAAATATTCTTTGGGGTACAGCGCCTCGTCACCAAAAACCATTGCCAGATTCTCGAGCACCGCACGACGGCGCGTCTCGAGCGGACGATCAGACCAGAACACGGCATCGTCACCGCCGATGAAGGCGACAAGTGCAGGGTTCTTGCCGTCATGGCTGGTGGCGTCCATCGTGTGGTCAAAAATCAAAATATCGGGGTCGATGGCTTTGGTGGGTTTCTCGAGCCAAAACGCACGGTCATAGACGGCAAAGCATTTGATGACGCTGCCCATCTCGAGGCGCTGCATCAGTTTCATGCGGCGGCGCGGCAGCACAGGGTCAAAGTCGATGCGTTGCGCCTGGTTGGGTGGCAACGCCATGACCACCCGTTTGGTTTGAACAATCGCGCCCTCGGCAATAATTCGCACGCCAGCGTTGTCACTGTCATGCCAGTGCTCGATTTCGTAAACCGAACAGTTTAAACGCAATCGATCACCCAAGGCGTCCGCCATGCGGGTGCAAATCGCCTGCATCCCCTCGACCAGCCTGAAGGTGTGATTTCCACCGTCGAGATCGAGTAAATCTTCAAAACCGCCAGCGCTGCCAATTGAATACAGCAAAAACAGCATCGAAAAATCTTTGGGTTCAATCGTGTACTCGGTGCGCACCAACTGATCGAACAGATGCCCCAAATACTGACTCTCGAGGTTCTGACGCTTCCACTCCTCGACGCTGACAAAATCGAGTTCGGCGGCGTTGGGTGTGGCTTCAGGGTTGGTGATGTTGACCTGTTCGACCAGCCAAGCGAGCTTGGCGGTGAACCATTCCCATTCGGCTTGGGTCAAACGATCCATTTGCGAGAGCGGCTGTGTGGACAAATCCATGCGCCCCGCGTTTTGCTGCGAGAACGTGGTCAAACCCAGTTCTTTGGCGAGTTCTGAAATTTTGGGCATTCCAGGACCGAGCCATTGTCCGCCCAAATCAAAGACCGTGCCGTCTTTCATGACGTGCGACAACAAGCGCCCACCGACGCGGTGGCTCGCCTCGAGCACCAGCACTTCGTAACCTGCCTCAATCAGTTTTCGCGCCGTGATCAAACCCGAAATTCCTGCGCCGACCACCACGACATCACACGTTAAATTCGTGCTTTGCATTATGAAAACAACTCCCCATGCCGTCTTTTGGCATTCCCGACTTACGCCATCATACGCCTCGGGTCGTGAGCCTGTTTGTAGCACCAAAGCAAAAAGCTTATACTTACTCAAAA
>CAXTTL010000212.1:0-8485 GCA_964247135.1 uncultured Deinococcales bacterium | reverse complement strand
TCGTTTTTTCATGCGCTTAGTTTAAACCATGATTTCCACTGTGGTCATGTACTAGTAGCGTTCTGGCGGTATAATGGGCAACATCTGGATTGGTGCTTTCAAGCAAGGCTGGATTTTGCTTGAGTAGCTTAAATGCAGACGTGTAATCATTTAAATTGATTCGCAATTTGAGCAACATCGCAATCCAAGCCAGATCGTGAGGTTGATCTGGCATATTTTCAATCAGCAAACCCACCTCATCCATGTGTCCCTGAGAAGCCAAAAATTCAGCCAAAAGGAACCTGCGTTCTACATTGTTTGGTTGAACCTGAAACGCAATTTTTGCCATGTTTGCAGCTTCAAGTAAATTCACTTGACGCAAACCCTCGGCTGCTTTGTAAGCCAAAATTCCCCGTTCTTCTCCAGAAGCAAATTCGGTAGCTCGAGCCAAAAATTGTGCGGCTTGTATCTGATTGCCTTTGTGTTTTTCTGTTTGCGCCGCTCGTTCAAACCACTCGAGCGCCATTTGATCCTCGAGTCCAGCGTCCCGCACAAATTCTGCCGCCACTCGAGGATCATCTTTTAAAACCTCGAGCGCCCGCCTCGCAAACCCTTGACGTTGTTCAACTCGCATTTGGGCAAGAACCACTTCACGGAACAACGGATGCACAAATTCACCAGCGACCAACACGCCCCGTTGCTCGAGTTCTTTTTTGACTGCACTCAAATCCTCGAGCGTCAAACCCGCAACCTCAGCCCACAACTGTTCGCTCGAGCCAAGCCCGAGCATGGCTTTTGCGCCAATCGCATTCTCGAGCGCGGGTGTGTTGGCGGTTTCTTGCAGCACTTGTTCAATCAATGCCTCAACCGTCACGGGCATGGTTTCACGTTCTGGAATCCGAAAGCGCCAACGCTGCCCATCATTCCAGAGTGAACCTTGTCGCGCCAGCAACCGAAAGAACTCGAGCGTGAACAGCGGATTTCCGGCGGCGCGTTCAAACAACCACCCGAGCGCCTCTGGGGGTAATTTCGCACCGGCTTCAGCCTCGAGAAGCACATCGGATTCTGCGCGGGTTAACGCCAAAAGCCTGATGGCTTCAAAGCCCTCTGGTGGTTGCACCCGACTGGTCGCCATCAAACCAACCCCTCGGGTTCGCCTCACCCCGAGTGCGAGTTGCTGCCAAACCCCGAGCCTTTCTTGGCTGGCTTCGTGCAAGTCCTCGACATGCAAAATGATTGGGGCATTGGCTGCCAGCAGTGCAACCAGGGCTTGATTGAGCATTGCAGTCTCGAGCGTTTCGCCTTTGGTAATGCGTTCTAAAATTTTCTCGAGCCAGAGCGTTAATTTTGGGGGACGCGGCAATGACAAGATGATTTTATCAAAGGCTTGGGTGGCATGAACACTTCGGGTTTGACACGGCGTGCCACGCAACAACGCTAAGACGGTGTGTGTCTTGCCGATGCCTGGTTCGCCCCAAAGTCCAAGCGCCAAGCCTGGGCGCTTCATGGTCAGCCCTGCCAAACGTCTCGAGATGAGTTGGACTTCGTTGTTCACACGTATCTCCCAAGTTTAGAATCAATCCGAGCCTAGCACGGTAGTATTTGAGAATATGATGATCTAAAGTAAATACTGCGTTCTGCACTGCATTTTTTGCCAACATTGCAGCCTAAAAAGAGCGCACGAAATTCTCGGCGCATGGCAAATCACCTTTGGAGCATCACAGCAATAAAAACCTGGATACCAGCTTGCATCAGCCAAACTCGAGATCAACTCATGTTCTTAAGCCAAGATAAAGCATGACGCTAACGGATAAAGTTTTTATCATCACCGGTGCTGGCGGAGCCATCTCGAGCGCGATCAACACCGCGTTTCAGGCGGCGGGGGCACAGTTGGCGCTGGCAGACCGCCCTGGCAACGCCGAACGCGCCCGAGATCAATTGGGCGCGGGACTGGCGGTGAGCGTTGACCTGGGTTCGCTCGAGGGGGCGCAAAGTATGGTCGCCACAACGCTGGCGCATTACGGACGAATCGACGGTTTGATTCATACCGTTGGCGGTTTTGCCACGGGCAAAATTCTCGAGTTTAAACCTGATGATTTGACACGGATGTTTGATGTCAACCTCAAGACGCTGGCGTTTGCGGTGGCGGCAGTTCTGCCGGAGGTTTTAAAACAACAAGACGGTTTTATCGGCGGCATCTCGGCGGCACAAGTCGCTCGAGGTTCTGGGGCTGGGGCGGCATTGTACACGGCAGCCAAAGGCGCGGTGGCACTTTTTTTAAAATCGCTCGATGCCGAACTCAAAGGCTCGAGCGCCAAAGCTGGTGTGGTCTATCCGATGGGCGCGGTGGACACGCCCGCCAACCGCCGCGACATGCCAGACAGCGATCCAAACACCTGGATTGACCCCGCCGAAATTGCGGCGGCGTTTGTTTACATGGCAAGCCGATCTGTCCGAGGTCGGGTGCTCGAGATGCAGGTGTTTCCTGCCAGGTAAGATTTTTAGGGTTTGCAGCACTTGGCTTTGTCGCCAAGGTTGAATTGATTGCTCAACACGCTCGAGCCTCAAAAAATCAGATCAAACCACCCAGGTAACGGGCTGCCAACGCAAAGCCTTCCTCGGGCGTGAATGCCGCGTCTTCGTGTTCAATCGAAAGCACGTCGTTGTAAGCGTTCAGACGCAAGGCAGTGATGAATTCGCCCCAGCGAATCCGTCCAAAACCTGGCAGCACATAACGCCACCAACCGTCACCGCCGTAGCCGACCCGCAATCGTTTTGATTCGGTGACCGCAACATCTTTGGCATGAACATGAAAAATCCGAGTCCGAAACTCCTGCACCGCAGCCAGCACATCAATGCCTTGCCAGTCGAGGTGCGAGGGGTCAAAATTGAGTCCAAAGTGCGCGTCGGGCAAGACCTCGAAGATCAAACGCCAATGCTCGAGGTGCTGAATGTTGGTGGCGTACCAATTTTCCAGCGCAATTTTGACGCCGTGCTCGCCCGCAAGGTCAAGCACCGATTGAAACGCGCCAGGGACATCCTCGAGAATCGTTTTTTCTCGGGACTTGCCAGGTACGGGCATTCCAGCCAGGGTGCAAACAACTTTGACCCCGAGCCGAGCGGCGAGTTTGATGGCATCCTCGAGGGCGCGGCGGTCATTGTTCATGACCTCATCCGAAGCCCCCGTCAACCTGCCGTAAGACGCCAGGCTCGAGATTCGCATCCCATGCCGATCCAGGAGGTGCTTCAGGTTTTCAATCTGGGCTTCGCTCACGCTCGAGGCATCCAAGTGCGAACCTGGACGGACATCAATCTCGAGCGCCATGATGTTGTGCGAGGCTGCCCAGGGAATCAGCGTCTCGAGCGGTTGGGTTCGCAGTGGTGCGGTCAATATTCCGACGTGCATGAATAACCTCCGTTGATCTAAGCTTCCTCGGTGGCGGCAACCTTGACGGGCGCATTGACTCGAGCCGATTCGTAAATCGCATCCATCAGACGCGCTTGGCGCAAACCCAACGTTGGCGGGCTGGGGGTTTGGGCTGTTCCTTTGATGCAGTCCACAAAATTTTGCTGTAGCGAACTGGTTGCCAGCACAGGCGGATATTTGACCTTTTCAGCCCCGTCCCAATACTCGAGGCTGCCGCCGTAGATGCTGGTTTTGATCGAACCCTTGGTGCCGTGAATGTAAATGCCTTGCTCGAACACGGTGGTGTCGCCGCTGACGGCGGCACTGCCGAGCGCCCCGCCGCTCAGGCGCAGCGAAACACTGGCGATCACGTCCACCTCGTGACCCTTGTTGTCTACAAAAGCGAACACCTCGAGCGCCGAAAGGTTGGTGAGGTAAAGCATGGCATTGAACATGTGCGCCCCGCTGTCGTACAGGTTGCCGCCGCCCGAAAGCGCGGGGTCGGTGCGCCATGTGCCGCCGACGGGTTTGATCCAGGGTTGGGCGCAGACGCCAGTGACCAGGTAAATTTCGCCCAGTGCGCCGCTGGCAATCAGTTGACGAATGAACTGAAATTCGGGGCTGAACGGACCTGGAAAAGCCACCGAAACAATCTTTTGTTTGGCTTTGGCTTGGGCGATCAAATCCAGTGCGTCGGCGGTGTTGATGACCATTGGTTTCTCGAGCAGCACATGGGCGCCGGCATTCATGGCATCCAGGGTTTGCTGGTAGTGGTAGGCGTGAGGGCTGACGATCAACACTCCATCAAGTTTTTCCTGCTCGAGCATTGCCTTGTGATCTGTAAAAGTCCTCGGCAGGTCTTGCCCATCTGGAAAAACGTCTTTGAGGTAACGCTCGAGGTTTGCCGCATCGGGTTCGGCAAGCGCAACGATGCGGGCATCTGGGATGCTCGAGCGAAAAATTTTGCCGTGATGCCTTGACATGCCGCCACAACCGATCACACCGATTCGCACTTGCTCCATGTTGTTCCTTTCTAAACTTCAGCCAAGTTTCAGGCTGATGACCGAGAATGGCGTGTAATTCACTTCAAATCCTGCCGCATTTGAGCTTGTGATCTGATCCTCGAGAAAGTTGATGTTGACGGCTTTTTTGACATCCAGTTCTGTCTCGAGTTTGGCACTGCCGCGACCACCCACAGCCTCATATAACCGCAGCACAATGTCATCGCTGTCCTCGGCTTTTTTCAGGCTCGAGAGACGCAAGCCGTTTCCGCCGATTTGCATAAAACTCTGGCTTAAGCTCCACTTGCCGCTTGAAGCTGGCACAACACAAGCCTGCAATGGCGCGTTCAAATCGTGCGCCTCGAGAATGGTGTGTCCACGCCAATCGCCCTCGTGTGGGTAAATCGAATAGGTGAAGTGGTGCTCGCCCTCTTCGGCGAGCGGGTCTGGAAACACGGGCGAGCGCAGCAGGGTCAAGCCCAGAACATTTTTGTGGGCGCTGTGACCGTACTTGCCGTCATTCAACAGGCTCACGCCGTAACCCGCCTCGGACAAATCCGCCCAACGGTGCGCATTGACTTCAAACCGTGCCGCGTCCCAAGACGTGTTGCGATGCGTCGGACGGGCAATTGCGCCAAAGGCGGTTTCATACCAGGCTTCGTGTGACCGAAGCTCGAGCGGGAAAAGGGCGCGTAGCATTGTGCGCCGACCTTGCCAGCGAATGTGGGTTTCAATGTCCAGCCGCCTCGCGCCCGAACGCAAACGATAGCGTTGTTCGATGACCGCATTTTCAAAACGCCGCTCGACCAAAATACACGCCTCGAGTGTGCCCGAATGCTCGAGTTTGGGTTTGCTGGTTGCCAGCAATTCAACGCCGTCTTGCGCGTATTTCGCGTCGATTTCCCAGGCATCCCATTCGCGGGGAATGTCGGTGTACGCCCAAATTTGGTTGCCGCGTCCCGCCAGAATTTCTCGAGCGACAGTTTTATCAAAAACCGATTGCAGTGTGCCGTCGCTGGAAATGTTGATGCGCAACAATTCGTTCTCGAGCGTGGTGGCGCTGGCTTTGAGTTCTGATTTTATTTTTTGCGGTTTTCCTGCCATCACCGCCAAGGTCAGATAACCCATGCTTGGCACGGT
The DNA here is from genome assembly GCA_964247135.1 of uncultured Deinococcales bacterium. Classification (GTDB taxonomy): domain Bacteria; phylum Deinococcota; class Deinococci; order Deinococcales; family JAAFIG01; genus JANXTZ01. The sequence continues at coordinate 2,959 of CAXTTL010000212.1, read as the reverse complement.
CAAACCCGAGTTGGACACCACAATCTGATCCTCGAGTTCTTGATACGCAAGCTCGAGTCCGTCGGGTGAAAGCAAGTGAAAGGAATCTTTGCTCGGCTTGGGTATCTTCAAGCGCAATGGGCGTTCAGAGAGCGTTAAATTCCAGACCACCATTTTGGCAATCGCTTTTGGTTGCTCGAGCTTGATGTTGGCGCTGAGTTTTGCCAATGCCTGATCGCGCAAGTTTTCGACGGTCTGCAATGTTGCCCCGAGTTCGGCGTGCGCCGCCTCGTAAACCGCCCTGACGCTCGAGCCTGGGAGGACATCGTGGAATTGGTGGCGTAAAAGGGTTGTCCAAGCCTGGTAGAAGTCGTCTTGGGGGTATGAAAGCCCCATCAACTTCCAAGCCAGCGTACAGGCGCTCTCAGCCTCCACCAGACCATGCTCGAGCCGTCGATGAAACCATTTGGTTTTGGCTTGGGTGGTGTAGGTGCCACGGTGAAGCTCGAGGTATTGCTCGCCGACCCAAACGGGAAGCTCGAGTCCGGCTTCAACCTCTTTTTCGACGCGCTTGTACAGTTCTTGCACCCGCCCAGTCTCGAGTTTGGGCAGCCCAGGAAAGTCTTTCAGGCGTTCATAGCGCTCGAGCATTTCTTCGGTTGGACCGCCGCCGCCATCGCCCCAACCAAAACTGAACAGTGAGGTGTCAAACTGACGTTTGCCCTTAAAATTTTTCCAGGTTCCAGCCAAGTCGAGCGCCGCGATGTTGCCGTTGTAACCCTCGCCAGGGTTGAGGAAACTGTGCGCAATCACCCTCGAGCCGTCGATGCCCTCCCAGTGGTAGAGGTCATACGGAAACGGATTGGTTTCGTTCCAATTGAGTTTGGTCGTGAAAAAACAATCGATTCCGCCCTGGCGCAAGATTTGCGGCAGGTTGGCGCTGTAACCGAAGGTATCTGGCAACCAACAGACCTTGAGTGTTTGGTTAAACTTTGCTCGGAAATAACGCTGACCGTACAACAATTGTCGCGCCCACGATTCGCCCGAGAGCAAATTGCCATCGGGTTCGACCCACATGCCGCCCACCAAGTCCCAACGACCTTCCTTGACTCGAGCCTGAATGCGTTTAAAAAGCGCTGGATCATCCTGTTCGACAAAGGCATACGCCTGGGCGCTGGACTGGTTGAAGTGAAAATTCGGGTAGCGTTCCATCAAGGACAGCACCGTGCCAAAGGTGCGCCGCGCCTTGCGCCGCGTTTCCTCAAACGTCCAGAGCCACGCCAGATCGATGTGCGCATGACCGCTGACAAAAAGCTTGCCTTCGCTTGGATACCGTTCTTTAATCGTTTCAATCGCCGCCGCAAATGCCTTGCGTTTGGTAGGAATACGCTTGCGGAAAGCATCGGGAAGCTCGAGGGGCGCGGCATCAAAACGCCATTCGTCCCAAATCGAAGCGATCACACTCGCCGCTCGGGGGTCTTTGACCACACGCGCCAAGTAATTCTCCGAAGGTGTTCGCGGCAACTCGAGGTGCGAGAGTGCTTTCTCGAGCGCATCACAAATCAATCCCGCGATTTCGCCGCGACCATTTTTTAATAAGGTCTTTGCCGCGTCGTGCGCCGCCGCAAAATCCTCGAGCAAACCGCGCAGCTCGAGGTCGGGCAGCACCAGCCTTGCCTCTTCGAGCTTGGGTTCGAGGTTTGGAGTACCAAACAAGCCTTTTGGCACGGCTTCAATTTCAAAATGCAAAACCTCGTCGGCTTTGGCTTTGTTTAAAATTCGGTGCTCGAGATGAAACGGATTCAAGCCGCCAATCAACTGCCCGTTGAGGCTCAGTTTGCCCTCGCCACCGACCTTGAAGCGCACGTTGACGGGTTTGTCCGCCCAACTTTTGGGCACACGAACCTCAAACCCGAGGCTGACCGGAAAATCGCGTGAATGCCAAGCCTCACCAACTTCGATGCTCAGGGCTTTCGTTGCGCCCAAGGCAAGAAATTGCCCGCCTTTCAGGATTTGGCTGTCCTGGTCTTTCCAAGCCGCCAGTTCGATAAGGCGATGCTCGAGTCGCTGCAAAGTGTGCTCGAGATGCAAAAAGCTTTCCATGATGCCTCCTTGAATGGTCGGGCGCTTGACTTATTAAATCATTTTGAGTTAAATAACTTTAACGAACAAGCCACGGTTTTGTAAAGCGCTCGAATGGGCTGGTTTTTTGACCACCACCAGACGGACTTTCTCGGAGGAAGGACGCATGTTGATTGGCACGAACATCGAATACGCAAGGCTGCACAACGAACGGGTTGCGCTCGAGGCGATCCGTCATTTCGAGCCGACCTCCCGCGCCGAAATCGCGCGTCAGACGGGCTTGACCGTCCAGACCGTTTCAAACATCGTCGATGAACTGCTGACCCGAGGCATGATCGAAACCACTGGGCGACGGCTGGGCAAACGGGGTCAACCGCCTCGAGAACTCAAACTCAAACCAGACGGTGCGCACACCATCGGGCTTGACCTCAACCGTGACCATGTGACTGGTGTGCTGGTCAACCTGGCGGGTCATACCGTGGCACGCGTCCATTACGAACTCGCCTACCCAAACCCGCGCGAAGCCATTCCGCTGATGCTGGGCATCGTCAAACAACTGTGCAAGCAAGCCAAGCTCGAGACCAAGGACCTTTGGGGCATCGGGGTGTCCACGCCAGGTCCAATCGAAGACTCGAGCGGCAAACTGGTCTCGCCACCCGATTTTCCTGGCTGGGACGGTGTTTCATTGCTCGAGGTGCTGGGTGTGCCAACGGGTTGCCCCGTGTTTGTCGAAAAAGATGCCACCGCCGCCGCGATTGGCGAACGCTGGTACGGGGCTGGACGCTCGTATCGGCATTTTATTTATATTTATTTGGGCATTGGCATCGGCGGTGGCATCATCCTTGATGGACACCCGTATCGCGGTTCGATGGGACACGCCGCCGAATTGGGCAGCGTG